>CAMLUN010000029.1 GCA_946487795.1 uncultured Lactobacillus sp. | reverse complement strand
CGTCACTGATGAGCAACTACTTTCTTTCTAACTTAAATTGACATTTCGGGTAAAAAAATAATTTACAGCAAGAATGCTATAAATTACTTTTATTAACTAATGATTTAAACGATAAACCCACTTACGTCCATCACGAGCCAAGAGTTCGTCAGAAGCTGCTGGACCCATGGAACCAGGAGTGTAGTTAGGGAATTGAGGCTTTTCAATATCCCAAAGCTTACGGATAACATCGACGAACTTCCATGCATAAGCAATTTCAGCCCATGAGGCAAAGTTTGTGTGGTCACCTTCAAGTGCATCATGGAAAAGACGTTCATATGGTTCTGGAGATTCCTTCTTATCAGAATCACTTTGCAAGAAGCGTAAATCAACAGGTTCTGTTGTGAAGCCTTGACCTGCGCGCTTAGCATTTAATTGGATTGCAAAACCTGAGTTAGGTTCAACAAAAATAGTTAATACGTTTGAGTTAAGGGATTGGTCACTTTCAGAACGTGGGTTAGCAAAGATATCGATTAATGGCTTCTTGAAGACAACATCAATACGAGTAAACTTGTCTGCTAACTTCTTACCAGTCCGAACGTAGAATGGTACACCAGACCAACGATAGTTATCAAACATTAACTTAGCAGCAACAAAGGTTTCAGTACCAGATTCTGGATCAACACCATCTTCATGACGGTAAGCGTTAGTTCCTTCTCCAGCATCATATTGTCCACGGACAAAGTTAGCAGCTGCTTCTGATGGCGTGTAGAGGCGAAGACTACGAAGAGCCTTAATTTTTTCAACTCGAACATCAGCATCAGTAAATGCAACTGGTTGTTCCATTGCTAATTGAGCAACGATTTGCATGATGTGGTTTTGCACCATATCACGTAATGCACCAGATTGGTCATAGTAACCGGCACGTTCTTCAACACCAAGCTTTTCACTTAAAGTTACTTGGATGTTATCAATGTAACGATTATTCCAGAGTGATTCAATCATGGTGTTACCAAAACGTAATGCTTGAATGTTTTGAACCATTTCCTTACCAAGGTAGTGGTCAATCCGGAAAATTTGATTTTCACTAAATGTTTGTGATAATTCATCGTTAAGCTTCTTAGCAGATTCAAAGTCACGACCAAATGGCTTTTCAATAACAAGACGGTTAAAGCCATTGTCAGTTAATAATCCTTGCTTCTTCAAGTTCAATGCAATAGTACCGAAGAATTGTGGTGCCATTGACATGTAGAAGAGACGGTTGCCTTCAGCGCCAAATTGTTCATCTAATTCGGCAAGGCGTTGCTTAAGGATTTCGTAATGTTCTGGTTTAGTAACATCATGTGACTTGTAGAAAAAGTGTTTTGAGAATGCTTCTGCTTGGCCATCCTCAGTTTCTGGAATATTGCTAATAGATTCACGAACGATTTGTTGGAATTCTTCGTCAGTCAATGGACGACGGGAGGTTCCTAGTAATGCAAAATGGTCAGCTAGGTAACCCTTTTGATATAACTTGAACAAAGCAGTATAAAGTTTACGCTTTGCAAGGTCACCAGTCGCACCAAATAATGTAATGACAGCCTTATTTTCTGTAGCCAAAATGTTCACTCCTTCTGAAATTTCAGAAAATTCTTATACCGTGACAATTATATACTCTTAAAGCACAATCTGCACTATCAAAGGAAACGTTTTCTGAGAAGATGTCTTAGAAAGTTAAAATGGACCACTACCGCTAAATGGCTTGTTGATTAGTCTTTGGTAAGCGCTTATCAATTAATGGTCTAGATCAAAAAAACTTTTAAAAGAAATTTGGAATCGGTTAAAATTATAGCTTATGAAAACAAAACTAACTAAAAAAGCTGGGAAAAATTCCGCAGCTTTGAAAGATATCTTAAACAAATTGTTTACGTTCTGCTATTACACCACAGACTGTGAAGAAGATAGCTGCAATAGCAATCACGATTAAACTTGCAAACCAATTATGTGTTTGTGAATAAAGGTTTCCAACAACGATAGGACCTAATGCAGAAATTAAGTATCCTACTGATTGGACCATTCCAGAAAGGTTTCGGGTATCGGCAGAACTCTTAGTCTTTAGTCCGAACAAGGTCATTGCAAGAACGAAAGTAGTAGTTGTACCGGCACCAAGAAATAGGGCAACAAATATATAGTAAACAAGAGAATTTACAGGGAAGAACATCATTCCAGTTCCAATTAAAGAAATGATTCCTGCAAATAGCATAATTGGTTGCCGATTTTTCATCTTAGTGGCAATCACTGGGATTACAAAGGCGAATGGCATTGATAATAGCTGTAGTAATCCAGCAACTAAACTTGCATTATCACTGCTTAATCCAGCGTCCATGGCAATTGTAGGTAACCAGGCAACGATACTATAGAATACGAAACATTGTCCCCCGAAGAATAAGAGTAACCACCATGCATTTGCATTTTTCCACATGTTAGTTCCACGCTCAGTAGAACTGCTTTCTTTAGTGGCACGTTGATTATAGCGTAAGTTTGGTACCCAGATAATTGCTGCAATTAAAGCAACAATACTAATAATGATAACAGCGGTTTGCCAACTAGTAGCATGGGTGATTGGAGTAATTGCGTAAGCACCAATTGCAGCAAATAAAGTCATCGCGACATTATACATCCCGGTCACACTTCCAATTTGATTAGGAAGTTTGTCAGAAATAATCGCAGGTAATAAGACGTTAATACAAGTGATGGCAGCCCCGACTAATATTGTTCCGATCATTAACGAGGAGAAATTTAAAATTCGTAGGTAAGAACCAATAAACATTAAAATCATTGCTAATTCAATCGTTAGTTCATTACCAATTTTTTGAGCGAGTGCTGAAACTACTGATGATAATAATCCAAAACAAAGGAGGGGAATAGTGGTTAAAATTCCTAAGCTAGTAGTTTCTACATTAAAAGTTTGTGCAATATCTTTAATGACAGACGGTATTGCTGTAATCGGCATCCGCATACAGATCCCAAGGAAGAATAATCCAAGGATTAGAAGCGGACTATGCTTTTTGAGTTTTTTCAAAAAATTCATCCTTCCATCTTAAAATTAGCTTGATAATAGACTAGACAATTATATCATAATGGGGCCTTAGTTATGATTAATATACGGTTAGAAGTAGCTAATCCAATTGGAAGCTAGTTTGACGGAAAGCGATTCAAAATATATAATCAACAATGAATATTTTTGGAGGAACACTATGACGGCTATATACCCATACCTAACATTTGAGAATGCGAAGGAAGCAATGGCTTATTATGAACAAGACTTTGGCGCTCAGATTACATATCACGAGTCTCTGACAAAAGAGCAGGCGGAAAGTCTTGGATTACCAGTTGATCAATTGAACCAGACAACAATGCGTGGTGAATTTATGATTGCTGGACAAAAGATTATTTGTGCAGATGCAACGATGGGCAATCCCCAAACGTCTACACTAATTTCAATTTTACTCGATTTTGAAGAAGAGGAAGATAAAGCACGTGATTTGTTTAATCGTTTAGCAAAATCAGACAATCAACGTGTGACGGTACCATTTGGTGATTGGATCCTAAATAATGTAATGGGGCAGATTGTAGATAAGTATGGGATAACATGGCTGATAAGTGCTAATAAACAAGGCTAAAAATAAAAGCGACTTGGATTTCCAAGTCGCTTTTATTTTAGAAGTTAGGCGTTAACTTCGCTCCACCGTTTAGCTAAGATAGTATAAATTCGCTCAATATCTTGTGAAGTGCCTCGTAATTCATAGTCTGCGAGAAATGGTGCGTCAAAGTCTCGCGCGTATTTACGAGCAGTTAAGCAATATTGTTCGTTAAAATTCTTATTACCACTACCTACAAAGCCGACACATTTTTTAGCGTTATCGTTGTAGGAAATATATTCACCTAATGCATTTGTCATAATTTCAGTGAAACCAGAATCGATTCCGTTACCACCATTTAAATATGTGGGTACGAAGGCAAAGAAGGGTTCTGTTTCATCGGCAGGAAGCGTTTGATCGCTAACTTCTTTTAATTCAATAAGTGGACAATCTTCACTAATACTGTGCTGTTGTTTAGCATATCCCTGCATCCGCGTTAAGAAGGAACGGGTATTTCCCTCAAGCGAGATATAAATAATATTCATTGGTGCCATGTGAATTTCTTCCTTCTAGTTTAGATTTACTTTAATATTACAAAATTATTTTAGTAGAATTAAGTGTTAAATAAAAGGATAATTTTCTTATTGCTGCCAAAATGTAAAATTTTACTTTGATAAAGTGGTAACAATAAAACTATCAATATATGAATGACGATAATCTTGAATTTTTAACTCAAGGTTGGCTAGTTTGATCGTTTCTCCTTCATGAATATTATGATAATTATCTAACACATATCCTGATAAAGTTACTACATCGCTATCTTCAGAATCTTTAAGTTCAACATGGAAGAAGCGTTCAAAATCATAAATGGTCGTTTTTCCATCAATCCGGTATTGATTTTCATCAATTTTAGAAATCATGTTATCTGAAACCTTGTCGATCTCGTCTCTTACTGTTCCAAATAGTTCTTCATAAATGTCCTTGTCAGTAATAATTCCGCTAGTACCCCCATACTCATCAACAACGACTACCATGGGCACCCGAGTACTAATCATTAACTTAAGGACTTCGGTAATTGAGGTAGTCTCAGGAGTAGTAGGCATATGGCGAAGAACTTTTGCTAAAGATACATCTCCGTTGATTTGCTTTTGCCGAATTAGGTCGTAGTTAAAAACATAACCTAAAATCTTATCCTTATCATTATCAGCAACTACCGGTAAGCGGCTATATTTCGTCTTAAGATATAGTTTAATCGCGTCATTTACGGTTTTATTTATATCAATAACTGTTAATTGAGTACGATCGATCATAATATCTTTAGCAACCTTATCGTTAAAGTCAAAGGCTCGTTCCATATATAGCAAGTCATTGTGCTCAAGTTCACCGCCTTTAACAGCGTTTCGAGATAGGCTAATAATCTCACTTTGCGAAAGGACGTCTTGGCTCTCGTCAGCTGGCTTCATGCCTAACATTTTAACAATTCCGTTGGCAGAACTATTAAGCAACCAAACGAAAGGATAAAAAGTAATGTGAAAATAGTGCAGTGGGGTGGTAACGAACATCAGGGTCTTAATTGGAATATCAATACTGATGTTTTTGGGTACAATCTCTGTTAAAACTACTTCGAAATATGTTAGAAGAAGAACTCCCACAATGGCACTTACAACATGGATGACACTATTGTTTAGTGACCAGCTTGGTAACGAAAGTGCATCAGCTAAGAGTGCTTCAATCGTTCCTTCACCGACCCAACCGAGAATAATTCCACAAATTGAAACTCCTACTTGAGTGGTCGAAAGGTATTCTGTTAGATTGGTGACCATTTTGATTGCGCGGTTTATTTTGGTAGATGGTTTATCGCGCTTTGCTTGCATTTCTTCTAGGGCTGTTACCCGTGCTTGCACTAAAGCAAATTCGGCTGCCACAAAAAATGCCGCAAAGATAAATGTAATGATTATAATTACAAAATTAGTGAATAGTTGGCCCTCATTCAAAATAACATTCCTCATTTCGATTGATAAGTACAATTTATGTATATTATTTTACCATTCAAATAAGTCGTTATAAATTAAAGCATATTAAAAAGAAAGACATGTTTATTTCGTTCATTACCTAAAAAATGATAAGATTAGTAAAGGTAGATAGCTTAAGAAAAGAGGTTATATAGTGAGCAGTATTACAATTAATGATTTAGTCTATGATGCTAAATCAGGAGATCAATTAGATAACGTTTCATTAGAACTAAAGTCACCACAAGTAGTCGGAATTTGCAGTAACGATACAGGCGCAGCAACTGCATTAGAAGATTTATTATCTGTTCGTGGAAAAATCTTAAATGGGGATGTAACAATTAACGGGGTTCCATTCAAAAAATATAAGCGCCAAAGCAAAAATGAAATCGGCCGAATTGATGATGTGGTTTTAAAAGGAAAGACAGTGGCAAAAGCTGTTGACCACGCATTACGTCATCGTAAAAATGCTTTGAAGTCAAAACAAGCACTCCAAATGCTTAAATCATTGAAATTTGAACCTGATCAAATGATTGCTTCATTAAACGAGGCACAACGACTAGAACTGCGGATAGCACTTCTCCTTGCTTGGCAATGTCCAATCGTAATTTTGAATGATGCCTTTGATGGCTTAGAGGAAAATAAACGGCAAATGATTGGTCACCTTGTTAAAGACTATGCTCAAAAGGTCGATGCCTTAGTGCTTTTCACAAGCAAAAATATTTCAACATTGATGCGGTTTGCTCATACTCTTTATTACTTTAATGGCAGTCATTTGACTTCTGCACGTGATTTGTCGATGAATGATGGAGTAGATTGTACTGTGACAGTAATGGGAACTGGTTTCCCAATCGACAATGCAGTAAAGTTAGGGGCACACATGTTGGAAGAAGCAGGTAATGAGACCCGTTTCCTTTTCACTGGAAATATTCAAACATTACTGCCATTACTAGAGCAAAGCACCATTACTGATGTCAGAATTGAAGATGCAACGATTGAAGATGAATTGATGGCTTACTAATAGATTTGGAGGTTGTGATGGGTCGGATAGTTTTTATTAGTCACCGGCATGACGATTTAGTACCAACTATTATCAAAAGGGTTCCAGAAGCAGTTGCTCTTACTAGTTTTAAATTTGAAATTCAGCGTGGGGATATATTATGTTGGCTTCCCACTGTTAATGAGTATGTAGATGATGAAGTCCAAGAGTTAGCCGAATTGATTGATCACTCACTGTTTTTACCGTCAAAAATAGTAATGCTTTCGATTGCAGGAACAGCAGATGATGCGACAAATCAGCAACTACAGGAATGGTATGGGCAACAGGCAACTCAGACTGTCCTTGCTCATCAATATGCGGTTAAAATGATTGATGAATTTGAGTTGCCCTATACTATTATTAGAGCTTTGCCAATTACTAATGAAGAAACTTCACTTAAGGTTGTTAGTGAAGGCAATCCTTTAGAAGGTAAAGAGATTGGATTAGGACAAGTAGCACAGATAATTGAACAGGCAGTTACTACCGATGATTTTCGGAATCAATCGATTGGAATTGCACCATAAGAAAGCAGGTTGTGATATGGATAAATTAGAAGAATATCAACGATGGCAAAATAATTTAGCACGGGTGCGGTTTCCACGATGGAAAGAATTACCTACACTAGGTTTATATGTTGACCAGGTGGTGGCGATTGTAAATGAACAATTAAATCATTTAGGAATTGAGCCACTTACAAAATCAATGGTAAATAATTATGTGAAAAAGAAAGTTATTCAAGCACCGATTAAGAAAAAGTATGCCGTTAACCAATTAGTAGATCTTTTGCTTATTGGATTGTTAAAATCGAATTTTTCACTGGATGATATTCGTGCAGGAATTGCTCAGGTTACTATGAATTCTTACCCGCAAGCTGCCTATGACCGCTTTGTTGAAATTTTGAATGCACTTTTAGCTGGAGAAGAAATTCCAAGTAATAATGTGATTAATACACAAAATGATCGCTTAATGACATTAGCACTGAAATCAGTTTTATCGCGAATGGATGCAGCTCAATTATTAACAGCCATGCAAAAAGTCGCTCAGCCTGCGCCGTTGGAAAATAATTAAAGCTAATTATTTTGTTGCAATTACAACAAAAAGAACTTAATATTGTAGTTAAGGAGAATTTTTATCAATGATTGATATTTTACGTGAAATAGGGATGATTGATCGAGCACTCGATTCGATTGCCAATATTGAGTTCAAGCAAATCGACTTAGCACGTGGTCAATACCTGTATGTTGTTCGTATTTATGAGCATCCAGGAATTATTTCAGAACAATTATCAAACTTGATAAAAGTAGACCGAACAACGATTGCCCGTGCTGTAAAAAAGCTTGAAAAAAATGGCTTTATTGAAAGAAAAAGTGATCCAACGAATAAGAAAATTAAACGACTTTATGTTACTCAAAAAGGAAAAGAGATTTATCCTTTTATTATTCGTGAAAACCAATTTTCAAATAGTGAGGCATTGAAAGGCTTCTCGGAAAAAGAGGCTCAGCAGGTTCATGACTATCTAGTTCGTATCCGCCAAAATATTGATGGCGATTGGGATACCGTAAAGCATGGGGGCAAACGTCAATATTAATTTATAAAGAGGAGATTATTTTTATGAAGCAAGTGACGATTGATCCAAGTTTTTGGGAACTTTTTCCAGATGCACAGGTAAATATCTTGTTTGCAAATGGCATTGATAACCATGATACTGATGACAACTATGATGAACGAAAGAAACTATTAGCAAATGCTACTCATGAGGCTGATAAGTTTCTAACCAATGAGACTTTTCGTTTGAATCCAGTTGTTGATCAATGGCGTCAAGCATTTCAACAATTTAAGAAAAAGAAAGGTGCGCGCTCATCAATTGAGGCCTTATTGAAGCGTGCCAATCAAGGACGGAAATTTGAACCAATTGAACCTCTTGTGGATGTCTACAATAGTATTTCTTTAAGCTACGGTGTTCCAGTGGGCATTGAAGATCGAAATAAGATTGCTGGCAACCTTCATCTTGGTGTTGCAAAAGGTGGCGAAGCATTTCGGCCAGTCGGTGCTGAAGAAGATGAACCTGCTTTGGCGGGGGAAGTTATTTATTATGACGATGAAGGTGCTGTTTGTCGTTGTCTAAATTGGCGTGAAGCTCAACGAACAATGTTGACAGAAGATTCTCAAAATGTAGTTGCGGTTATGGAAGCAATTAATCCAGAACAAATTGAACGCGCTAATGAAGCGATGGAAGAATTGAGTAAGTTAATTAACCAGTACTTTGGTGTAAATACATCGCAAGTTTATCGACTAACTAAGGACCAACCTGCTGCTGATGTTCCAGATAACTTATAAAAAAATGAGTGAAAAATGCTACGGTTTTTCACTCATTTTTTTGAATTGTTATTCTGTTTCTTGCATCAGCACTTAACAATTTATAAAGGGCTGCAAATAAAGGAACAGTGAACATCATTCCAAGAATTCCGGAAATTCCTCCACCAATAATAACTGCAGCAAATACCCATACACTTGGGAGACCAATTGATCTTCCAACAACTAGTGGATAGGTAATGCGGTTATCTAACTGTTGAAGAAGAATAATAAAGATCAAGAAAATACCGGCTTGAAGTGGAGAAACGGCGAAAATGATAATTACTCCGACACTCGCTCCAAGGATTGCCCCAATGATTGGAATTAATGCACCAAATGCAGTTACAACTCCGATCATTGAAGCATATGGCATTCGTAAGATCGTCATCCCAATAAAACACGAGATTCCAAGAATAGCGGCATCTTTACATTGCCCAACAATATAGTTACTGTAACTTTCATCAAAAACTTTCAGAACTTTAATTATTTGTGTCTGGTATCGGCTAAAGTATGTTGAAAGTAATTTAGTAAATTGACGTTGCAACATCTCTTTATAAATCAAGAGGTAGATTGAAAAGAAAAACGCAATAATTGCGGTTGTGGCAACTGAAAATACAGACGAGGCTGTTGAAATAACCGTCCGGAAAGTTCCACCAACACCAGATGTAAGGTATTTACCAATTTTATCCCATTGAATTTTACTGGTATCAAAGCTATTGATGAAGCCCTTAAAATCACTGCTATGTTCAAAGTAATCAATAAAATGGTTGATAATGTGACTATGATTTGCAATAAGTAGTTTTACACACGTAATAAGTTCGGGAATTACCAGAGCAAAGACGATGGTGATTATTAGGAGGATTGTTAAGTAGGACATTATTATTCCAACTGGCCGCTTGAATTTTTGCAAACTTGGCTTCTTAAATAAATGCGAGTAAAGGTATTCATACTGTCTTAATAATAGGTTAACGATATAGGCGACTATTCCTCCTATTAAAAGAGGCATGGTTGCCGAAAAAATTGTTTGGATAAATTTAGCAACAACTTCCCAGTAAGTGATTGCTAAGTAGAGGATAAATAGGGCTAATACTAAAGAAATATGACGGTGATTAATATATTGCTTCACGATTAAACTCCTCTATTATTAAGCTTTTGGTAAAGTTTAACTAAATAATTATGACTGTCAATTTGTTCACGACAATTATTTTGATCGTGTAAGTTAATTTCATAAATACTAGTAGCAGCTGGATTTAAGTGAGGCAAAACGTTAGCCCAGTCAATTTTACCGGTGCCGAGAGTAAGACTATCATGAGTTTCGCCCATTGAATCAACTAGGTGGTAATGAACGGTACGATCTTTTAAATGCGCTAGGGATACGGCCAATTTCTGATTATTCCCATGAAGTTCAATAAAACAATGGGATGTATCAAAGGCAAGTCGATAATCATGTGCAAGAATTTCATCTTCTTGAAGGGGATCGCCATAAGCAAAAACTGGCGCAATTGAGTTTTCAAACATGATATGCTCTCCACCAGCATCTGCAAAACGATCCAACCGCTGATAAACAGCATTTCGGGCGTCTTCTACACTAGGGTAGAGTGAAACAAAGTAACGTGACTCAGGACCAGCATAACCACCATGAACCAAAACTTGAACATCAAGATCATCAGCTAAATAAAGGAGCTTTTCAGTTGTAAATTCGATAAAGCGATATAGGTCAGGATACTGTTTTTCAGGGGCCACTACTTCTGAATGATGATCCTGAAACTTCATTGGGTGATGTAGAATAATATTTTTAATTCCAGCATCTTTAACGTATTGAATAGCATCATAGAGGCGTTGGTAGCCTTCATCAGTAAAGTCATCAGCATTAGTATAAAATTCATAAATAGTAGGATTATACTGTAAGCGATCCTCAATTTGGTCTAGTTGACTGCTTCCTTTTAATCCTAATTGTGGTAAAAACATAAAAATTTACCTCCTAAAACTAACTACTATTTATCTTACCAGATTTTGAGCAATTTCTTATGGTAAGATACCATATTGAGGAGGTGTTTCACATGGAACAATGGTTGCCGCGTCAGCCATTAATCTTGACACCAACTATTCCATTGATGTGGACAGTGGGATGGCTTTGTACAATGTCAGCATATATTATTTTAGGTGGAGAACCCCCATCCCCAAATCAGTTGCAGGACTCTACTTTACTGGTTTCAGCTGTCATTTTAGTGATGAATATGTATAACCTGATATTAATTTATCAACGAGCAGAAAAATATCGAAATCTGTCCCCTTATGCACCAAGGGCTTTGTTATTAGCTATTGTTTTAATTATTTCGATTGTCTTAGCTTGGGGACAGCCTAAAGTAGTATTAATTCCTAGCTACTTAAATATATGGGTCATGATATTTATCGTTTTAAATTTCTTACAAGCTCTTTTGGGACAATTTTTTGCTCTCCTGGAACGACCGCAATCACGTCGAAAATTTGCTTCGATGTATTGGCCAATAGTAGTTCTATGCGCTGCAGGGATTGTAATTCCGCCAAGTTTAGAATTACATAATGGTTGGACTTTACCGTTTATTATTGGTGATTGCTTTTTACTCATCTTCTTTATTGCAAGAAGTTGGCAAGAGATGCCAAGAATACTTGTTAAGGTTCCAGCTAATAACAGTATTATCTATGAAATGTTAGTTGGAATTAATCTTGCAACGATAATTTCAACGGTGATGATTGGAGTCCTTTTTATTATTTTTAGCTTTATTAATAATGAAATAAGCGAAGTGTCGGCGTCCTTTGCGCTTAGTCCAACAATAAATGGAATCAGTGGATTAATAATAGGAGCCATGCAACGTTATAATAATGATTATCGGTACGGACACGTAAAAGGACATCCGCAAAGATATATTTACTGTGGGATTTTCTTGGTGATTATTCTCTTGATGTTAGGTTTTATTTTGAAGAAAAATTAAAAAGGTTGGTGTTTAGACATGCATGGATTTATTGGCGAATTTTTTGGCACCATGGTTTTGATCTTATTAGGAGCAGGATGTTGTGCTGGTAATAGTTTAAATAAAACTTATGGGAAACAAAGTGGCTGGTGGTTTATCTGTATTTCATGGGGCTTAGCAGTTACGATGGGAGTTTATGTTGCAGGATTTCTGGGCTCATTAGGGCACTTAAATCCTGCTGTAACAATTCCTTTTGCTATTTTTGGCTTATTCCCATGGAGTAACGTTATACCTTACTTACTTGGTCAATTTCTTGGTGCGTTTGTTGGTGCAGTATTAGTAATTATTCAATTCTATCCACAATTTAAAGCAACCCCAAATGAAGAAGAAGGAAATAATGTTGGTATTTTTGCTACTCGTCCAGCGATAAATAGTCCAATTTTTAACTTTTTCTCAGAAGTGATTGCGACCTTTGCATTTATTTTCATCTTATTAAATCTTGGTAACTTTACACAGGGATTGAAGCCATTTATCGTAGGAATGGTTATTGCAGTTGTTGGTACATGTCTCGGGACAACTACTGGCTTTGCCTTAAACCCAGCTCGTGATTGGTCACCACGGTTAGCATATACTATTTTGCCAATTCCTAATAAGGGTGTTTCAGAATGGTGGTATGCATGGGTTCCAATGTGTGGCCCAATTGTTGGGGGCCTTCTTGCGTGTGCTTTACAAACGGCACTAGTTTAGTGAACAAAAAAAGCTCGATTATTAGTCTTGCACTAATAGTCGGGCTTTTTAAGAAAGATTAATAATTATTAGCCAACTTTAACCGGTGTGTCAGCTTCTTCACCATTAATTAATTTAAGGTTATTGTCAAAGGCATTAAGAACCATGTTGCGGACAGCATGAGTAGTATAGAAGGCTGTATGTGGAGTAACAAGAACATTTGAACGATCAATTAGACCTTTAAGCCGCTTGTCAGGGAAGTCCTTGCCACGCCAATCTTCGTTAAAGATACCAACTTCATCTTCGTAGGTATCCATGATAAAGCCAAAGATCTTTCCACTATCAAGTCCTTCAATCACAGCATCAGTATCAACTAATGCGCCTCGTGAACAATTAACAATTACAACATTATCTTTCATTTTAGCGATTGCATCTTTATCAATCATATGGAAGTTTTCTTTAGTAGCCGGGACATGAAGAGAAATCACATCAGCTTGAGCATATAGATCATCAAGGCTGTCAACGTAATATCCTTGCTTCTTTAATTCTGGATTTTCAAATGGGTCATATGCAATTACCTTAGCACCGAAGCCTTCCATAATTTGCATATAAACACGCCCAATATGACCAGTTCCGATAACACCAACAGTTTGGTCACGCACTTCTCGACCAATTGTTGGGGCCCAGCGTAAATCGCCATTAGCAATCTTTTCATCTAAGACCTTGGTTTGGCGAAGAATTCGAGCTGTTTGAATAGCAGCATGTTCGGCAATTGCGTTTGGTGAGTAAACAGGAACATTGGTAATTTCAAAGCCAAGTTCTTTTGCCTTAGCCATATCAATGTTATCAACACCAACATTACGTAGCGACATCTTTGTAATGCCTTCGTCAGCCAGTGCTTGTAGCGTTTCTGGCGTGTAATCGAGTTGTTGGTAAACAACTACCCCGTCAGCTCCTTTAGCTTTTGCAGCAGTTTCAGGAGTTAAGAGTTCATCCGTATATTCTACTTCTATTTCGGGATGGTTCTTAGCCCATTCTTTAACGTAAGGTTCTTCATCTTTTCGGATACTAAAAGCAAAAATTTTTTTGGTGCTATCTCCTCCATTAGCAGATTGAGCCAATACTTGTTTAACGATTTTTTTAACTAATTCTGGGTTAACATCTGTTTCAGCCATAATATCAAACCTCGTTTCTTAAAAATAAACAGACTGGAGCTTTTTACTTCATGTTCCTTCTTATATTTTAGCCTAAAATTTTTATTTCCCGAAATGTCAATTTAAGTTAGAAAGAAAGTAGTTGCTCATCAGTGACGT
>CAMLUN010000028.1 GCA_946487795.1 uncultured Lactobacillus sp. | reverse complement strand
ATCGTTGATGAAACAATTAAGGCAGTTAATGCTTCTAGCATGAAGGACTTTGGTAAGGTCATGGGTGCTGTGATGCCTAAGGTTAAGGGACAAGCTGACGGTAAGTTAGTTAACCAAACCGTTAAGGAAGAATTGAATAAGTAGCTTTATATTGAGATAAGAAATATGTGTACATCGATTATTTATACGGCTGGTGACAGCTATTTCGGCCGGAACCTTGATTTAGAAATTTCGTTTGGTCAAGAGGTGGTTGTGACACCGCGAAACTATCCATTTAGTTTCCGTAAAATGCCATCATTGGATCACCACTATGCCATTACCGGGATGGCATTAGTTGAAGATGGCTATCCATTGTATTTTGATGGAGCAAATGAAGAAGGTTTGGGAATGGCTGGGTTAAATTTTGACGGACCTTGTCGCTATTTCCCGGAGGATCCAGCAAAGGATAACGTAACCCCATTCGAATTTATCCCTTACATATTAGGACAATGTAAAAATGTTACCGAAGCACGCAAGCTACTTAGTAATTTGAACTTAGTTAAGATTGATTTCTCCGCAAAGCTCCACTTGTCACCGCTTCACTGGCTTATTGCCGATAAATCCGGTGAGGCAATTGTGGTTGAGTCAACGGCAGAGGGGCTAAATGTTTATGATAATCCTGTTGGCGTTTTGACTAATAATCCCGAATTTCCTAAGCAATTGCTAAATTTGAGTAACTATCAGAGTATTTCGCCGGCCTATCCAGAGAACACTTTGATCCCTGAAGTTAAGCTCAGTACTTATAGCCGTGGATTTGGTTCCCGCTTCTTACCGGGTGGGATGGATTCAGAAAGTCGGTTTGTTAAAGAAGTCTTCACCAAAGCACATGCACCCAAGGGAAAATCAGAAATTGAAAATATTACTGATTATTTTCATAATCTGCATGCGGTTGAACAACAAAAGGGCCTTGATCAAGTGGCTCCTGGACAATTTGAATATACAATTTATTCTGACGGGATTAACTTAACTACGGGAACTTTCTACTATTCAACGTACGATAATAATCAAATTAATGCAGTTAAGTTAGAAGAGGATAAGTTGGATCAAACTGAGTTACTTCAATACCCGCTTCAGAGCAAACAAACCATTAATTTTCAAAACTAAATAATCACGCAGAATTTCCTTCATTTTAGTAGATGATTAGACTCGCCTAGTCAAAATGAAGGGAATTTTTTTATTCACTAATATACATAATAAATTATTATTTTTGAATAAAAATGACAAATTATTGAGTTTTGCTTGTTTTAAATTAATATTTAGTGTATATTTATTATCAATTTCAAAAATGGATGGAGGATATACAGATGACAAAAGAAAAAATTGTATTAGCTTATTCCGGTGGTTTAGACACTTCAGTTGCAATCGCGTGGTTAAAAAACAAGGGATATGACGTGATTGCATGTTGTATTGATGTTGGTGAAGGAAAAGATCTTGAAGCAATTAAGGAAAAGGGGAAGCAAGTTGGCGCGTGGAAGTCAGTGGTAATTGATGCTAAACATGACTTCGCTGAACAATTTGTTTTGCCAGCGCTTCAAGCACATGCAATGTATGAGCAAAAGTACCCACTTGTTTCTGCACTATCCCGTCCATTAATCGTTCAAAAACTGGTGGCTGTTGCCCGTGAATATGGCGCTACTGCAATTGCCCATGGCTGTACTGGTAAGGGGAACGATCAAGTTCGTTTTGAAGCCGGTATTCATGCCCTTGCTCCAGAAATGAAAATCGAAGACCCAATTCGTGATTGGCATTGGTCACGGGAAGAGGAAATTCAATATGCCAAGGATAACAATATTCCAGTTCCAATTACTAGGGCTAGCCCATATTCAATTGATGAAAACCTTTGGGGCCGGGCAAATGAATGTGGAATTCTTGAAGATCCATGGGCTGCCGCACCAGCCGATGCGTATGACCGGACAGTAGCGATTGAAGATGCCCCCGATACCCCGACAACAATCGAAATTAGTTTTGAAGAAGGGGTGCCAACAGCCATTGATGGTGAAAAACTACCACTTGATGAATTAATTATGAAATTAGATCATCTTGCTGGTAGTCATGGAATTGGTCGAATTGATCACGTTGAAAACCGGCTGGTTGGGATTAAGTCACGGGAAATTTATGAATGTCCAGCAGCAACTGTTTTACTGGCTGCTCATAAAGACTTGGAAGACTTAACCTTAGAACGTGAATTAGCCCATTTTAAGCCGATTGTTGAACAAAAGATGAGTGAGATTATTTATAACGGCCTTTGGTACTCACCGCTAATGAAGTCACTAGTTGCATTCATCGATCAGGCACAAGCAGTTGTCAATGGTGTTGTCCGGGTAAAGCTATTTAAGGGAAACGTAATCTGTGAAGGACGGAAGTCGCCTAACTCCCTTTACGATAAGAATCTGGCTACATATACCTCAGCAGACGAATTCGATCAGGAAGCAGCTACCGGATTTATCAAACTATGGGAACTTCCTGATAAGGTCTATGCCCAAGTCCAGAAAAAGGCATTGGCAACGAAGCAAGAACAAATTAATAATAAAGGTGTGACTGCCGATGCCGATTAAGCGAATGTGGGGTGGCCGGTTTGAGGAAGCTGGCGATGACTTTATTAATAATTTTGGTGCATCAATTGGCTTTGACCAGGAGATGGCTGAAGAAGATATCCATGGTTCACTGGCTCATGTAAAGATGCTAAAAGCAACTAACATTCTCTCAGAAAATGATGCTGACCAAATTATTGCTGGCTTAGAGAAACTTGAACAGAAGTTACACCAAGGTAAGTTAAAGTTTTCGGTCGACAATGAAGATATTCATATGAATATTGAAGCGTTACTAACTGAAGAGATTGGCCCTGTAGCAGGAAAACTCCATACAGGACGGAGCCGAAATGATCAAGTAGCAACGGACTTACACTTATATGTTAATGAACGCTTGCCATTAGTTATTCAAGCATTACGTAATTTACAGCGCGTTTTAGTTAACAAGGCCGAAGAAAACGTGGAGACAATTATGCCCGGCTATACGCACATGCAGCATGCCCAACCAATTTCCTATGGGCATTACTTAATGGCATATTTTCAAATGTTTCAGCGGGATATTGAACGGTTTGAATTTAACAAACAGCATACTAGTATTTCACCATTAGGAGCTGCTGCTTTAGCAGGGACAACTTTTCCAATTGACCGTGAATTAAGCTCTCAATTACTAGGCTTTAACCAGCCGTATGCTAATTCATTAGATGCAGTTTCGGATCGTGACTTTGTCTTAGAATTCTTGAGTAATGCCAGTATTCTCATGATGCACTTGTCTCGCTTGTGTGAAGAAATTATTTATTGGTGTAGCTATGAATTTAACTATATTGAATTAGCGGATGAATATTCGACTGGAAGCTCAATTATGCCCCAAAAGAAGAACCCTGATATGGCCGAATTGATTCGCGGAAAAAGCGGTCGTGTTTATGGCGATCTGGTTGGCCTTTTGACAACGATGAAGAGCTTGCCGTTAGCATACAATAAAGATATGCAAGAGGATAAGGAAGGTGTTTTTGATGCCGTTAAAACAATTCTTCCTTCAATTAAGATTATGGCTGGGATGGTAAAAACGCTGCATGTCCATAAGGCACGGATGGAACATGCGACCCATAATGATTTTTCTAACGCTACTGAGCTTGCTGATTACTTAGCAACTAAGGGAATTCCGTTCCGTCAGGCGCATGAAATTGTGGGTGAGTTAGTTCTTCAAGGATTAAAGACGGGGACTAACTTAAGCGACATTCCATTAAATAAATACCAGGAAATTAATCCAAAAATTCAGAAAGACGTTTACGAATGCTTGAAACCAAAAGTGGCTGTGGAACGGCGACAGTCACTTGGGGGAACAAGCTTTACCCAAGTTCGTGAACAAATTAAGCAGGCTAAAGAACTTCTTGCTAATCATTAGCCATTGCTTGCATAAAGGAATAAAATAGCCAAAGAATGATTTTAACGGCGAGTCATTCTTTGGCTGTTTTTGTTATGATATAATGTGCTAAGGATCTACTTATATTAACTAAGAGGAGCTATTTTAATTGGTAGAAAATAACGAAGAAATTGAGCAAACATTTCAAATCAGTAGTCCAGAATCTGAGGTTGCTTTATTAGGGATTCAAGATAAGTTCGTCTCCTTATACGAACAAGGAATGAATGTTATCGTTAACCCCTTTGGCGACAATTTAAAGATCAAGGGATTGCCTGAGGATGTTAAATTAACTGCAGATGTTTTTCATGCCTTACTGGACTTAAGTGAACAGGGGATCCACCTTCATAGCACGGATATTGTCAGTGCTATGAAGATGGCCCATCGGGGGACGTTAAATTACTTCGCTGATCTTTACAGTGAAACGATTATTCGAGATCGTCGAGGTCGTTCCATTCGGGTAAAGAACTTTGGTCAGCGACAGTACGTTAACGCTATTAAACATAACGATATTACTTTTGGAATTGGCCCAGCTGGTACCGGGAAAACTTACCTAGCCGTTGCAATGGCAGTGGCAGCACTTAAGCGTGGTGAAGTTGAACGGATTATTTTGACTCGACCAGCAGTTGAAGCGGGTGAAAGTCTTGGTTTTCTTCCTGGGGATCTTCAGGAAAAGATCGATCCGTACTTGAGGCCAATTTATGATGCATTAAATGATATTTTCGGAGCGGATCATACCCAACGACTGATGGAGCGGGGAGTAATCGAGATTGCGCCACTGGCTTATATGCGTGGTCGAACTTTGGATGGCGCTTTTGTTATTCTTGATGAAGCCCAAAACACCACTAATGCACAAATGAAGATGTTTTTGACCCGACTGGGATTTGGCTCAAAAATGGTAGTCAATGGTGATATTTCCCAAATTGATTTACCACATGGCACCCGTAGCGGTTTAATAAGTGCAGAACGAATTTTGAAGGACATTAAATCAATTAAATTCGTTCAGTTTACGGCAGAAGACGTTGTGCGGCACCCGGTTGTTGCTCGGATTATCAATGCTTATGAAACCAATGCAACGCAACGGTTAATCAAACGAGACGAAGAAACGGAAGCGGCAACGAAGAAGAAGGCCGAGAAAAAGGATTAGCTTATGGAATTAGAAATATTTGATCATACGTCAGAAAAAGTTAGTACAGCCCATATCGAATTAATTAAAAAAATCCTTGATTTTGCGGGAAATAAATTAAAATTAGCTGATGATACTGAAATGTCAGTAACCTTAGTCAATAACCCTGAAATCAGGGAATTAAATTCTCGGTATCGGCACGTTGATCGTGCAACCGATGTGCTCAGTTTTGCCGCTGAGGAATCTGGTAATGAGACGCCAATTATTTTGGCCCCCGAATTAGCGGCTGAATTACCGGTAAACCTTGGTGATCTCTTTATTTCAATTGATAAGGTTGCTGAACAAGCTAAGTTTTTAGGTCACTCCTTTGACCGAGAACTGGGTTTCCTTGTTGTTCATGGCTTCCTTCATTTAAATGGCTATGATCATGAGCAGCCAGAGGACGAAAAGAAAATGTTTACATTACAACGGGAGATATTAGATCAGTATGGCCTCAAAAGATAGTCGGCAAACAGAAAAAAACCACCACTTGATTCAAGCAATGGGACACGCAATGGATGGTATTTTTGATGTTATTTCACAAGAACGGAATATGCGTTATCACCTTACGGCCGCAATAGTGGTTGTTATTTTAGGCTTCTTGTTGCGGGTTGATCGGTTGGAATGGCTATGGCTTCTTCTTGCGATCTTAGTCGTCTTTTCGGCTGAATTCTTGAATACGGTCACTGAAGCAGTAACAGATTTACTTGGTGAGCATCATTATGATGTTAATGTTAAGAAGGCAAAGGATGTTGCTGCGGGTGGCGTATTAATTACTGCTATTTTTGCTGTTTTAGTGGGACTAATTATCTTTTTACCAAGGATAATAAAGTTATTAGGTTATTAGGAAGGAAGAAAAAAGAATGGATAATCCAAATTATAAGTCCGGCTTTGTTGCTTTGATTGGACGACCAAATGTTGGTAAATCAACGTTCTTGAATTACGTAGTTGGTCAGAAAGTTGCGATTATGAGTAATGTTGCCCAGACGACCCGGAACAAGATCCAGGGAATTTATACTACTAATGATGCTCAAATAGTTTTCATTGATACTCCTGGAGTACATAAACCACAAACAAAACTGGGTGACTTTATGGAAAAGTCCACTTTGTCAGCTCTTGATGAAGTAGATGCTGTATTGTACCTGGTTTCAGCTACTGAGGATCGTGGCCCGGGAGATGACTTTATCATTAACCGGTTGAAGAACGTTAAGCAGCCAATCTTTTTGGCAATTAATAAGATTGATCAGGTTAACCCAAATGACTTGCCAGAAATAACTGCACAGTATAAAGATGCATTGCCGTTTGCCGGAATTTACCCAATTTCAGCCCTTCAGGGAAATAATGTTAGCCCACTAATTAATAAGTTAATTGAAACCCTGCCTAATGGTCCACAATATTACCCTAGCGATCAAATTAGCGATCACCCCGAACGGTTTGTAATTGCGGAAATGATTCGGGAAAAGGTCTTTGAATTAACTCGACAAGAAGTTCCCCATTCAGTAGCAATTGACGTGACCTCTGTTAAACGGGAAGATGATGAGCATGTTCACATCTCTGCCAATATTATTGTTGAACGTCCTGGGCAGAAGGGAATTATTATCGGTAAGAAGGGACAAATGCTGAAAAAGATCGGCACCAAGGCCCGGCAAGATATTGAACACCTTTTGGGCGATAAGGTCTTCCTTCAATTGTGGGTAAAGGTTGTCCCTGATTGGCGAGATAAGTCAGCAATGCTTAAAGATTATGGTTACCGTAATAAGGATTATTAATTGAAGGGATGAGCCCCAATGAGTCGGATTACCACTGATTTTAGGGGAATAATAATGTTTCGCCGTGATTATCGTGAGCGGGATCTCCTAGTAAAAATCTTAACTGATAAGATTGGTCCGGCAATGTTCTTTGTTAAGGGAGCCAAAAAACGGGGATTTCGGCTGGCTGCAGATATTTTGCCTTTTACTCATGGTGAATATATTGGTTCATTAACTGATAATGGATTGAGTTTTATTAATACTGCAAGTGATACCAGTCAGTATCGTTCCATTGCCAGTGATATTAGTAAAAATGCATATGCTACATACATATTGGCGTTAGTCGACAGTGCATTTCAGGATGGTCAGGGGATTGGCGGCTGGTTTAACCAGGTTGCAGCAGCTCTTGACCTGATAAACAGCGGCCTTGATGAGCAAGTAATTGCCAATGTGATCGAAACACAATTACTAGTTCGCTTTGGAGTTGCGCCAACCTGGGATCGTTGTGTTATTTGTGGTCGTGATGATTTGCCGTTAGATTTTTCTGAGCAGTATGGGGGAATGCTTTGTCGAAATCATTGGCATCTTGACGAGCGACGGCTGCACCTTGATCAGCGAACAGTTTATTATTTGCAACGTTTTTCAACTTTAAACCTTCAAAAGCTCAATTCCATTAAGATTAATTCTACGACAAAACGCCGACTTCAATTTGTACTGGACTCGTTGTATGATAATGAAGTTGGCTTGAATTTAAAAAGTAAAAAATTCATTCGTCAAATGGGGCAGTGGGAAGAGAAATTAAAAAAATAGTGATTTAGTAATTGACATTTAGGAAATGTTTATCTATCATAAGTCACGTATAAAAATATATTTACAGCAACGACAAAGAAAAAACTAATGCTGGCTAATGTGAAGCGACAAAGGGAGAGTGCAAGCCTTTGAGTTAGTCTATTAGTGGGGCACTTTAGCAGCTGTATTAACTAAGCTGTTTTGTAGTAATACAAAAAAGCAGGGTGGAACCGCGAAATTAATTCGTCCCTGTAGAAATTAGTCGCAGACTAGTTTCTACAGGGACTTTTTTGAAAGGAAGAGTCAATATGTCTGATAAGTTAAGTGTTCAAGATATTATATTTACACTTGAAAAGTACTGGGCAAAACAAGGTTGCATGTTAATGCAGGCTTATGATAATGAAAAAGGGGCAGGGACAATGAGTCCATATACCTTTTTACGGGCAATTGGTCCCGAACCATGGAATGCCGCTTACGTTGAACCATCGCGGCGTCCTGCTGATGGTCGTTATGGTGAAAACCCTAACCGGTTGTACCAACACCACCAATTTCAAGTAATTATGAAGCCGTCTCCTGATAACATTCAGGACCTTTACTTAGGAAGTTTACGTGAATTGGGAATCGATCCGCTTGAGCATGATATTCGTTTTGTTGAAGATAACTGGGAAAACCCTTCAATGGGGTGTGCCGGTGTTGGTTGGGAAATCTGGCTTGATGGGATGGAAGTTACCCAATTTACCTATTTCCAAGTAGTTGGTGAATTACCAATGAATCCAGTGGCTGCCGAAGTTACTTATGGTCTTGAACGACTAGCCGAATATATTCAAAACGTTGATTCTGTTTACGATCTCGAATGGGCAGACGGGGTGCTCTATGGTGATATCTTTAAGGAACCAGAATACGAGCATTCAAAGTATGCCTTTGAAGAAAGTAACCAGGATATGTTACTAGCAGAGTTCAATAATTATGAGACTGAGGCAAAACGCCTAATTAAGCTTGGTTTGGTTCACCCTGCATATGACTATGTTCTTAAATGTAGCCATACTTTTAACTTATTAGATGCTCGTGGTGCAGTTTCCGTTACGGAACGTGCTGGTTACCTTCACCGGATCCGGATCATGGCCAAGTCGATTGCCAAGGCCTTCGTTGAGGAACGACGCAAACGAGGCTTCCCACTTATTCATGATGAAAAGCTTCGGCAAAAGACCTTAGACGAGTACACAAAGAAAGCTGAAAAAGCTAAGCAACGGGCTGCAAAGCAAGCTGCTAAAAAAGCAAAGAAAGCTCAAAAGGGGGACAAGTAACATGGCTAACTCATACTTATTAGAAGTCGGTGTTGAAGAAATGCCTGCCCATGTGGTAACGCCAAGTATTAAGCAGTTACATGAACGGGTAGCTAATTACCTTAAGGAACAACGGATTTCTTTTGACGAGATCCAAGAATTTGCAACCCCACGGCGGCTAGCCCTTTTGATCCATGGATTAAGCGACAAGCAACCTGATGTAGATGAATCCGTAAAGGGACCCGCAAAGAAGATTGCTCAAGATGCAGACGGCAATTGGACTAAGGCTGCAATTGGCTTTACTCGTGGACAAGGTGCATCGGTAGACGATATTGAATTTAAGGAAGTCAAGGGCGTTGAATATGTTTTTGTTGAAAAGCATATCAGTGGTAAGCCAGTAGCTGAAGTTCTTCAAGGACTACCAGACGTAATTACTTCAATGAACTTCCCAACCTTGATGAAGTGGGGATACAATAACCTTCAATTTATCCGGCCAATTCGCTGGTTGGTTTCTCTTTTGAACGACCAAGTGGTTCCGTTTAAGATTCTTGATGTTGAAGCGGGACGAATTACTCGTGGTCACCGTTTCCTTGGCCATGAGGTTGAGTTAAAACAAGCAACTGATTACGAAAAGGCATTGCATGATGATTTTGTAATCGCTGATCAGACAAAGCGTAAGCAGTTAATTGAGAAACAAATTGATAAGATTGTTTCCGCTAATGATTGGGTAATTGATAAGGATCCAGACTTACTAGAAGAAGTTAATAACTTAGTTGAATGGCCAACCGCTTTTGCTGGCTCATTTGATAAAAAGTACCTGGTTCTGCCGAATGCCGTTTTAATTACTTCAATGAAGGATAACCAACGTTTCTTCTATCTTCGTGATCACGAGGGTAATCTCTTACCAAACTTTATTGCAGTTCGTAATGGTAATACTGACTACCTAGAAAATGTGATTAAGGGGAATGAACGGGTCTTGGTACCACGGTTGGAAGACGCTAAATTCTTCTATGAAGAGGACCAAAAGATTAGTATTGATGAATACGTTGAACGATTAAAGCGGGTTAGTTTCCATGATAAGATCAGTTCGATGTACGATAAAATGCAACGGGTTGCTGTAATTGCAGCAGTTCTTGGCAAACGGCTGAACTTTAGTGACGAAGAATTAGCTGATCTCGATCGGGCAGCGCATATTTATAAGTTTGACCTAACAACTCAAATGGTTGGTGAGTTTGCTGAATTACAAGGTGTCATGGGTGAAATTTATGCCAAGCTCTTCGGTGAAAAGCCTGCTGTTGCTCAAGCAATTCGGGAACATTATATGCCGGTTTCAGCTGAAGGAGATCTACCTGAGAGTAAGATTGGCGCTGCCTTAGCAATTGCTGATAAGCTTGATAGCATTATGAGCTTCTTTGCTGTTGACATGATTCCAAGTGGTTCCAATGATCCATATGCATTACGACGTCAAGCGTTTGGGATTGTGCGGATTATTGCTGACAGCAATTGGCATTTACCGCTCTTAAATATCCAGCCAGAAATTGTTAAGGCCTTTGATGAGGCTGGACTGGATGTTGATATTGACATTAGCAAGAATGCGGCTCAGGTTCGTTCCTTCTTTATGGATCGGATTCACCAGTTATTGAGTGGTCAACACATGAAACATGATGTGATTGATGCTGTTACTGATACCCAATCTGCTGATATTGAAAACGTTCTGGATGCTGCAAATGCAATCAAAGCTCACCATGACGATGAAAACTTCAAGGGTGTTGTTGAAGCATTAACTCGGGTATTACGGATTGCTAAGAAGGGGAATAACGACTCTTCCGTAAAGGTTGACCCAAGCTTATTCCAAAACCCATCAGAACAGAAGCTCTACGATGCCGTTAACGACTTAGTTGATAAGAGCTCACAAAGAACGGTTGAAGATAACTTTGCTGCTCTACGGTCATTGGCACCGATTATTAGTGAATACTTCGATGAGAACATGATCATGGATAAGGATGAAAATGTAAAGAATAATCGTTTGACTCAGCTGGGAATTCTTGCTCGGCAAACGTACCTGATTGGTAACTTAGATAAACTGATTGTTAAATAAGCCTTTTTGATTGTATTATTGATGACTTGTGGTATCATATATATTAGTTAATTTTGGCTAAATAGTTATGGAGGTCGCATTCCGCAGGGGTTGCGGCCTTTCGTAGCTGTTCTAGTATTAGTGGGGGTGTCAGCTAGTGGCAAGAATACCATCAGAGGTCATCGATCGAATTCGTGATTCCGTGGATATTAGTGATGTAATTGGTCACTATGTACAATTACACCAATCAGGAAAGGGATTTGTTGGCCTTTGTCCATTTCATGAGGAGCAGACTCCTTCTTTTTCCGTTAACGAACAGAAACAATTTTTTTACTGTTTTGGTTGTGGCCGTGGGGGAAACGTGTTTCAATTTTTAATGGAATTAAAACATATTCCGTTCACAGAGGCCGTTGCCGAAGTCGCCCAACTGGCTAATGTTGATCTACCTTCTCAATACCTCAATAACGGTGATAGAAGTATTCACCAAGAGAATAATACTCCTAATGGTAAGTTGATGGTAATGCATGAAGAGGCCGCAAAGCTATACCATCATATTCTTATGAATACTCCTGCTGGTGCTCAAGCCTTAAAGTATTTGAAAGGGCGGGGGATGACCGATGAGCTAATTAATGACTTTAATCTAGGATTTGCTCCGGAACAACGAATTTTGAAGCCGTTTTTGGAGCAAAAGATCAATGATTATCAGTTGTTACGAAAATCAGGTCTTTTTGTAGAAGATAATAATGGCGGCCTTCACGACCGGTTTGTCGATCGGGTGATGTTCCCACTTCGTAACCAAAATGGTCGGGTGATTGGCTTTTCTGGGCGGGTAATCGGTAAAGTACCTGCAGACACGCCCAAGTATTTAAATAGTCCCGAGACACCGATTTTTAATAAGCGTCGCACCCTCTTTAATTTTGATATTGCTCGCAAGGAGGCTCGGGGAACATCAAAAATATACCTTTTTGAAGGGTTTATGGATGTTATTTCTGCTTATAGCGCTGGAGCTAAGAATGGTGTTGCCTCGATGGGAACGAGCCTGACTGAAGAACAGGTTGGCATTCTTGGCCGGGCAGTTAGACAAGTCGATATTTGCTATGATGGTGATTCTGCTGGTCAGAACGCGATTGATCGCGCAGTGACACTTTTTCGGGATCATCAGCCACAGGGAATGCAACTACGTGTCGTTCAATTACCAGCAGGAATCGATCCAGATGAATATGTTCAACAAAATGGTGCTGATAAGTTTGCCAAATATCTAGTTGATCAAGAAGAAACACCGGTTGATTTTTATTTACGTTTTTATCGGTTGAATAAGAACCTTAACAACCAAACCGAGCTGATTTCGTACTTAGAACAATCCCTAAAGCTTCTAGCCACTCTTTCGTCGTCATTGGAACAGGATATGTACCTTACGCAGCTTGCTAAGGAGTTTGATCTTGATAAGGCAACGTTAAAGAGTCAATTACAAGATATTAGTCGGCGTTTAGGAGGAAGAAAACGCCACTCCCAACCAGCATCATTACCGCAAAATGAGGGAAGTTCTTCGGGATTTTCGGTGGGGCCGGGACCGGCTAGTTCGCCAGCACTACAGCGGAATCCCATTAAGCGGACTGAGCTAGCAGAGCAGTTACTATTAAGGTACATGTTCCATGATCAGGAAGTTTGGGATCATGTAGCGGCAATAAATGATTTTCACTTTGCACATGAACGCTATCAAACGTTATACTTATTAGCGGAGAGTTATTTTTCTGAGCATGGGGAGTATTCAGCTGCCGGATTAATGGATTACCTTAAGGAAGATAGCTTACGTTCAACTCTTGGTCAAATTGAGCAGTTAAACGTTGATGATGTAGTTAATATGCAACTTATTGATGATTGTGTTCAATTGATTCAGGAACAGATTCCCTTGTCACAAAAGATCAAAGAACTGCAATCACAGATTAGAGAAGCTAGTTCATTAAATAACAGTGAACTAGCAACCCAGTTAACAATGAAGTTAATAAAACTTTTAAAGAAGCAACAAGAATTAAAAGCGGAGGAGACCAATTAATATGGCAAAAAGCAAAAAGAAAGAAATCGTCATTTCAAATAGTGATAACTTCGATCAAAAAAAGTATGATACCGCTGTTGGTAAGTTAATTCGTACTTACAAGAAGCGCAAACACATTAAGTATGATGATCTGACCGAACTTGTTGCTAAACCATTTGAATTGAATGCTGACGGGATTGATAACCTACTTCAAAACGTTGAAGATTCAGGAATCAGTGTTGTTGATGAAAACGGTGATCCTGATCCGCGAGCATTAATGGCCACCGAAAAGCTATCCCAAAAAGCGATGAAGGATACTTCGGCTCCAACTGGAGTAAAGATTAATGACCCAGTACGGATGTACTTGAAAGAAATTGGTCGGGTAAACCTGTTAAGTGCTGACGAAGAAGTTGCTCTTGCTCTCCGGATTGAACAAGGCGATGAAGAAGCTAAACAAGAACTTGCTGAAGCCAACTTACGGTTAGTTGTTTCCATTGCTAAGCGGTATGTTGGTCGGGGGATGCAATTCCTTGATTTGATTCAAGAAGGTAACATGGGGTTGATGAAGGCCGTTGAAAAGTTCGATTACCGGCGGGGCTTCAAGTTCTCAACTTATGCTACTTGGTGGATTCGTCAAGCGATTACTCGGGCCATTGCTGATCAAGCGCGGACCATTCGGATTCCGGTTCACATGGTAGAAACGATTAATAAGCTGATCCGGATTCAGCGACAACTGCTTCAGGATTTGGGGCGTGAACCACTTCCAGAAGAAATCGGTGCTGAAATGGATATGCCAACTGAAAAGGTAAGAAATATTCTTAAGATTGCTCAAGAACCGGTTTCCCTTGAAACACCAATTGGTGAAGAGGACGACTCACACTTGGGAGACTTTATTGAAGATCAGGATGCAACTAGTCCAGCCGATCATGCTGCTTATGAAATGATGAAGAAGCAACTGGAAAATGTCCTTGATACATTAACCGACCGGGAAGAAAACGTCCTTCGTCTTCGATTTGGTCTTGATGATGGTCGTACCAGGACACTTGAAGAAGTTGGAAAAGTCTTTGGTGTTACTCGTGAACGGATTCGGCAGATTGAAGCTAAGGCATTACGGAAACTACGCCACCCATCTCGTTCAAAGCAGTTAAAGGATTTTCTTGAATAATGGAAGCTGGGAATTAACTTTCTCGGAGGGACGGTTGAC
Organism: uncultured Lactobacillus sp.; assembly: GCA_946487795.1. Lineage (GTDB taxonomy): Bacteria > Bacillota > Bacilli > Lactobacillales > Lactobacillaceae > Limosilactobacillus > Limosilactobacillus kinnaridis. The sequence goes on along the minus strand of CAMLUN010000028.1, from coordinate 230 downwards.
TAATCTAGAACGATGAATGATGATGAAATCATCAGAGTCATTCGTAATTAGGCTCGAGTCCCTCAGTTACGATACGAAGTGAGCCTATTTGGATTCCCGTAATTAGTTTCTGTAAGTTCGGAAACTATTGGTAAATAAAAGGAGCAGGAAGAATATTTTATTTTTTCTGCTCCTTTTGTGCGCCCGGCATGGGTATTAGCTAGGCGGTGAGAGTCCGCTATGGGCCGTAG
>CAMLUN010000027.1 GCA_946487795.1 uncultured Lactobacillus sp. | reverse complement strand
TTTAAGAAGGCTGATGCTGATATTTACTCAGTTTCCGAAGATACTGAATTCGTCCACAAGGCATGGGCTGAAGCATCAGAAAAGATTGGCAAGATTAAGTACAACATGTTAGCCGATCCTGCTGGTAAGCTTGCACGGATGTTTGATGTCTTGGATGAAGACGCTGGTCAAGCTTACCGTGGTGTCTTCATTGTTGATCCCGACGGTAAGATCCAATCTTACACAATTAACAACATGGGAATCGGTCGTAGCGCTGATGAAATTCTCCGGACTCTTCAAGCTGCTCAATTCGTTCGTGAACATGGTGATCGTGTCTGCCCTGCAAACTGGAAGCCAGGTCAAGATTCAATTAAGCCAAGCCTTGACCTTGTTGGTAAGCTTTAATTTATAGGAGGAAACACCGATGAGCGAGCATATCTATGATTTGATCATCGTTGGTGCCGGTCCAGCAGGATTGACGGCTGGTCTTTATGCCGGTCGGGCAACCCTTGATACGCTAATCCTTGAAGGAAACAGTGTTGGCGGTCAAGTAACGACCACATCCGTTGTTTATAACTATCCCGGAGTAGCAGAAGTTGACGGTACCGAATTGATGAATAAAATGCAAAAGCAGGTTGCGGACTTCGGTGTTGAAATCAAACACGCTGAAGTTGCCAAGTATGATGATTTAACCGCTGACGTTAAAACCGTAACTGATGCTAATGGACAGCAATATCAGGCACGGAGCATTATCATTTCTGGTGGGGCTAACCCAAAGAAAGTTAGCTTCCCTGGTGAAGAAAAGTTCCGTGGCCGGGGCGTTGCCTACTGTTCGACTTGCGATGGTGAGCTTTTTACCGGCCTACAAATTTTCGTTATTGGTGGTGGCTATGCTGCTGCGGAAGAAGCCGACTACCTGAGCCGTTACGGAAAACACGTTACCGTTTTGGTTCGTGGTGATCACTTTACCTGTCCACCACTGATCGCCTCTCGAGCATTGGATAATCCAAAGGTTAGTGTTAAGTACAATACTGAAGTAGAAAGTGTTTCTGGTGACGATTACTTAACGGAAGCCACTCTGGTTAATAATAAGACCGGTGAAAAGACGGTCTACCACCTTAATGATGGCGACCAAACTTTTGGTGTCTTTATCTATATCGGGACCCAACCAGCAACAAAGAACCTTGAAGGAGTCATTAAGCTTAATCAGCAAGGCTATATTATTACTGATAGTCAACGGCAAACAAACATTCCGGGAGTCTTTGCGGCTGGTGACATTATTGAAAAGTCACTTCGGCAAATAGTAACGGCTACTGCTGACGGTGCCGAAGCCGCGACGGCTGCTGAAAAGTATATTGCTGATCAGAAGCAACGGTTGGGGATTCCAATTCATGCAGAAATCAAACAGCCAACCAAGACAGTTGGACAAACCTCTTCTCTTGACAACGAAGAAGAGGTTGCACCACACGCTGGTAATTGGCTATCAGCAGATATTGATCAACAGTTGAAACCAATCTTTGCTCGCTTGACAAAGACGGTTACTTTACAAGTCCTAACTAATGGGACGCCATTAAGTGACCAGTTGCTTGGCTTTGTAACGGAATTTGCAGGATTGGATGCGGACCACATGAAGGTCGAAAAGCAAGCCGCTCCGCAAAATGTTAAGTACCTCCCACAATTGCGGCTGCTTGATGATACTGGTAATGACACCGGACTTCACTATGCAGGCATTCCAACAGGTCATGAGTTAAATTCACTTGTTTTAGGTATCTATAACGTTGCGGGACCCGGACAGACGATTTCACCAGAAATGGTTGAACGGATTAAAGCTCTTCCCGAAGCAACCATTAAAATTGGTGTCTCACTAACCTGTCACTTCTGTCCTGATGTCGTCGCTGCTTGCCAACGGATGGCTGCATTAAATCCAAAGATTACGGCAACGATGATTGACTTGCAACACTTCCCTGAATTACGGAAAGCGAAGAATATCATGAGTGTCCCTGCAACAATGATTAACGGTGGACCTGTCATTTTCGGCAGTCAGACGATGGATCAGCTTGTTACAGCTGTTGAAAAGACCCGTCCTTAAATTTTTCCAAAATAGTCGTTTCATTTTATATTAGATAATGACTAAACATGTATCAGAACAAAGCTCCACGCATTTTGACTTTAAAATGCTGGAGCTTTTTTTATAAAAAAGATTAAGTCTGCTATAATTGGATTCAGAAAGAAGGATGGACGATTTGAGAGTACACATTACCAACACGCACCATATGATTGGGGTTGCTAGATTGGCCCAGAATATGGTAACGGACATTGCAACGAAAGAACTTGGCTTTCGTGAAATTGGGGTTTTTCAATACAACGATAAAAATGAGAGTAAGAGTTCATTAATTGCCCGCTTTGATGGGATGCTGGCGGGAGTTGAATTGGGCGATGTGATCGTATTCTAATCGCCATCCTGGAATTCAGTTGAATGGGATACGGCACTCCCTGAACGAACCCTTATTTATGACGGGTTAAAACGGATTATTTTTATCCATGACGTGATTCCTTTAATGTGGGAAAGTAATCGCTATTTGCTGGACAAGTGGGTTAAATATTACAACATGGCTGATGTGATCATTGCTCCATTCCAATCCATGGTTGATCTTTTGCGTCAACATGGCCTAACTGTTAAAAAAGTTGTTATTCAAAAAATGTGGGATCACATCGTTGGCAGCGATCGGGGAAGGAAAAGCCGCACTATGCCCCAATTATTAACTTTGCTGGCGATCCAACCAATCCAGAGAAATACGGCTTCGGTGGAACCTGGTTTAACCCTGACGTTAAGCTCCGGGTCTTTACATCGCCAAAGGACTGGGGAGTCGGTCGTAACATTGAATTCGTTGGCAGTATGCCAGATATTGCCTTGCTGAATGATATTCGGCGGACGGGTGGTTTTGGCCTAATTTGGTCTGGTGATCCATATTGGCTTGAATATATGAAGCATAATTGTTCATTTAAACTCTCAACCTACCTGGCTGCTGGGTTACCAGTCATCGTCAATAGTGGAACTCCTGCTCGTGACATTATTGAGAAAAAAACCTGGGAATTATTGCCGACTCGCTTCCTGAAGCAATCGAACGGGTTCAAACAATGACGACCACGGAGTACGATCAAATGGTTAACTCGATTGATGACTTTGCAAAGCTGATCCGTGGGGGCTACTTTGTAAAACGAGCATTAACTGAAGCAATCTTTAAGGCTTTTTATGATTAGTAATGTTAGGCAAACAATAATGGAAGAAGAACAAATATTAGTTATTGTTTCGGTTTATAATACCGAAAAATATTTAGATCAATGCATTCAGAGCATTTTGAAACAAACTTACCACAATCTTGAATTAATTTTAGTTGATGATGGCTCAACGGACCGTTCACTGGCAATTTGTACTCGTTATCAGCAACAAGATTCACGAGTTAGGGTGTTTCATCAGGCCAATCAAGGGGTAAGTAAGGCCCGGAATTATGGAATGGATGTTGCTGCTGGAGATTTAATTACTTTTGTGGATAGCGATGACTATGTAATGCCTAATTACCTGGAGGAATTAATTACGGCTTTGGAGTCAACTGGTAGTCAAATCGCTATCAGTGACTTTCAATCCTATAAGGGGAATGGTCAATTACTGGTTCACATGCCGGATCATGAGGTCAGTCAGCGCACCTTTACTCCACGGGAATGGTTTGACTTTGCTTACACTAATAAAAATGACTTTTTCCAATTGATCTATACAGTTCTCTGGGGGAAACTCTTTCAACAAGAAGCCTTTAATCAAATTTACTGTCCGGAAGATACCCAAATTGACGATGAATTTACAACCTGGAAAACGTACTTGCAGGCAAGCAAGATTGTTTATTTGGATGACGAGGATTATATTTATCGGCTTAATCAAGATGGCCTTTCACACCGTAAAAACCAAGAAGACATTCGGCCGCTGCGAAGCTTGGAAGAGGAGATTACTTTTCTTCATATCTTAGGCTACGATCCGCAATTACCATTGTTACGAATTAACCAGCTCTACCGGATTTCAATTAAGGCGTCATCTGAACCGGCACAGGGTTTCTTTACCCGAATCGTCTTCTTTAATGGACAGGGAGATGAAATTAATCGGCTTGAATTTCATAACCTTGAAAAGGCATTTACGTTTCCAGAAGGTGCCGTCCATTACGAAGTAAGTCTCGTTAATACGGGCTGCACCAGCTTACAATTTAAACGACTTGAAATTTGTCCAGCCAAGCTTCCCCGTAGTGTTCACAATGATTTATGGTTCCACAAGCCGGTTAATCCAGATTCTGATCAGCCGGTTAACATTGTCGTGATGCATGATCCAAAGCGGGTGAAGAAAACCTGGGAAACAGTTGGCAAGATGCTCAATGGCTTACCGCTCCAGATCGTCAGTGTTGGATGGCAGTATGATGGTGACCTGGCTGAAGCGATCGTTCACTGGATTGAACAGAAAAACCAGCTCTATGCGCACCTCATTAGTACATCTGCTGATCTGGACAAGGTTTTACGAAATTGATCACTTAGACGAACTAGTTCGGGCAATGCCAAATATTCAATTCCACATTGCCGCGGTTACCGAAATGTCCGGGAAGCTACTCGCATTCGGTGAGTGGCCAAATGTAACGGTTTATCCAAACGTTAGCCGTCAACGAGCTTTGCAATTACTGAAAGATTGTGACATCTACCTTGATATTAACCGGGGAAGCGAAATCCTTGATAGTGTCCGGGCGGCGTTTGAACAAAACATGTTAATTCTTGGCTTTAAGGATACTCTGCACGAACCGCAATTCGTTGCACCACAAAATATTTTTGAACAAAACCAGGCTAAAGAAATGACCCAAACGATTTTGACAGCATTACTTAAGCCAGCATTGATGGAGAAACTAATCGATACCCAGCGTGAACATGCTAATGATGCGACTGTTGAACAGTACAAAGAAGTGATTGGAGCGTTGACAAATGGCAAAGCAAGATAAAGATAATGAGTCAATGGTAGAGAAACATGCCCTTGACCGGCTGAACCATGTTGAAAAGGAACACCGGAAAGCATATGCTAAGAAGCCCGAAAAGTTTAGTCCGGCCAAGATTATTATGGGGATTATCCTGATTGTTGTTCTGCTAACCTCACTGGTAAGTATTTTTTAGCTAGAATGGCACCTTGTTCAACTAATAACTTACAATAAGTTAGCATATCCTATTGACTTTTAATTATTATCGGGTAAAATTTAGATAATTCATCACGAAGGGAGTACAAATTATGCTGAATAATGTCATGCCAAACGAATTCTGTTCTGCTTGTTGCGTTGTTTGTAACAAGCTTTTTGGCGTGATTAAAATTCAGTAATTTGTATTCTAGTAAAAATTAAGGGTAATCAAGCTTTTTTGGATTGATTACTAATAAACTAGGCTTACAATTCTGAATTTGAATTGTAAGCCTTTTTTCACTTCGCGGTAAAAGAAAAGAGAGGATGATCTATATATGGATTGGACGATTATCCAGCAGAGTCTTCCCAATTTTGCTCAAGGGTTCAAATTAACTCTTTGGCTTTCGCTAGTTGGGATTGTCGGCTCAATCATTGTTGGGATTATCACCAGTTTAGTACAGTACTTTCGCGTTCCGGGTCTCCGGCATGTTCTTAACGTTTATGTTGAGGTTGCCAGAAATACTCCATTGCTAATTCAGCTATTTTTCTTATACTATGCCTTTCCGGTAATGGGGATTAAGATGACTGCCGAGACTTGTGGGATTATTGGTTTGATATTCCTTGGCGGGGCGTACATGGCTGAAGGATTCACCGGTGGCTTTAATGGGGTTAGTCAAACCCAGATTGATGCTGGTGAAGCACTGGGGATGAATCAGTATCAGCTTGCACGGTACGTTATTCTTCCGCAGGGATTGTCATTAAGTGTTCCGGCTTTAGCAGCCAACATTATTTTTCTAATTAAGGAAACATCAATTTTTTCCGTAATTGCAATTCCGGAGCTGACCAACACGGCTCTTGACCTGATTGGAATGTACTACCGGTCGAACGAGTACTTGTTTGTGTTGGTAATCGCCTACGCAATTATCTTGATTCCGGTAATCTTACTGCTTGACTGGCTTGAAAGGAGGGTTCGGTATGGCTCATTCGGGGATTAGCGTTTTATTTGAAGGAACAAACTTTGCCCGGTTAATGGGCGGATTGTGGACATCTGTTTGGATCGCGGTTGTTTCGTTAGCAATTGGTTTGTTGTTAGGAACCATCTTCGGCCTTTTAAGAACCCTGCCTAGCCGAATTATCCGTTTTATCCTACTCCTTTACCTCGAGTTCTTCCGGATTCTGCCGACAGTAGTTCTCTTGTTCCTGGTTTACTACATTTTGCCGCGACAATTTAATGTCAATTTGCCGGCAACTTGGATGGCGGTTCTGGCGTTCTCCTTATGGGTTGCAGCCGAATTTAGCGATATTGTTCGGGGAGCACTCGAGTCAGTTCCCAAGCACCAGCGTGAATCAGGGTTAGCATTGGGACTCAATCAATGGCAGCTGTTCCGTTATGTTCTGCTGCCTCAAGCAATCCAGTTGGAACTCCCGGCAACGATTAACTTAGCAACGCGGGTCATCAAAACAACCTCGCTCTTGCTGATGATTAGTGTTATGGATGTCATCAATGTTGGTCAACAGATCATCGAAGCAAATAACCAAACGCACCCGACTGGTATTTTCTGGGTATATGGTCTGATTTTCATCCTCTACTTCATTGTTGATTATCCATTATCCCTCTGGGCAAAGCATCTCACTGCAAAAGAAGAGCATTAATTTTGGTAGGTGGTAATATGGCAGAAGAAATTCTTAAAGTTGAACATTTAAATAAATTCTATGGCGATTGGCAAGCCCTGCATGACATCAATTTTGAATTGAAAAAGGGCGAAGTTGTTACGCTCCTCGGTCCCTCTGGTTCTGGAAAAAGTACGTTGATCCGAACCCTGAATGGACTGGAACCGTTTCGGGATGGGAGCATCTATTTCAAAGGAAATAAAGTTAATCCTTCACCAAAGAAATGGCAGGAGTTGCGCCAAAAGATCGGGATGGTCTTTCAAAGTTATGACCTTTTCCCTAACCTGACTGTCTTGGATAACATCCTCTTAGCACCGACGAAGGTTCAAAAGCGGGATCGGGAAGAAGTTAAGAAGGAAGCAATGGCCCTGTTGGAACGGGTTGACTTGGCAGACCAAGCAAATTCATATCCTCGGCAGTTATCAGGTGGTCAAAAGCAGCGAATTGCAATTGTCCGGGCGCTAGCAATGCATCCTGAGTTGATGCTTTTCGATGAAGTTACTGCTTCCCTCGATCCAGAAATGGTCCGGGGGGTTCTCGAAATTATTAAGGAGTTATCTGATCGGGATCACATGACGATGATTATTGTTACTCATGAGATGAACTTTGCAGCGCAGATTGCGGATCAAGTTCTCTTCCTGGAAGATGGTCGAATTTTAGAGGAGACACCGGGAAAGCAGTTCTTTGAGCATCCGCAGACTGCGCGGGCAGAAGAATTCTTATCAAGCATGGAATTTTAGAAAGGGAGAATTGATATGTTGAAGATTAATTGGAAAAAGATTATTGCTGGTGCCGTTGCTGTAGCAGGAGCGGTTGCCTTGCTTGCTGGTTCAAGTTATCTTAAGCCGGCAACCGTAAATGCTGCTAGTAATTCCAGCTCAGTTTCCGCCATTAAGAAGCGGGGAACTTTGCGGGTAGCCGTCTTTGGTGATTTGCCGCCATATGGTTGGGTTAACAAAGATGGTAAGCGTGTTGGTTACGATGTTGAATTGGCACGGCGGATGGCTAAGGACCTTGGTGTTAAGCCAAAGTTTATCCAAGTTAACGCTAACAACCGGGTTGATACATTAAATTCTAATAAGGCTGATATTGTTTTGGCTAACTTCACCGTTACTCCAGAACGGAAAAAGGTTGTTGACTTTGCTAAGCCTTACATGAAGGTATCCGTTGGGGTCGTTTCACCAAAGAAGAAGGCCATCACTAAGGTTAGTCAATTAAAGGGCAAGAAGGTTATCGTTACTAAGGGAACCACCGCTGAAAACTACTTCACCAGTAAGCAACCAGGTGTTCAATTGTTGAAGTTCGATTCAAAGACCCAGCAATTCAATGCTTTGAAGAATAACCGGGCCGCAGCACTTGCCGATGATAACTCATACCTTTACGCTTGGGTAAAGAATAATCCTAAGTACACTGTTGGTATTAAGAGCATCGGTCCTAAGCAATACATTTCCCCAGCCGTTAAGAAAGGTAACAAGTCCCTCCTCAATTGGAGCAATAAGGAAATCACCAAGTTAAACAAGGAAGACTTCTTCACCAAAGACTACAATAGCCAACTCAAGCCTTACTTCGGCAGCGAAGTAAAGCCATCAGATATTGTGTTGAATAATAAATAGAGTGCCTTCGCCCCAAAGAGTTCCCGGAAAGCTAGCAATTTCTCTCGACGAAGGCGACTTGCGCCTAGGAGAGAGGTTGCTAGCTCTAGGGAACTCGGGCGAAGCACGTTTGAGGTAGAGTGCGAGCACGTTTTGGCTCTGTTGCAGTAGAAACAATTTCTCCCGACTGGATGCTGAAAGCATCTGGGAGGGAGTTTGTTGTCTATAAGGCTTTTCCTGCGAGCACGTTTCGACTTTGCTGCAGTAGAACACTAGGCGGAAGTTGGGGTCATGGCGAAGCGCAGTAGCTGAGTGGCTTTCGTCATCAACAAGTTGATAGTCAAAAGCCTACTCATCCTTGCGTGGGTTCACAGACGAAATTGATAAATCAATTTCTGGTTCACTCCAACGTTTCGGCAATGTTGCAGCAAAACATCCAACACACCAAAAAAACCAGCAACACCAATTTCGATGTTGCTGGTTTTGTAGTTTAAACAATACTCTTTACAAATTCTCATCCGTCTTAAAGTTTAACTCGCAGTAATCAGTCATCTTCGTAATTAATTCCATTGCGAGGTTGCGGTAAGCGGTTAGGGTATCATTAGCAAACTTATCACTTTGGTCGTTTAAGTAGTCGGTTAATGCATCCCCTTGCAATGCAGCCGCTTTATTGTCAGTCTCGCGAATTAACTTTTGTGCGGCCGCATTTCGTTCTTTTTGAACATCCCGGAGTAGAGGAAGAAAATCATGAAGATGACTATCAACCAGGACACTGGCATGTTTGAAGATCCAGTAAGCGGAATTTAATTGGGCCGGTAATTTTCCTCGACCATACGCGGCCGGCAACTTGGTAATCCCATTAAAGAATGGAACATAGGTACTTTCGTTAGCTACCCCCATGGCAAGCCAGTGAATATCTGGACCCTTACGGCCGGTTTGGAGAATATGTGATTCTTGAGTTTTAGCCAAGCTGATTGGCCGATATTTGTGGGCACTCGGACTGTTAGTCAATGGATCAAATCCAGTTCCCTCATAGTGATTGCTCAAGTAGTTTTGTGCATCAATTACTGAAAGAAGGCGATCCGGCTTCATCAAGAACGGCAATTCAGTTGATTCCGGCGTTTCACCTTTAGCCTGATGAGAACTAAACATTTGGTGACCAATCCAAACCCGTGGTTCACTATAAATGGCATCTGACTGGTCAGCCGTTCCGAAGATCTTGCGGAAGTTAAATGTCGTTGGGTCCGGGTTAAGGTGGTTCTTTTCAACGAATTCTCGAATCCCAGGGTGGAACATGAAGTTGTTCGGGTCGTTAAAGTCAATTTCTTGGATTGCTAATTGGTTAGCGACAACCGCATAGCAATCATCAGGAATCCGTTGAGCAACCCAGTAATGACCAGCACCGCTTTCAAAGTACCAAGCCTCATTATCATCAGCAAACAGTACTCCGTTGGTTTCACCAGTTCCATACTTAGCAATTAAATTACCAAGGCGGAGAACCCCTTCACGAGCAGTTTTAACGAATGGCAAAACAACAGTTACCATTGCTTCTTCGTTTAGCCCGTTCTTGACTAATGGATCTGCACCTAAAACCAGGCTGTTTGAATAGGCACTTTCGGTCGCGCTCATTGCAACGTTGTATTCGTTAATCCCGTCTTCTTCAAATAGCCCGTACTTGTCGGTCCATTCAGGCGTGGCCGAGTAGCGAGCACTGTCGTCAGGAAGCTCAATTTCTAATTTAGTTTCCTTGGAGACAAACTTACGTGGCACCGCACCATGCGGATGAACAACCATGTGCTTTGGCCAGGCAGCCTTAGCATCCTCATTTCGACCAATCATGATTGAACCATCAATACTGGCCTTTTTCCCAATCAAAATACTCGTACAAGCGGATAATTTGTTTGGCATATTTAAGAACCCCTTTTAATTTCTAAGCTAGTAAAATGCGAGCACGATTTACTCGTTACTCACGAACATTCCTTCTTAATTATACACCGCTTAGGTTGAAGCTGAAAATTTCACCCGGTGAATCTTTTTTGCCGTGGACCAGGAAAAGATCTTATAATAGGTTGATTATTTTTTCGTGAGAGAGGGAAAATTATGCAACAGTTATCAATGCTAATTATTATGTTAGCGGCACTTATTATCCCGATTGCGATGGCACGGTTTAAGGTTTCTAGTGTTCCGACCGCCGTTGCAGAAATCGTTGCGGGGATCCTCCTGGGGAAGAGTGCCTTTAATATCGTCCAGGAAACGTCTTCGCTGACGCTGCTTTCTAGTTTAGGGGTAATTATTTTAATGTTCCTCTCTGGAATGGAAATTAACTTTGACCTCTTTAAGAAAGCACCCGGACAGAAAAAGCGTGATCCTAAATCACCAGTTTCGATTGCGGTACTTGGCTTTACAGCGGTTATCATTACTGCCTTTATCTTGGGAGTCATTCTGTACTTCATGGGGTTATTCTCCGATATTCTCCTGGCAACGATCCTCTTTTCAACGATTGCTCTGGGAGTTGTTATCGCGACCCTTAAGGAAAAGGAAATCCTTGGTCGGCCAATGGGGCAAACGATCCTGTTGACCGCTGTCCTCGGTGAAGTGATCCCGATGCTGGCATTGACATTCTATGCCTCAATCTATGGGCATAATGCAGGCCGCCTTTGGTTGATCGTTCTCCTGTTCTTGGCAGCAATCATTCTTTTGCGCCGGTTCCGTCAGCCATACGTTTGGTTTAATAATGTTTCGAAAGCCACAACCCAGCTTGATATTCGACTGGCCTTTTTCCTGATTTTTACTCTGGTAACGGTTGCCGAATCAGTCGGGGCCGAAAACATTTTAGGTGCCTTTCTTGCCGGAATGGTAATGAAGCTCTTAGAACCAAGTGAGGCGACTCAGGAAAAGCTGACCTCAATCGGTTACGGCTTCTTTATCCCGATCTTCTTTATCATGACGGGTGTCCGGCTTGATTTGAAATCGTTATTTGCTAATAAGACTGCATTGGCGTTGATTCCGATTTTGGTTGCCTGCTTTATTATCGCTAAATTGCCAACAACATTGATTTACCGGCGGCGGTTTAACGCCCGGAACTCATTTGCTGGTGGCTTTCTGACCGTGACGACAATTACCTTAGTATTGCCATCGCTGCAAGTTGCCAAGAACCTTCACGCAATTACGAGTACCCAGTCGGATGCCTTTATTTTAGCGGCTGTGATTGTCTGTGTTCTGGCACCAATTGTCTTTAACTCAACCTATAAGCTGAATAAGGAAGATTTGGTTAAAGAGCGAGTGGTCATCGTTGGTGCGAACACCTTAACTGTCCCAGTTGCTCAGCAGTTGTCCCATAACTGGTATGTTGTGCGGATGCTGACCGATAATCAGGATAACTACAAGACCTTCAACAGCGAGGTTAATGATCTGAAGTATATTGAAGAGATTGATGAGCAGGTGCTTGATGCAGGAAAGTACTTTGATACTGACGTGATGGTTCTAGGATTCCGCAATGATAACAAGAATTATCAAATGGCCGTTTTAGCAAAGAAACATGGCGTTAAGCGGGTTATCGCTAGTGTCCAGAACCCGAAAGTATCAACGGACCATATTGATGAGCTTAACCGACTTGGGGTAGAAATTTTCAATAGTTTCGTAGTCCAAAATAGTGTTCTGCGTTCGCTAATTGAATCGCCATCGGTCTTTGAAATGCTGATGAGTGCTCATTCAGGATTGTTCGAAGTGACGATTCATAATCAGCGCTATGTTGGGATTGAATTACGAAGCCTGCCATTTATCGATCAAATTACGGTTAGTCGAATTTACCGCAAGCATAAGCCAATTTCGCCAAGTGGAGATACCGTTCTTGAATACGGTGATCACATTCTTTACACCGGACCGTATGAAATTGTTAATGAAGTGCGGAAACGGCTTGGTCGTCGTGGTTAATAAGAATGATTGCCGGAAGATAGTCGATTATGGTAAGATTAAATAAATTTAACAAGGGAGGGCATACAAATGCCATTAGTACATATTGATTTGCTTGAAGGTCGGACTGACGAACAATTAAGGGCCTTAGTAAAGGATGTTACAGCTGCTATTTCAAAGGATGCTAATGTCCCAGCTGAACGAATTCACATCGTTTTAAATGAAATGCGAAAAGACCGTTACAGTGTTGCTGGCAAGATGGTTAGCGACAAGTAAACAAAGCATTAGAGGGGGGCTTAGCAGTTAGCTTGGCTCCCTTTTTTCGACCGTTCCTGAGTTTAATTTGAAAAGGATGAGAATTTTGAATGAACAACAATATGTAATGGCGATTGATGAAGGGACCACTAGTACGCGGGCGATCATCTTTGACCATCAAGGGAATAAGGTAGCAATGAGTCAGCGGGAGTTTCCCCAATACTTTCCGCAGCCTGGTTGGGTTGAGCATGATGCAATGGAGATTTGGGATGCTGTTCAGTCAGTGATCTCTGATGTAATGATCAAGTCTCAGATCCCGCCATATAAGATTGCCTCTATCGGGATCACTAACCAGCGGGAGACCACCGTTATTTGGGACCGCCACACCGGTAAGCCGATCTACCATGCAATCGTTTGGCAGTCAAAACAAACTAGTGAGATTGCTGAACAGCTAATTAAAGACGGCTATAAGGACATGATCCACCAAAAGACGGGGTTGGTAATCGACTCGTACTTTGCAGCAACCAAGATTAAGTGGATTTTGGATCGTGTTCCCGGTGCACGACAAAAGGCAGCTAATGGCGATCTGCTCTTCGGAACGATCGATACTTGGCTATTATGGAACCTTTCTGGTCGACGGGTTCATGCCACGGATGTTACTAATGCAAGCCGGACAATGCTCTTCAACATTCACGACCTAAAGTGGGATCAGGATATCTTGAAACTATTAGATATTCCAGAAGCAATGTTGCCGGAAGTAAAGCCGAGTTCAGCAATCTATGGCTACACCGGTGATTACCACTTCTTTGGTGTACAAATCCCAATTGCCGGAATTGCGGGGGACCAACAAGCAGCCTTATTTGGTCAAGCAGCTTACGATAAGGGATCGGTTAAGAATACTTATGGGACCGGGGCCTTTATCGTGATGAATACGGGATTAGAGCCAACCCTTTCAGATAACGGCCTATTAACAACGATTGCTTACGGGATTGACGGCAAGACATACTATGCCCTTGAAGGAAGTATCTTTGTTGCTGGGTCTGCTGTGCAATGGTTGCGTGACGGTTTGCAATTATTTAAGCACGCGAGCGAGTCAGAACAGATGGCAGTTGATGCGAAGACTACTGGTGGTGTTTACGTTGTTCCTTCGTTTACAGGACTTGGGGCACCATATTGGGATCAAGAGGTTCGTGGTGCCATGTTTGGGTTAACCCGGGGAACTAACCGGGGCCATATTGTTCGGGCAACTCTGGAATCAATCGCTTACCAGACTCGGGACGTTGTTGATACGATGGTCAAGGATACGAACCTGCCATTGAAAGCCTTAACTGTAAATGGTGGGGCATCTCGGAATAATTTCATGATGCAGTTCCAGTCTGATATTTTACAGACACCAATTAAACGGGCAGCAATGGAAGAAACGACTGCATTAGGTGCAGCCTTTCTTGCCGGTCTTGCGGTTGACTTCTGGCACGACCAGGACGAGGTCAAGAAGCTTTCGAAAATTGGGGATGAGTTTGCCCCACAAATGAAAGCAGAAAAGGCAGAAACACTTTATGTCGGCTGGCAACAGGCAATTAAAGCTGCGCAATTCTTTAGTCACGGAAAATAAAATTTAATGCTATCGGAGACCGAAAGGAGTTTTTTGAGTGGATCAAAACATTAATCCGCAAAAGTTAATTGATGACCTTCAACACTGGATTACCGCTAATCGTGAGGATCAGGTATGGACACAGCATGAATCCCTATACCTTGAAGTCCTTGCCCAGTGGAAAGCAGTTAATCGTTACCGCCCTGAAAACGGGACTGCAGAAGATCAGCGATTGTACCAGCTATACTGGACAGCCATGGATCAATGGCATCAATCATTCGCCCAGCAGAGTGAAGAAATCTTCGAGGCGATTCCGATTCGGGCAACGGATAAGGTTGGCTTTTATGATGGCGTCCTTCAAGAACTTCAAGCCGTTATTTTAGACCGGCTACCACAGGTTCAACAGGCTAAAATTGTGCGGATGACCAGTTTTATCAATGTTTTACGGGTCAGCTTAAATGATATGACTAAATTAAGCTTGGATGACCTGAACGTTGTTGATATGTCACTTCTGTTAGATTATTGGAAGTTCCTTGGGGATGCATTGAGAAAGTTTTAGGTTAAATTTGCACATTGCGAAATCAGTTTACTAGGGTTATAGTAATAGTTGAGTAATGAATTAATCTATCAACTGAATTATGAAAAAGGGGTTAGCTTCTATTACAGTAATTAATCGAAAATAATTACTGTATTCTTGTGGATTTTATCCATAAGATAACCGCGATTCTGCTAACGGAATAATGATTTAGCAAAGGCAGTGGTAATATTATGGAAAATAAATCTGAAACGTCAACAAACGACAAACAAGTCTTAACGACTAGTCAGGCACCGACACAATCTCTCAAAAGAGAAAGCGGATCAGCACCTAAAGACTTATCAGCTAATAAGGATTCACAATCTTTATTTGTTGCGACGGCATTTACGTCCGCAACGGGAAAAAACTGAAGTAATTGAGTCCGTAGTTGATGGTCAGCAATCATTGTTTAG
>CAMLUN010000026.1 GCA_946487795.1 uncultured Lactobacillus sp. | reverse complement strand
CATAGCGGACTCTCACCGCCTAGCTAATACCCATGCCGGGCGCACACAAAAAAGGCACTGAGCAAATATTGCTCAGTGCCTTTTAAGTAGTGCGGCCGAGAGGACTTGAACCTCCACGGTCATAATCGACCATAAGATCCTTAATCTTACGCGTCTGCCAGTTCCGCCACGGCCGCATATCAACCAACGAATATTATTATAGCAAGATACCTATTCGTTGGCAACAACTTTTTTCAATTTTTTAAAAGAAATTTGTGACCACATCGTCGACAAATGTATCGTTGGGTATTAAAACGCCGTTGTCGCGCGATTTCAACACCACAACCGGTACATATATAATGCCATTTTTTCTTAGAATTTACCTTTCTTTTACTAGTTGGTGGCGCATATCTTGATCCCCCCACCTGTGTTAATAAGGTCTTAAATTCTCTACTGCGATGGTGATAATCCATTCCTAACAGATGTAAATGATAATGGCACAATTCATGAAGGACCACTTGGCGCAGATTATGAAGATCAAACTCAGTATACATTAACGGGTTGATATCAATATGATGGTCACTTAAATGATAGCGTCCACCAGTTGTTTTTAACCGCTTATTAAAAAATACCTTGTGCGTAAATTCGCGCCCAAAGTATTCTTTCGACCACTGTTCGGTCAATTGTTGTAATTCAGCATTAGTCATTTGTGACTGTCTCCGGTTCAAGCATCGTTAATTGAATCCGCTGACGCTTCAAGTCGACATCATCAATCCACACGTCCACAATATCACCAACGGCTACCATTGCCCGCGGATCACGAATGAACTGCTTACTCATCTTTGAAACATGAACTAACCCATCATGTTTGACACCGATATCAACAAAGGCTCCAAAGTCGACAACGTTCCGGACAGTTCCTTGAAGCTTCATCCCTGGCTTAAGGTCTTCAATCGTCATTACATCATGGCGTAATAATGGAGCAGGCATTGAATCACGCAGGTCACGGCCTGGCTTTTGCAAGGAAGAAATAATATCAGTAACGGTTTCAGTCCCGACTTGATCATCCGTAAACTGCTTAACATCAATTTTCTTTAACTTATCATCAGCACTTGGCGTTCCCAACTCATCGACATTAATTCCTGCCGCTTGAATAATCTTTTCCGCCACCTGATAACTTTCTGGGTGAACATCGGTGTTATCTAATGGATTTTCGCCACCAATAATCCGTAAGAAACCAACAGATTGTTGATAAGCTTTAGGTCCTAACCGTGGCACTTTCTTTAACTGTGTCCGGTTTGTGTAGCGGCCATTTTCATCTCGATAGGTAACAATGTTTTTAGCAATTGTTTTATTAAGCCCGGAAATCCGCGTCAACAATTGGTAACTAGCTGTATTGAGGTTAACTCCAACCCGGTTTACCGCCCGTTCAACAATCGTTTCCAGTTCCCCACTCAATTCTTTCTTCGGCAAATCATGCTGGTATTGTCCAACCCCAACCGCTTGAGGATCAATCTTGACTAATTCGGCAAGTGGATCTTGCAAACGACGACCGATACTAATTGCACTTCGCTGTTCAACATGCAAGTCAGGAAATTCATCACGCGCTTCCTTACTTGCAGAGTAAACAGAGGCACCAGCTTCATTTACGATGACATAATAGATTGGCCGTTTGATCTTTTTAAGAGCTTCCGCAACAAATTGTTCTGATTCCCGGCTAGCTGTCCCGTTACCGATCGCAATCATTTCAACATGATACTTCTCTAGCAAATCAATAAATTCGCCTTCCGCTGCGGCTCGTTGCTTTTCTGGCGCTGGCTTATGCGGATAAATAACCGCTTTGGTTAAGAACTTCCCATTTTCATCAAGAACCGCCAATTTACAGCCTGTTCGGTAGGCAGGATCGAAGCCCAATACAACTTTTCCCTTGATTGGTGCTTGCATCAATAAATGATAGAGATTTTCACCAAAGACCTTAATCGCTTGTTCATCAGCGCCCTCTGTTAATTGTCGCCGCAGTTCCCGTTCAATTGCTGGACCCAAGAAACGCTTGTAAGCATCCTTGTAAGCTTCCTCAATAAAGGCAGTCGCATCATTTTTCTTGCTAGTTTTAATCAAACGGAAACGAAGGTAATTCATCACTGGTTCTTCATCTAAAGTGATTTTGACGTTAATAATCCCTTCTTTTTCTCCGCGGTTAAAAGCCAAGATTTGATAAGAATTCAATTTCTGAACTGGACTAGTGAACTCATAGTACTGCTTGTAAGTCCCCAGTTCATCCTTTTCTTCACCATCACGTTTTACGCTTGTCTCTAATTGACCATGTTGAGCAGTATAATTTCGCAACCAGCTTCGTACCGTGGCCATTTCACTAATTGCTTCAGCCAAAATTTCATGGGCGCCTGTTAATGCACTTTCAGCATCAGGAACATCATCGTTAATAAACTCTTGCGCCTTCGCACTTAAATCATCATCGGGATAAGATAGCAGCCAATTTGCTAACGGTGCTAAGCCATGTTCACGAGCTTGTTGGGCCTTTGTCTGCCGCTTTTGCTTATATGGTAAGTAAAGGTCTTCTACTTCTTGCAATTCAGTTGCACTGTTAATTTGCTTTTCGAGCGCCGGTGTTAGCTTACCGAGCTCTTTAATTTTATTGATAACTGTTGCTTGACGTTCCCGTAATGTCGTTACCCGGTGATATTCATCCCGGATCGCTTGCAATTGAACTTCATCAAGCGTGCCCGTCATTTCCTTACGGTAACGGGCAATAAAAGGAATCGTATTTCCCTCATCCATTAATCCGAGGGCCGCTTTAATTTGTTGAGGGCGAATATCTGGCAATTGTTTGCTAACAAGCTGAAGTGTTTCCTCTTCCATTATCATTCTCCTTAAAATTAGTAAAGAGACTGAGTTGATTCCCAGCCTCCCATTTTATTATCAATTTACTTCCACCAAGTATCATATGGAGCAATCGGCAAGTGACGCTTATGTTGAGTTCGACGATACCAGCCTTCAATTTTTTCAGCAGCTGCTGGCGAAACTTCACGACCTTCTAAGTAGTCGTCGATTTCATCATAGCGAACACCAAGCGCTTCTTCATCGGGACGCATTGGTTTGTCTTCTTCCAAGTCTGCGGTTGGTGTTTTATCATAAAGCTTTGCTGGTGCTCCTAAGTATTGTAATAAGGCTTTTCCTTGTCGCTTATCCAATCCAGAAAGTGGCGTAATATCTGCACCACCATCCCCAAACTTAGTATAAAAACCAGTTACTGCTTCAGCGGCGTGGTCTGTTCCCACTACGGCTCCTTTGTTTTCTCCGCCAATAGCATATTGAACAATCATTCGTTCCCGGGCTTTAATGTTTCCCTTATTAAAATCGCTAATTGGCGTACCGGCTTCGTTTAAGGATGCTACCATCGCATCAGTAGCCGCCTTAATATTAACCCGCATTATTTTATCAGGTTTAATGAAGTCATTAATTGCAAACATTGCATCTGACTCATCAGCTTGCTCACCATATGGCAACCGGACTGCGATAAATTGGTATTCATTGTCGCCAGTCTCTTCCCGCAGTTTTTCGACTGCCAATTGTGAAAGCCGCCCCGCCAAACTTGAATCTTGACCGCCAGAAATTCCTAATACCAGGGCCTTCATCTTAGTGGTTTGGAGAAAATCACAGATGAACTGGATACGTTTAGTTACTTCTGCTTGGGGATCAATTTGCGAGTTAACGCCTAATGCATTAATTATTTCTTCTTGATACTTTCGCACTACAGATTACCTCTACTTATTCAATGATTTAACATATTCATGAACTTGGTGAATTAATTTAAGTTTATTATCATAGCATTTCTGTGATAAATCGACTGGGTATACTTCTGGGTTTAAATCGCGTTTATATTCATCCCATAAAGCATTTAAGCTATCGAAACGGTGTTGACGACTCTCCTCTAAGGTCGGTTCATCATAAACATACTTACCATCTTGCCAGATTGGCTTTAGCATTGGCCGGGCAGTAAAATCTTCCACGTCTTTTTGCTGGAGTGGGAAGTTAGGATTGAACATATTGAGTGACTTTTCATTACGAGGATCCTCATCAACTAATGTAATATAATCCCCTTCACTCTTGCCGTCTCCACGATCGTTAATCCGCCATACTTGTTTTTTGCCGGGAGTTGACATTTTACCAACATTATTAGAGATCTTAATCGTATCAACAAGTTGGCCATCTTCATCTTCAATAGCGACTAATTTGTATACGGCCCCTAAAGTTGGTTGGTCATAGGCAGTAATTAGCTTAGTCCCGATTCCCCATGTATCAATCTTCGCCCCTTGCATTTGCAAGTTTTGAATTGTCTTTTCATCTAAGCCATTAGATGCGATGATTTTTGCGTCTGGGAAACCAGCATCATCCAACATTTTGCGTACTTTTTTAGATAGGTAGGCCATATCACCACTGTCAATGCGGACACCGATAAAGTTAATTTTATCGCCAAATTCCTTAGCAACCTTAATTGCGTTAGGAACCCCACTCTTTAAGGTATCAAAAGTATCCACAAGAAAGACACAATTATGATGAGTTTCTGCATATGCTTTAAATGCGTCATAATCATTCATGTATACCTGCACAAGAGCATGGGCATGGGTTCCTGAAATCGGGATACCAAATAATTTACCTGCACGGACATTACTTGTTGCATCGAAGCCACCAATATATGCTGCTCGCGTTCCCCACAAAGCTGCATCCAATTCCTGTGCCCGACGTGAGCCAAATTCCATTACAGTTTGGTTACCAACAATTGACTTAATCCGTGAAGCCTTTGTCGCAATCATAATCTGATAATTAAGAATATTTAAGATTGCCGTTTCAATCAATTGGCCCTCAATAATCGGCGCATCAACTTGAATAATAGGCTCATGGTTAAATACCAGATCTCCTTCTTCAAAGCTGTTGATTGAACCCGTAAATTTAAAGTTACGTAAATATTCTAGAAAGTCATCATCAAATTGATTCGTAGACTTTAAGTATTCAATGTCGCTATCAGTAAAATGTAATTGTTTTACATAGCGAATAATGTGATCTAACCCGGCAAAAACAGCGTACCCATTATTAAATGGCATTTTACGGAAGAAGGCCTCAAAGACAGCACGGCGGTTACCCATTCCTTTTTTCCAGTAGGTCTGCATCATACTCAATTCATACGCATCAGTATGCAGGGTAAGGCTATCATCCGGATAATCAAATTTCATTAGTATAATTCCTCTCAAAAGTAATATCGTTAATCAGTATTGTAACATGGATTTGTCTTGATTACTTTTCAAAGACAAATTCAAACCGTGATCCAACATATTGAGTGTGGACATATTCAAAAGGACGACCATCTTGCAAGTAAGATAGTTGGGTCATTCGCAAGAGAGCATCTCCACGTTTAATCTGCAAGTAATTAGCAATCTTTTCCGTCGCCTTCGTTGCTGAAATATGCTGGGTTGCATGACCAGGATAGAGGTTCGCCTTTTTTTCTAGCGTCCGATAAAAAGACGTGGTAATTTCTTCTTTGCTAAATTTTTGAACGAGGTTAGCAGGAACAGTTGCGATTTCATAACAAATTGGCACATCATTTCCATAACGAACCCGTTCCATTCGTAAAACCTGTTCATCTGGGGCTAACTTTAGCTTTTCAACCTCTGTTTGCGAAGGGATCGTCAAGTGGTAAGAAATTGTCTTACTAGCAGCTTTCTTCCCTGTCGCGTGCATTAATTCAGTAAAGCTTGTTATTCCTGACATCTTTTCTTGGACTTTGCGATTAGCGACAAAAGTTCCAGAGCCAACTCTTCGTTCAAGAATTCCTTCATCAACTAATGCTTGAATTGCTTGCCGCAAAGTCATTCGACTGACGCCAAAATCATTAGCGAGTTCGCGTTCAGCGGGAATTTTATCGCCAACTTTCCACTCACCATCTTCAATGTTTTGTCTTAACTGATTATGAATTTGAATATAAACAGGTGAACTCATTTTCTTTCCTCCTTACGCCATTGTTTGCTAAACATTGTGCATGTGTATATTTTACACCATTCCCAAAAATCTAGACCAATTTCTTAAAATATCAGCAAAAAATTAATAAAAATTAGAGACCGTTGGAATTATTACCTTTCTCCGGTCTCTAATTTTTAATTTTTATTATTTTGTCGTAATTTCAATGCTCGTTCAAGGGAGCGATCAACAATAATTGATTGTGAATCGGCAACAGGGTACTTAGTTTCAGGATCCATCTCTTCTGCAAAAGATAATTCAGTACAACCCAAAACTACTACATCTGCTCCTTGTTCTTCAATCATTTTCTGTACTAGCTCATGATACTTCTTGCCATCGGAATGACCAGCCTCTTTGATATCATGGTAAATCAGGCCTTCTGTCATATCGGCAATCTCAGGAGTTGGCTTGATAAGTTCGTACCCAGCCTTCTCAATATAAGGATCATATAGGTTAGCTGCCAAAGTTCCCTTAGTGGCTAATAGGCCAACCCGCTTTGCATCCGGCTTAATCTTCTTGATCTCGTTAACCGTTTCTTGCAGCATATTGAGAATTGGAATCTCCGTTGCTGCCTGTAACTTATCAAAAGAGTAATGGGCTGTATTACAAATTAAAACAAAGAATGCAGGATTCAAAAGACTTTGCTGTTTAATATCTTCAATCAGGGCCTCATTAGGATCTGGTTGACTATGATCGAGAATCCATGTAGTACGATCAGGAACGGTTGCATGGTTAACAACTAAATAGTTTAAGTAATCTTGATCACGATGAATTGGCGTTCTTTTATCTAACAGACGTACATAACTCTCTGTTGCCAGCGTCCCCATTCCACCTAAAATTGTAAAAAATTGTTGCATTATAATTTTGCACGCCCTTTCTAAGCGATAAATTATGATAGTAGCGCCACAAAAATCGGCCCTAGTAATGTAATTCCAATATTACCAACTACAAACGCCGGAGTAAAGGCAGCCGCATAATATGCGCCACCTTCCGGCCCTGCTTTTTGCGAAATCTCATTCATTGCCGCTGCAATCGTTCCTGAACCAGTCAACGCACCAATTAAAGCAAGAGGTTCCATCTTCAATATATAACGTCCAAAGAACAGCGTTAGCAAATGTGGCATTATTGAAATCATCGCCCCAATAAATAAGACCCCGATCCCTAACGACTTAATTGCACTTGTAAATGCTTGAGCTGATTGTAAACCAACTGTCCCCACAAAAAGCGTTAGTCCAAAACTCTGAAGAAAGCTAGTTACCGTTACAGGGATTGATTTACGGTCACGGTGACGCTCAATCCACGAACTCAGGATTAGTCCCATAATTAAAGCCGCCGTTCCATTCCCTAGTTGCAACGGAATACTATTTAATTTTAGCCCGATAATTCCTAAAAGGGAAGCACAACCAATTCCTAAAGAGAATAAAGAATAATTCATCGCTGTATCTGCAGCTTTCCAGCGTCCCATCTTTTTTAAGATTGCTTTGGTTCGTGATGTATTCCCAGTCAATGAAATCACATCCCCTGGTCGCAACTGGTTAATCAATTGTTGGTTTCCACTGATTGGGTCTTGAATGTTCACAAAAACCCCATGTTGCCGTAGAAGGGCTAATTCACCCGGTTTAAAGTTTTTTCCCAGAACAAAAGCTCGTTCACGCGGCGCATTGGTTGGCGTCAATACTTCTGTTAATCCTGGTACTCGCATCAACCGATCGAAATGAACAGCGTAACCAATAACAGTTAGCAAGTCGCCAGCCTGCAATTGATATTCAAGGTGGTCAGTCATTTTGCCATCATGAAAAGCAGCTAACCCAATAATCCGGTAATTAGACCGTCGATTAAATTCCTCAAGCGTTTTGCCGACAAGCGGTGAATCATTTGCAATGCGATATGTTCGTCGCCACGTTGGGTTCGGGTTTTTAGCATGAAAGTGATAATGTTCAGCCATTTTAGGACCCTGTTCAGCAATTGAAATCCCCAAAATTTTAGGTGCTAGGTCACGTAAAAAGATAATTACCCCTAATGTCCCAAAAACATATGTTAAAGCATAGGCAACTGGGAGTTGAGCCTCATAAGTTGCCCTAACACTTTGACTGACTGGCAATGACCCAATCGTTTGCAACGAACTGGCAACGGTAGCTGACTGGGTGAGGGCTCCCGAAATAACCCCGGCAGCGATCCCTGGTCCAATCTTAAAGGCGGAAAAAAGACTCCACCCAACTAAGAATGCAACAACCATCCAGAAAATACTAGCGATTAAAATTCGAATCCCAAATAGTTTCAAACTAACTAATAACTGAGGCCCGATCCGATAACCAACAGAGAACATGAAGGCGCCAAAGAAAATCGTTCCCAACATTTCATCCCGGGGAAAACTCCCAATTTGCCCCACGATTAGGGTCACAATTAACGTTCCCACCGTTGCTCCAATATTAAATTTACCCGCAATTTTATAGTTGCCAATCAAAAAGCCAATTGCAAGACAAATAAACAGCGTAAAAACCTGATTGCTCACCATAAAGTGAACGATAGAATGTATCATTTTAACTTATAGTCACTTTCTTTAAAAACCTGTAATAACTTGTATTAATCAAGCCACATTATTACATTCTTGTCAGGCTAATTCAACCACTTATTGAGAAATACTTTCCTTCTTTTGTTGCATGCGATAGTTAGTAACCATTGTTAATAAAGTAATGATTGCCAAAACGCCCAATAAGATAAAGTCAAATCGTCCTCCAGCATATGTACGTCCCATCAGTGAACCGCTGTTGCCCATTTGGAATAAAGCAATTGTGGAGGCAAGAAGACTAGTTCCCAGTGAGCCGGCAAATTGTTGGACCATATTAAAAATTGAGTTTACATCAGGGGCATTTTGCGGTTGAACCAACATTGAAGCATTGGAAATTGTATTAGAAAAAGCAAAGTTAAACCCAATTCGCAAAATAACAAAGAAGATCGTTATTAGTAATGGCGTTAAATGACGTTGGAAAATACTGAAGCAACTTGTCCCAATAACCAAAAGAATCCCCCCGGAAATAACTGGCGTAGCAAAACCATAACGATCAGCCAAAGTTCCAGCAAATGGCGAGATAAAAGCACCGATTAATGACCCGGGAAATAAAATAAGACCCGCGACAATTGCCGAAGAGTGCAAAACATATTGAACGTAAATAGGAATAACAAGCGAAATTCCAATATTAATAAACTGTAAATTAAAATAAGTGACAGTTGATAGCCGCAATGGGAAAATCTTAAACACCTTTAAGTCAAACAATTCTGATTTACCATGATTATTGATATAGATAAAGGTGCTAAAGAAAATAATTGCTACCAATAATAAAAGCCAAAACTGCTTGCCAAATCCTTGTTTCCCAATTGAAGAAACTGCACTAATTATACTAATAAGGGCAATTGCCAGTGTAATCAAGCTTCCATAACTAAATGCTTTATCATTTCCAAGTGGTTTATTACGAATAAAAAGTTGACCACATACAAGACTAATCAAAACAATTGGTAGTAAAATCCAAAAGATCATCCGCCATGACAGCATTTCTGAAATGACCCCACCATATGTTGGTCCCAGTGCTGGTGCAAACGAAATAACCATTGCAGCCATTCCGGTCATCATGCCAATTCTTTCACGCGGAATCTCCGTAAAAATTAAATGGAACATGATTGGGGTTGCTAACCCAGTTGCCATCGCTTGAATCAATCTCCCCGTTAACAAAATAGGAAAATTACCAGTCAAAGCACACATCAAGTCACCAATAATGAAAAATGATACTGCAAATAAGTGCAACCAACGCGCTTGATATTGGCGTAATAGATAGGCAGTTGTCCCCATCGTAATTGTTACCATCAATAAATAGCCAGTTGTAATCCACTGAATAACATCGAGTGATACATTAAACTGAGCAGATAGTTCTGGATATGTGACGTTCATCGATGTTTCATTCAAAATTCCGATAAACGTTAGTAATGCAAGGGAACCAATTGCGAGATAAATCCGTGAATAGTTTTTTTCTGCCATTGCTTTTCGCTTCCTCCTTCAAATCAAAATAAAAAGAGCCACGGTGATAAAAACTCCACCACAGCTCTGCAATAACGATTTAATTCTACCAAGGAAGCAGAACGAAAGTCAACGTTATTATTTTTCTGCTAATTTCTTTAACCAGTCTTTCGTTTCTTCGTCTAGTTCAGGGGCAATTTCAAACTTAAATGGCGCCAGTAACAACCGTACTTTATCCCATTCAATCGTTTGATCATGATAGATCGTTGTCAGCATCATTGTCACCATCTGATCTTTTTTATGTGGATCAACTCCCGGCTGATTAATAAACGTAATTGCAGTAATCTTTCTGACCAATAATTTTGCAATTAACGTCTCCATTTCCTGGGTTGTGACTGGGTGCTTAATTCGTAGACGTTTTTCTAACGGAACTGCAGGAAGTTCTTTTTGTAAAAACTTTTGAAGCAAATCCCACTCTCCCAGAATTTTTGGATAGAATTGCCAAGGTACCCGGGCATTAAGACTCACTAGTAAATTTGGAATGATCGCCTGTAAATCCCCATCATTTTCTTGTAAAGAATCACAAATTTCAATCAAGAACCGTTGAGCAGTTTCTCGAGCCCCAGATTGAACCCTCTTCTTAGCTGTTAAAGCAAAGCGAACCACTAGGAAATCTGTTAACTGTTCATCATCAATGGTCGCACCAGTCGCATTGCGTTTCACTTTAAAATCATTTATTTGTTTAGTTCGCATGCTTTTTGCAAAATGACCTTGTTTAGGCATTGGCTGTCATTCCTTTTTTCATATAGCTTAATAAAATTTTGAACTAGAAAAGGCTAAGAAAAACAGATGTTTTTCTTAGCCTTTCAATAACAGTTGGGCTAGCTGGATTCGAACCAGCGCATGACGGTACCAAAAACCGTTGCCTTACCGCTTGGCTATAGCCCAATAATAAAAGTGGAGGAGGGTGGATTCGAACCGCCGAACCCGAAGGAACGGTTTTACAGACCGTCGCGTTTAACCAGACTTCGCTACTCCTCCAAGAAGTTGCTTGATTAAATATTTCGTATCAATCAACGTTTATTATAATACCTAATTTCCAACCTCATTGCAAGTATTTTTTCTTATTTTTTTGAAAAAACTAGATTTTTTTAGTATAAAGGCAGCTAATCCATTGATCTAATAGGCTTTTCCCCTTCCAGTTCTCACTATTTTTGCGTCTTACGCCAACTGCTTGATTACGGTATTCAATATTTCCAACAGTAATTAATGATTGAGCATAATGAAGATGCCCATAGAAAACTGCTTTTACTTCCGGGAATTTAGCGAGTAATGCTCCTAAGTGTCTACTACCCAACATTGCTGTCGTCATCTCCCACATCCGCTGCCGCCGTGCTGACTCAATAATTGGATGCGGGAGAGCTTCTCTAATCGGTGCGAAGTGGGTCATAAAGATAACCTGTTTTTGTTGATTGCGAGCCTGTTTTAGGTTTTCTTCAACTTGGTGTAAAATAATCGCCATTCGTTCTGGATCATTCATTGGCTGCATAATTGGACGATCCACCCAATATGCCCGCTTCCATTTTGCGACCCCTTTTACATTACTTTCATACGTTGAAAACGAATAATCATACCAACCATTGTTACCGATAATCCGCCAATTTGTTTGGGGAATATCGATAAATCGGTTATGAAAATATAGATCATCATCCAAATTTTCTAATTGCTCATAAGTGACTCCTTCTAACATATCGTGGTTACCGGCAAGATAATGGACCTTTGTGATAGGCAATTGCGATTGTAGTTCCGCAAAATATACGCTGGTTTGCGCAAAATCATTAAAGGCATCCCCCACAAAAAAGTAATGGTCAATTTCTTGACGGGTTAAATAATGCGCCTGTTGAGTAATAATTTCTGCAACCTTAGCATGATTTAAATCTAAATGAAGGTCACTGCTTACTGCGATTTTCATAACTCACCTCATAAAAAAAGAGACCAAGAATTATTCTCGATCTCTTAATATAATTTTTAGTCTACACCATCCATTAAGCCATGAATCTTCTTAACGAATAAGCAAAGGATCAATCCGAAGACGATACTTACTGCCCCGATAATTAAGAAGTATGGAACTTCTGTAGCTGATGAGTAGTACTTAACAACCTGGGCGTTAACCGCTTGTCCAGCAGCATCCGCCAAGAACCACATACTCATCATTTGAGACTTAAATGCTTTTGGTGCAAGTTTAGTAGTTACTGAAAGACCAATTGGTGAAATTAACATTTCGGCGATTTCAACAATGAACCATGAACCAACTAACCAGAATGGGCTAACCCGTCCAGCAGTTGTACCGTGAATCATTGCTGGAAGTGCCATCCAAACATATGAAAGACCTGCAATTACTAACCCAGCAGCAAACTTACCAGGAGCACTTGGTTGTTTTTTCCAGTGATCCCAAAGTGCAACGAAAAATGGTGTTAGGATCATAATGAATAATGGGTTCAATGTCTGGAAGTTAGCAGCAGCAAAGTGCCAGCCACCAATGTGTAAAATAGTCCGTTGTTCAGCGAAGAGGGCTAAAACAACTGAACCTGATTCTTCAATTGCCCAGAAGATAGCAGCAGCAATGAAAAGTGGAATGTAAGCAACAACCCGTGACTTTTCATCCTTTGTAACCTTCTTGGAATTCAACATCATTACAAAGTAGTAGATTGGTAAAGCAATAGCAATAACCGTAATGATTGTAATGATATTATTGATGTTTAATTGACCCATTGCCGCAAGCAATCCAAGAATGATCACTAATGCAATAACACCAACAATTGACCAAATAATTACTGGACGTAAACTTTCCTTATCGATCGGATCATCAGGATATAAGCTATCTTTTGAAAGATACTTCCGGCCGTCAACTACATATTGTACTAACCCAAAGAACATTCCGATAGCAGCTAGTGAGAAACCAGCGTGGAAGTTCATTTCACCATGGAAAAGGTTTAAGCCAAAGCCATTAGCAGCCCAAGGGACAGCCCAAGGAGCAACAGCGGCCCCTAAGTTAATCCCGAAAACGAACATACTAAAACCAGAGTCTCGACGACGATCTTCAGGACTATATAAGCCCCCAACCATTTCTGAAACATTTGGCTTCAATAACCCGGTACCAATAACAATCAAAGCGATTGATACATAAAGTGCTGACACACCAAATGGTAATGACAGAGCGATATGTCCAAACATAATAAGGACACCACCGATGAAGACCGTTCGACGCGATCCCCATACACGGTCAGATAACCATCCCCCGACAACACTGGCCAGGTAAACTAATGAACCATAAATTGACATAATTGATGCTGCGGTAGCTTGGTCCATACCCAAACCACCCTTGGTAACAGCGTAGTACATATAGAATAGAAGGATAGCCCGCATTCCGTAGTAACTAAACCGTTCCCACATTTCAGTGAAGAACAATGTCGACAATCCACGCGGTTGTCCAAAGAAGGAGGTATCCAAATTCTTTTGTTTACTCATACAATTCCTCCAAATAATTTCACTTTTCAATTAGCACAATGTTAATTGAATACGTATTCTAAACATTAAAAAACTTTAACAATAAAATTCAGAATAGTACTATTATAAACGTGTTTTAAAACATCGTCAATTGAAAAATAAGTTTTTGATGAGAACGCAAACGCATGTATGAGCTATAATTGTTTATTTTATTAAGTTTGTCGCTAAGATTATTAATTAGATGACGTATCACCATCAATAACCGGACGTGGGTAAACTTTTCCATTTCGAACAATGGCACATTCAGTTCCATTATCATCAGGCCCAACCTTCATCTGGCTCAGATAGGTCAGTCGTAGCCTTCAAATTATCAATCTTGCTGGTGTCTTTGTGGTGGTCACTCGCCCATTTTTAAGTGCTGCGCGGGCATGAGTCGATGATTCCTTAGAATGAGTATCCTTAGTTGTAGAACTGTTAGTTTTCGCATGTTGTTCTTTTGAGAAATTATCAACGTCAAAGTCCCCATGAACTCGTTTAAATGACTGATTAGGCCATTCATCGTTACCTACAAGGCTCAAATTATCTTCATTTAGCCGCGCATCAATTGGCGTATCATAATTACTATCATTTAAATTAATGATGTAATTATTCTTTTCCTGTTTCCAGGTCAATTGATCAAGAATATATCAGTCTGCGTCGGATTTTCCATTACATATGTCCCAGTTCCATCTGAATTAAGGGTAATAGCAGCTCCATCGGCATCATCACGATACGAGCCCACAATATGTGACTCCTCTTTTTTGCTGATGAGACTTACTGCTCTTGCTACTGTTGGAACTCGTGCTAAAACTACTACAGCCACTTGTACATAGCCCAATTGCAATTATGCTTGTTGCAACAAGGATTGCTTTACTAAATCGCATTATAAATACCTCCATTCTCCTAAACTACATATGAAACTAGTTACAGTTTTAGTATATTCTCATGTTAAAACTTCTACAATTTTTTTGATATAAAAATTAATAATCTATCGTTAAAAACTGGAGATATGCAATTTAGAATATTAAAAAGATGTTTAGAAGGTATAAAAAAAGATGCTAGCCAAACAGCTAACATCTTTATCGACTCCGGCAGTCAGACTCGAACTGACGACAACCTGATTAACAGTCAGGTGCTCTACCAACTGAGCTATGCCGGAATAACTCAACGGATATAATTATATATTATATCCTTATACCCGTCAAGCTAATTTAAAATTTGTCTAGAAATATTTTCAAGTAGGAGTTTGTTTATTTTCTGCTCTACTTAATCATAAGAAGTTTTAACAGCTTACTTTTGTTGAACCAATGTAATAACATGAAGGTTAGGTACTGATTTTTAGCTGAGATTAAGTTTCAATAAATCATATTCTCTTTTTGTTCGATCCGTTTAGCGACTTTAGTATATAATCATATTACCCTTAAAATAAAAAACAAGGAATAATCAACTATGGAACAACAATTAGGAAAAAATATTGCTAACCGTCGCCATGAATTAAATATGACCCAACAACAACTTGCTGAGTTAAGCAATCTATCAATTAATTTTATTTCTCGCCTTGAGCGTGGTGGATCGTAAGCAGTCAATAACAGTACGGATTGAAAAAATTGGGATCATGAGCTACCGAAAATGGTAATTCATGACCCCGTTTTATTTATGGCATTTTGCTTGAATTTCTTTTGACCATGGCAAATAAGCCTAAAGTCCTGCGTCCTTGCGGTTTGGTAAGTGATCAAAAAGATACTTAAAGTATTTGTAGATATTTAAATGGTTCTGGTTTGCAGTTGCCACCAAAGTATAGAAAATGGCATTTGCCTGAGCTCCAGCAGAGCTTTTCGCAAATAAGCTATTCTTTCGAATAAGAGTTGATGGACGAATCGCTTGTTCAACCGGATTATTCGTTAACGGCACTCGACCATCTTCAAATATTTGATATACTCGCTTTCTTAGCTTCAAAGCATTATTAATGGCAGCTTTCAAACGCCCTTGAGGAAAACTGATATTTTCTAAATAAGTATATAACTTATCCATCAAAGGCTTCACGTGCAACCGACGTTGCACTAGTTTTTCCTTATGATTGGAATATGTTAATTGTTTCTCTTCATGAAAGATCGGTCGCATTAGCTGTAAAACTCGGTATGCTTTGGAGTTCTTCAATTGCTCCTTATTCAATAAACATGTAATGTGATAAAATTCACGTCGAATATGAACTAAACATGACCCAAATTTTGCCTGGGGATATAATCGATCACTATATCCACCATAACCGTCACACATAATAATTCCACGATATTGATGACCGATAATTTGACCAATGGTTTTACCCGCGCGGGTATTATAGTAATGAAACATGATAATTTGATGCTTACTGAATTCTTTTGTTGATCGCGTTACCCAAAAGTAGCCAGTTTCATTAGGCTCATCAATTACCTTGAATGGAGTTTCATCCATATGAATTACCGATTCTTTTCTGATTAATTCCTGTAAATAATCATATAACGGTTCAAGGTAGGTTTGACTAACCTTAATGATGTTAGTCGCCAATAATCGAGCATCAACTCGTAAGCCGACGACTTGCCAAAACTTAATTTGACGATGAAACGGTAAAGCAAGATTAAACTTCAACTCTGCTACTTTAGCTAAAATAGTACTCGAAAAGTAACTATGGGGTAAAAGACTCTGTGGCATCTTACTACTGACAAGTACATCGCTACCATTAGAATTAATACACTCACTACATTTATAAGTTTCTTGAATCAAATTCACACAATATAATTCAGCTGGTTTTAACCGTGCTTCTCTACTATATACATGTTGACCCACTTTTTTCATTAGTTGATGACAGTGTGGGCAGTTAGTATCTTTTAATGGAATAACTTCTTCAACCTGTGGTAAACCATCTAAAAAAGTGGTCCGCTGACCAGATTGTTTTGCTTTCCGGTGACGCACCACTTGCTTTATTTTCTTTTCAGTCACTTCCGTGACTGAAATATCAGGATCTTGAAGTTGATCCATTTCTTGCTCACTAAATAAGGATTGTTGTCCATCAACGATGGGCTCCATTACTTCAGTTTTTTTCCCAAATATTTGGTTCTTTTGAAGTTTGATAATAGCTGTTAATTGAGCAATCTTTTCATTGGCCATAGCTAATTGTTGTTTAAGTTCTTTGATTTGTTCTTCCGCTGTTTGCTTCATGGTACGTCACCTCCTTTGAATTATTCTTTGGTAATTATATCAAAGAATTCTTCTTTTAAATAGAGGTAACTCAATAAAAACTTCCTGGTCGAACAGCTTGAATTTTACGAATTGGTAATGGGTTCAGTCCTTGCAATAACCAGTCGAGCTGTTGAGCAGATAATTCTTTGGCTTCATTACTGTTTCTCGGCCAACTAAGGTGGCCATTTTCAAACCGTTTATAGAGCATAATAAAGCCCTCGCCATCCCAAAACAATCCTTTAAAGCGATCATTACGTCCGCCGCAAAATAAGAAAAGCGAATTATTATATAATTCTAATCCATAGTTCTCAGCGATTACTGTCAACACCGATTTAAAATTGTCAGAAATCACCGGTTTAAAAATGTACTTTTT
>CAMLUN010000025.1 GCA_946487795.1 uncultured Lactobacillus sp. | reverse complement strand
AGATTCCCACGACCAGATGAATTATTCATCCAACCTATGAAAATCTTACACTAACTACTTAACCTTGCTCAACGATTTTACGATACATCCTGGTAGTAAGTCCGTAAATAGCAAAGTAGAGGCATAGGAGGATAAAGGTAATTGAGACGGCAATTATTATCATCAATCGAACATTATAGAAATTAAATTGAATTAGAATTTGCCGAATTGCAGGGATCGCAAAGCAAAGATTAATTATTGCACCAACTACTGGCAACATGAAAACCATCAATACTTGACTATGAATACTCTTGGTTGTTTCTTTCTCACTTAAACCAACTTGTTGCATAGTCTTAAAGCGATATTGATCTTCATAACCTTCAGTAATTTGTTTAAAGTAAATTACAACAGTTGTCGTGATTCCTAGGGCAAAGCTAATGAGAATTCCTAAAAAGACGATTCCGCCATAGAGACTGGTCAATTGACTACGAAGGTTTGTCCGGGAAGAATATGCTTGGTTTGGCAAGTGAAGCTGGGCTTGAAGATCATTTTCAAAGTTAAGATGAGCTTTCTTACTGCCGTTTAAGCGATAATTAATTCCTGTGAAGTTAATTGTGGCAGTGTTTGCCGGAAGCATATTTGTGATTATAAAAATTGGCGAATAAATCGCATGACTTGGATTGAAATAGTAGTGAAAGTCATGGATAGGAGTAGCTTGGTATTTTTGCGAACCAATCTGTAAAGTACCACGATGTTCTTTAGCGGGAGAATAAATCAAAGCCCTATTTGCTGCTAATTTAACATGTTTATCCGTAATCCGATTATAAGTTGCTGTCGACATGGTAATGACCGTATTGGTAGTTTGATTAGTCATATTCTGTAAATCACCTTGGTTGATGAAATGATTATTTTCCCAGTAGCCGTATTGCGGAGCGCTCGTTGTAAAGGTAACAGGCTTATTAAGTTGAGCATGGTGTTTTTTGGCAACAGAATTGATAGTTGATTCTTGTTGTGATGTGAGTTTCTGCGAGGTGATAATTGTAAGGTCGCGTGGGGCATAAGAATTGACCGTATCATTAATGCCGGCATGCATAGTTAAAGATGTAAACAAAATTACAAGAACAGAGCTACAGAGTAAACAAATCGTTGCAAGACTAGCACCATTTTGTTCCATCCGTTGTAACATTCCGGAAACCGCGATAAAGTGGCGAGGGCGATAGT
This sequence comes from uncultured Lactobacillus sp., assembly GCA_946487795.1. Classification (GTDB taxonomy): domain Bacteria; phylum Bacillota; class Bacilli; order Lactobacillales; family Lactobacillaceae; genus Limosilactobacillus; species Limosilactobacillus kinnaridis. Next base: position 18,312 of record CAMLUN010000025.1, on the reverse strand, counting down.
AATATCCTTTGTTTTTTTGCAGGAGTTTAAGGACAATGATGCTACCAGCAATAAAAATGAGGTATGTTCCAATCACAACTAAGAAGACGGCAGTCATGAATGTTGTTAAAGCAGATATCCGCGGTTTAACTGTAATTGTAAGATAATAGGCGTAGACAAGGACTGCAACACCCACAAGGCCAGCAAAAGTAAAGAATTTACCATGACGCGCGATTTTAGTTTGTTGGGGGTGCCATAATTCGTTTGGATTTAGCCGAAATAGTTTGATCAGATCAATGACCATTAAAATTAAGAAAAAGCCGCCAATGATGACGATTGTATTTATCACAGCGCCCCATTCAATCCAAGGTTGAGATAAATGATCAATTTGCAAGAGATGAGCAAAGCCAAGAAAAGCGAGGCGATCAAAAATAATACCAAATAAAGTCCCGAGAAAAAGACTAATTACTAAAAGATAGCACTTTTCAATGACTGTTAGCACTTGTAAGTTATGTCTCGTCATCCCCAACATACTATAAAGACCCATTTCTTGTTGACGCTGTTGCCATAAGAAGCGATTAACATAGATCATAAACGCAAGTGTTACAAGGATAATAAAAGTTGATCCTGTTTGCATTAATGCTTTAGTAACTGCCGCGCTTGGCAAATCTTTAAGACTGCGATTAATTTCAACTGCCTTAAAAATATAGTTAATGGCGACTAGCATTGTCATTGATATGAGGTAAGGGATGTAAACTTTAAGATTACGCTTAAAACTTGAATTAATCAGTTTGAAAAAGAGCATCATTATTCACCGCCATTCGTTAAGGTCATCATTGTCTGACTAATTTGTTGTTGGTAGTCTTTAAGGGAAAGATCACCACGATAGAGTTCATGATAGATTCGACCATCCTTAATGAAGAGTGTGCGTTTAGCATGACTAGCAGCCGCGGCACTGTGCGTAACCATAATAATTGTTTGATCGTTAGCATTAACTTCATCAAAGAGCTCAAGAATTTCGTTACTGGTGTTCGAATCTAGAGCTCCAGTAGGTTCGTCAGCGAGAAGGAGGTCAGGATGGGTAATTAACGCCCGTGCAATGGCAATTCTTTGTTGTTGTCCTCCAGAAATCTCACTTGGAAAACGATCAATAATTTTATTAATACGTAAGCGATCAATTAAAGGCTTAATCCGTTCTTCCATCGTTGCAACCGGAGTTTTTGCTAGAACAAGTGGTAAGTAAATGTTGTCGCGATTTGAGAGACTATCAAGTAAGTTGAAATGCTGGAAAACAAAGCTGAGGTGTTCCCGTCGATAACGTGCTGCATCGTCTTTGGAAAGTTGACGGAGATCTTGACCATTAAGGATTGCTTGTCCGTTAGTTGCTTGTTCTAAAGTTGCAATTATATTTAATAAGGTACTTTTACCAGCACCAGATTCTCCCATAATTGCAACATACTCTCCCTCTTCAACTTTAAAGGTAATATCTTTTAAGGCCATTACTGGATTGGCAGAGTTACGATTATAGACGCGTTGAACGTGTTGAAGGTTTAATAATGTCATAGTAATTTTCCTTTCTGGTAGAGAACTTGTTTTGATTATGTCTTAATTATAAAAAGGTTCTGTGCAACTTCCTACTTACGGAAGTGTACAGAACCTTACAGTTTTGTAAGAATTAGTTTGATGATCTGATCTTATCTGGTAAGAAAGATAGAATTGCTGTCGTTCCCTGAGATTGAACTGATGAGATGCTAACCTTGAAATTTAAGTGCTCAGTGACTTTTTTAACAAGGTACAATCCCATCCCGGTAGCAGCAGTTGTTCGATGCCCATTTTTTCCGGTAAAACCATTGTCAAAGATTCGCGGAAGATCATTCATTGAGATGCCACATCCATGGTCAGCGATCCGCAAAGAATTCATTTCCCAGGAAATATTAATTGTACTATTAGGGGATGAGTATTTGATTGCGTTTGAAAGTAGTTGTTCAATGCAAAAATGCAACCATTTACGATCAGTGAGAACTTTAATTCCGTCCAAGCCGGTTAATTCTGGAATCAATTGTTTATGAATGAAGACCGCAGAATTTTGTTGCAAAATATTATTAATTAAGTTGGCAATATCGATCCATTGAAAATCGTAATCATGATTATTAATCGCTAGTCGTTCGTCATTTAACAACAAATTGAGATAATAGTTAGCTTGGTGGATATTCTTTTTTACTTCTGTACTTGCGACAGTTGGTGAATTTTCTGCCGCGGCATTAAGACTAGTCAAATAGTTTTTAATTTCATGAGTAAATAATTCAAGGTGGTCAAGTTGTTCATGCTGAGTTGCTTGTAACTGTCGAATTGTGTCAATGTTTTTTGCTTGTTCATCTTGCAATAGTTCAACAAGTTTTCCCTCAGTCATATTGGTAGGAGTGAATTTATCGAGCTGAGAAATATTTAAATGGCGCAATCGATAATATTTAATTGCACCACTACCGATAAGCCATACTATAAAAAAGGGAAGAGAAAAGCGAATCACATCGCCCCAAAAAACAGTTGGGAGATTATATAAAATTACTAAAAGCCCAACCAGACCTAAGAGAAAAAGATAGCCAATAGTAGGAAGAAGGATTGAACGCCAAAATAATTTAAAATAACGTTTATTCATTGTTTTCCACCAATCGATAGCCAAGGCCACGTTCTGTGTGAATACATTGCCGTAAACCAATTGTGCTTAGCTTAGTTCTTAACCGACTAATATTAACGTTAAGGGTGTTCTCATTAAGGTATTTGCCACCTTGCCATAACCATTGAAGTAATTGCTCCTTAGAAACGGTTTTATTACGGTGACTGAGTAAAACTTGGAGCATAGCACCTTCAGTTGGAGTGAGCTGGGCAGTACCGTTTTCGTTCATAAGAATATTAGTAAGGGGATTGAATGAATTATGATCCCACATTATTTCTTCTGCATCAGTCATTTGCTTATTCCGCCGTAATAAAGCTTGAATTTTAGCTAAAAGCACCGTCATCGCAAATGGCTTCATAATATAATCATCTGCCCCCGCGGCCACTGCATGCATGACATTGGTATCAATTTCAGCCGCAGAAATAACTATAATCGGCACTTGACTATGTTTACGAACCTCTTGAATCCAATAAAAGCCATCGAACGTCGGGAGGGTAATATCAAATAAGACCAGATCTGGGCTTGTAGCAAGAATTTCATTTGCAACGTTTTGCCAGTCGTTAACTGTGATAACATCGTGCTGCCATTTATTTAATTCTTGAGTTGTGGAATGGATAATATCAGGATTATCTTCAACGATAAATATTTTAGCCATAATTGTTTCCCCGTAAATAGATTTAAACTCATCATATATTAGTTTGTTCAGAAAGGAAAATTTCGATATTGACAATCCTCAGTTACTGATTAAAGATAAGGAAAGGAAGTGATTTTCAATGGATATTAAGGACAACCTACTAACTCTTGCCGATGGAAATGAAATGCCTCAAGAAGGTTTTGGCCTTTATAAGGTAGATGGCCAAGCGACAATGAATCAAGCAGTCAAAAAGGCATATGAAGATGGGTATCGGCTTTTTGATACGGCTCAGTTATACGGAAATGAGCAAGAAGTGGGGACGGCTTTTAAGCAATTAGCCATTCCGCGCGATAATATTTTTGTGACAACTAAAGTGGCAGAAGAAAATCAAGGTTACGATAAGGCTATTGAATCTGTCAAAGAATCCTTACGTAAATTACAAATGGATTACGTTGATTTGTTGCTTGTTCATTGGCCAATTGAACGATCATTTTTTGATACCTGGCGGGCCTTTGAAGAAATGAAAAAGGAAGGGCTGACTAGGTCAATTGGTGTAAGTAATTACCAAATGATTCATCTTCAATATTTGGCAACCCAAGCAAATGAAATGCCAGTTGTTGATCAAATTGAGTTGCATCCGCTATTAACACAAAAACCACTATTAGAATTTAATCGTCAACATCAAATAGTAACGCAAGCCTGGAGTCCATTAGGGCGAGGAGCAGTTCTCAATGAACCAGTATTAAAAGATATTGCTGCTGCTCATAATAAATCTACTGCGCAAATTATACTGCGGTGGCATCTCCAGAATGGTGTTTCTTTTATTCCCAAGTCAGTTCATGAAGAGCGAATTGCCCAAAACGCTGATATTTATGATTTTGAACTTAACGCCCAAGAAATCGCACAGATAGATGCATTAAATGCTTATCATCGTACTGGTCGTGAACCAGAATTAGTTTATGAATACAATAAACAATATTAAACAAAAAACAGCAAATTGACAGAATTTTCAATCTCTTTGCTGTTTTTATATCTATTCTAAGCCCATTGCTTTGGCATAGGCTGCTTCTTCTTTACTGAGACGTTGACGTTCACGTTCGTTGTACCATGGTGAAATGGTAAAGGCGAGAACATCATTAATAAGGTAAATCGAGCTATTAACGGCCATTGCTAAAGTAGCAGATCCTTGCTTGTAAGAAACAAACCAGAGTACTAGTTGTGCAAGACCAGATGCAAGCCACCAGAAATATTGATTGTTAAAACGCAAGAAGCAAATAACACCAGCGGAAAGACTAATGGAAAAGCTGATTGCATCAATCCATGGTCGTGGATCGTCAGTAAGATGACCGATTAAATAACCAGAAACGAGATAGACAATAATTGTTGCAATGATGGCAACCGTCCATGAACGAGCATTGAATTTACGGATCTTTGATGCCATGTTAACATTCCAATTTGCGGAAAGTAATACTGGTAAATCGAGGGTAATAACATAGGCGATTTGTTCGGCAATACTTAAATAATTTTTAGCACTAAAACCAGCAATGATGAAACATAATGCCGATAAAATACCTAAGAAACCATTTACCGACTTAGCAGCATTAATTGCTAAAACGCAAAGTACTCCAAGCGTGGTTCCAATAAATGTAATGACAGTTACCCGCGTTATTGGAGCACTAACTAAAGTCATTACCTGACAGCCAAGACTGAAAAAGAATAGGTAATAATTTTGTTGTGGCCAGCCCTTTAATTGGTGGGCAAGAAATTTAAAATAATCGCTAATCATTAATCTAACTCCCTCTACTATATGTTGTGCAATTTTGTGGTTACTGCCGGCTAGTAACCACAAGATATTGTGGATGTAAAAAAGCAACGTTTAATAGTATACCGGGTCAAAATCAGGGATGCAATACCCAAAAGTTTATTTAATCAGTCGCTTAGATTAATTGAAGGGCGGAAAATTAACCCTATCGTTGAAAATAATAAATTTAAAAATTTCCTTTAGCGGATTACGAAATATCGAATGACTTATCAATACTATAATTCAATTTTAACAATTTTAACTTTATATGAAGATTGCGGCGCTTCAACAGTTACAGTGGTCCCAGCTGTTTTGTGAAGAAGGGCTTGACCAAGGGGAGAATCAAAGGAGATTTTTTGTTTGGCAAGATCAGCTTCCTGCTTTCCCACAATATGATAAGTTTCTTGTTCATGGTCATCCTCAAATTCAATTATCACGGTTGTCCCTAAATCAATAGTGTGATCATTCTTGGGGGTCACAATTTCAGCATATTGAAGCTGTTTATTGAGGTACCGAAGCCTGCTCTCAAGGTGGCGTAATTCACGCTTAGCAGTACTATATTCTGTATTTTCGGATAAGTCACCAAGCGCACGGGCTGCTTTTAATTGTCCAATTTTTGCAGGTCTTTGCTGTTGTAATTTTGCAATTTGTTCTTCAATTTCATGATAGCCATTTGCAGTCATTTTTTGAAAATAGACATTTTTCATTGCTTCTTGGATCTTTTTTCGTTGCATTGGTATAGTTTCTCCTTGTATATTAGCAATCTTGTTATATTTACTAGATATAATTATGATATGATAGAAAGGAAAATTCAATTTGGAGACGGAGGATATATAGATAATGAACGAACAAGAACAACATATTGACCAGTTTCTTACTTCGTCCAACTATCATCAGTTATCTGCTAATCAGCAAAAGCATGCACAGGATATTTTGACGCGTTTTAATAACCAGATGGCAAATGATCAGCATTTGACCGATACTACTTGGACACCAGAAGCAGTAAAAGCGGTCATGGTCGGGGAATTCATCGCTGATCCAGCACTAACTAATCAATTTGGAATTGCGGTTGTTCCAGTTTTGCGAGCTTATCAAGAATTTTTGAAAGTTGAAAATCTTGCGGAAGTTGTAAAAGCAATGGAAGAACAACGGACAAAGATGAACGAGTGTCGGAAAGCACATAAGACATGGGCCCAATTACATGGGGATGCGGAAAATGACGAAGCAGAAGCAACCTCGGTTCAAGCAAGTCCTGCTAAAAAAGAAATTACATGGACACCTGAGAAGTTCAAGGACTTATTAGCAAATGTGCAACAAGCTATTAAGTCTGCTTCCCAATTCAATAATCTTGAATTAGATGATGTTGAGTTGAACTATGTTGTGCAAGAGTTCTTGGAATTAATGGTACAAGAATGCAATGAATATCCAGGTCAATGGACTTTCAGCAACTTGCAACGCGTATTGGGCATGATGATGCCATTAGATCCACATATTTCAATTAAGCAAATTCACAACATCGTACCGAGCGCGCAGGCCTTGTTTGAATACTTGAAGCAAAATGATTACATCAACATGGATCAATACAAGTTGGGCTTAAAGGCAATTGCTAATATGCAACCATCAGAAGACATGCTTGCCTCATTAAATCGTGATGAGCGTGAAACTCAATTAGTTTTATCATTCATCAATAGTAATGGTATCGATACTGATGATGCAGATGTAGCAGAAGCGTGGATGGACGAACATAAGCAGGAAGTTGCTGACTTTATGCGTGGCCTCTTGAATCCATGGGGCGAATATGAACGTAAACGCCTGCTCAAGCGTCAACGCGAAATGCAACAAAAGCAACAAGTGGCTAAGAGTAGCGATAACAAAATTGATTCACAATTAAAGCGGAAAAAGAAGTCCCTTCAAGGAATCAAGTTTAGTAAAAAGGCTCGGCGGAAATTACGTCGCCATTAATTTTTTAAGAGGAGGAATCCACAATGAGCGTTGAAATTCCAGAAAATATGGAAGAAGTAGCAATGCAGCTGGCTCAACATCAGGTACGTGGTGAGCAAGTTGACGAAAAGACTGTTATTCAAAATGCTGTTCGGGATATACTCCAAGCATTTTTTGATGAAGCTCTTGAAGGTCATTATGATGATGTGAAGTGGGATGGGGATGACCTAGTCGTTACGGATATTATGGGTGATGAAGTAGGACGCATTCAACCACAATCGAGCTCATTTGTTGATGACTTTAAGAACGATGCTGATTCATTAATTGAACGGCTTGAAAATGCGACAGCCAAAATTGTTGGTGGTCGTTAAGCTTTTTATCGAAATAGAAAATGACCCGTGGAAATTTCCGCGAGTCATTTTCTATTTTAAAGCCGATTTTTAATTTCGTAGGGCTTTGATTTTTCGTGCTCAGCTGGTAAGGCATCCTTAGCGTAAAAAATTGCGTATTCTTTATCGTTAGGATCTTTGGCGATGACAAGTTCGTCATTGTGACGTGCTTGTTTAAAAATTTGTCCCTTTCGAACAGCTTCATTATAGTCATGAATATTAGCGACTGAATCGCCTGGATTAAAGAAAATTCTTGTTTCCATTATAAGTTCCTCCTCTATAAGTTCCTCCTCATGCACGACTTGGCAAATCAATTTGTGCTTTTGCTAGAATATGATCCTTGGCTGCGTGGATGAAGTCATTGAGCCAGTATTTATTTTCTAAGGGTAGAGTATCGTCTAACGCAAACACCATTAAAGTATAATCATGAGTTTTGTCGGGAGGTTGTGGACCCACATAACCACTAGTAATCAATGGGTTTCCATTAACCAACGAGCCGGCATTGCTATTATTCCCCTGCACAAATTTATCCGCTAATTCTCGACTAGCATTTGCAGGGATATCTGTTAACGTTGCTGGAATGTTGGCGGCTAACCAGTGGATCCAAGTGAAGCCACAGACAGGGGTTGAGTCATAATCGATAAAGACGAGTGCAAATGTCTTTGTATCTGCTGGTGCGTCGGTAATTTTAATTGGAAATGACTTAATTGGATGGTCAGCTAGCATATCAGCTGCTGGCGCATATTTACCATATTCATCTGCTAACATCCCATTAACTAATGGTACTGAGATTTGCATAAAAATTCCTCCTTATAAGACAATTATAATCGAGCCTAATCTAAATACAATTTTCGTAAATCTTTTATTTCGGTAGGAGTAATATCAAGGTAGTTGTTGAGATACTGATTAATATTTCCATAAGTCTGGATAATATTTTTGATTGCTGTATTTAAGTAATCAGGAGCTACTGAGGCAAGGGCAGCCCGATTTGTCACTAGTGCCTCGCTGGCTCCATGATTCCGCATATCTTGCAGCCAGTGATTACGAAAATCCTGAGTAACAGTATTCGTTAGCAGGTAATCTTCCATAATAATCTTTTGCTCAACGCCAAGGGCACTGAGGATGAGATAAGCAGCCATTCCTGTCCGATCTTTACCAGCAGTACAATGAAATAGCAAGGCACCGCGTTCATTATTCAATAAGAGATTAAATAATTTCTGGTAAGCCTGCTTAGCTGAAGCAGCCGTGGTCATTCGGTGATAAACATCAATCATATGGTGATAACCGTTTCCTGGCTGTTGCATCTGTGCGGCGATTTCCTCATCACTATGCGAGGCGTCTGTTTCGTCGGCTTCGAAAACAGGTAAATGATAATATTTTGCTTGGGAAGGCACTCGATCAGGATCTTTCTTTACTTCGTCGGGAGCACGGAGGTCAATATCGAGCGAAATAGGAATATTATCTAAAACGGTGAGATCATTTTGATCTAAATGAGCAAGTGAACCAGTACGAATAAGACGATGCCATTTTATTTGATGACCATCTGCTGTGGGATAACCTCCAAGATCACGAAAGTTGTACCCATTCTTTATTGGAAGTAAGCGTTGGTTAGCCATGAGAATCCTCCTCGTATTAACTCTTACTACTATTGTACACTGAATTGAGATAAAAGAGGTTGTAAAGCTTGTGCAAGCATTTTTCCTTCAGTAATAGCGCCCGCTTGGTCAGGATGGAGCCCATCAGTAAAGCTATGGTGCCAAGTTTTAGTTTCAATTATCGAACAGTTATGTTTAGTGGCAATTGTGCGGATCGCAGAAGCAAAGGTCTGACTAAAAGGAATCATGATTGCTAAGGGAGCATGAGGAAAAGTTAGCTTAACTTGCTGGATAAAAAGATCGAAAGCGGCAATAAATTGAGTTAGAGGGAAACGACGGTCATTAACGCCTAAATTAATCACGTTGAGATCAGGGTGATTAGGCGTCCATAATGTCTGATTGTCAATTTTTCCTAAAAAGACATCGGCAGTTGGGACCCCGCCAGTAGCAGGTCTTAACACTCCCCCAGCAGAGTAGGCTATTCGAACACTATCGACATTAAGCAGATCTGCACAAATTCCCGCATAGTTAGTTTCTGGTCGGTAGTCAGCAGCAGGATGATTGCCAACTACCCAACAACCGGCCGTAATTGAATCACCGATAAAGTTGACCACAGGACGCTGCGGGGCTGCCATAATTGCGCCGTTATCAAGATAAATGTTTTTAATTGCAAAGCCTTCATTACCTTTCCACACTTCGTCAATGTCGGAATTACCGGCTGCCATTATTTCGATGGTATGTAATATCGAATCAAGTGGAATATCAAATTTTTCTAAGCTAGCTTGTGCCCGTTGCCACTTTCCGCCATCAATTCGAAATGCAAACACTTGGCTAGGAGATAGGGAATTTTGATTTGGCAAAACAGTAATTTGACATTTTTTAGCATTTGAAACCTTAAAACGAAGGTAGCTTCCAAGGTTAGTGGTGTATAAGGTGGGCATATTATTAATCTTTTTAACGGTCCAGCGTCCAGTACGTGAAGCAAATTTAATTAGATCAGTTGGTTGGTAGTTCTTCATTTAAATCCTCCAATTATTTATGACTAGTGTAGCATTAAAGAAGAAATTATGTATATCATCCCTTATCCTTTGTAACCGTTTTCTTAGGTGTGTTGAATTATTTGTAAGCGCTTATTGACGAGATGGTTAAAAAGTAGTAAATTATATTTAGTAAAAGTTTACTAATGTTTGTTTGATGTATGGAGGTTATTCTGATGGATAAGCAACAATTTTTAGCTGAATACCAAGATGTATTTAAGGAACCGGGGAAGGATGTATTTTTCTCACCAGGACGGATTAATGTGATCGGGGAACATACTGATTATAATGGTGGTCATGTTTTTCCATGTGCAATCAGTATTGGGACCTATGGGGTATATGGACCGCGTGAGGACACAACAGTCGCCATTTACTCAGCTAATTCAGCAAAAGAAGAAGACAGTAAGATTATTACTTTTGACATTAATGATACAGAACCGCAAAGTGCTAAAGATGAAAAGTGGGTTAACTACTTTAAGGGGATGCTGGTTTATCTAAAGCAACGGGGCTTCAAGATTGATCACGGATTTAATTTATACATCCACGGTTTTCTTCCTTATGGTTCAGGCTTATCATCATCAGCATCAATTGAAATGTTGATGGGAAATATCTTGAAGGATGAATTTAATCTTGATATTGATGAAATTGAATTAGTTAAACTTGGCCAAAAGACTGAAAATGATTTCGTTGGTCTTAATTCCGGAATCATGGACCAATTTGCTGTCGGAATGGGTAAAGAAAATAACGCAATTTATCTTGACTGCAACACTCTTGAATATAAGTATTTGCCACTTGAACTTGGCGATTATGAAATCATTATCATGAGTACTAATAAGAACCACTCCTTAGCTGGTTCCAAATACAACGAACGGGTCCAAGAATGTGAAGAAGCAGTTAAACGTCTTAACAAGAAGCTTAATATTAACAAACTTGGTGAACTAGACTCCGATACATTTGATCAATACACCTACTTAATTGATGATGACACGCTGATTCGTCGTGCCCGTCATGCAGTTAGTGAAAATGAACGGACAAAGAAAGCCATTGATGCAATGGAAAAGGGCGATCTTGAAGAATTAGGCCGTCTGATCAATGCCTCTCATGTATCACTTAAATATGATTATGAAGTGACTGGTAAAGAACTTGATACCTTAGCAGAAAATGCATGGGGTCAACCAGGCTGCCTTGGTGCTCGAATGGTCGGCGGTGGATTTGCCGGCAGTGCGATTGCCATTGTTAAGAAGTCAGAAGCAGAAAACTTCAAAAAGAATGTTGGAAAGATCTACCGGGACAAGATTGGTTACGATGCCAGTTTCTATGATGCTGAAGTTGTTGATGGACCACATAAGCTTTAATAGTATTTTAGTGGGGGAATGAGAAAATGAAGTTAATGGAAAAGTTTGCTGACCAAGTGATTGCTAGTGGAACTTATGAACCACTCGACCGGATCTATGTCTTAAACAAGATTCGGGGCTTTGTTGATGATGAAGATGTTGAAGCTAAAGATGATGAATCTGTTGTTAGTCAACTTGTTGATTTAGCTGTTAAACGCGGGAAAATTGATGATGGTCAAACTGCTAAGGAAATTTTAAACGATCAGCTTTATGATTTGATGACCCCAACGCCATCAGTAGTTAATCATAAATTCTGGGAAAAGTACCAACAATCTCCATCAAGTGCGACTGATTGGTTCTATAACTTATGTACTAGCAACGACTATGTTAAAGTAGCTGCTATCAAGAAGAATGTTGTCTTTGATAAACCAACTAAGTACGGCAATCTTGAAATTACCATCAATCTTTCAAAGCCAGAAAAGGATCCCAAAGCAATTGCAGCGGCTGCTCATGATACCGCTAAGAAGTACCCACAATGTGCCCTTTGCATGGAAAATGAGGGTTACAAGGGACGTCTTGGACAGGCAGCACGAAGCAACCACCGTATTATTCGAATTACAGTAGGGGGGCAACAATGGGGATTCCAGTATTCTCCATATGCTTACTTCCACGAACACTGTATCTTCCTTGATAGTAAGCATGAGCCAATGGAGATTAATCGGCAAACTTTAATTAACTTAGTTGAAATTGAAAAGCAATTCCCAGCTTATTTCGTTGGAAGCAATGCGGATTTACCAATCGTTGGTGGATCAATGCTTGCTCATGAACACTACCAAGGTGGTAAGCATATTTTCCCAATGATGAAAGCCTCTATTAAGAAAGAATTGTACTTTGATGAATATCCAGCTGTTAATGCAGGAATCGTTAACTGGCCAATGAGTGATATTCGTTTGACTAGTACCGATACTGAGCAACTAATTGATCTTGGTACACATATTATTAAGGTATGGGATCAATACAGTGATGAAAGTCTTGATATTAAGGCTTTTGATGGTGAACTTCGTCATCATACTGTTACCCCAATTATGCATCGGGAAGGCGATAAGTTTGTTCTTGATTTAGTTTTGCGGGATAATAATACTAATGATGAATATCCACTCGGAATCTTCCATCCACATGAAAAGCTATGGCACATTAAAAAGGAAAATATCGGTTTGATTGAAGTGATGGGTCGTGCTATCTTACCAGCGCGGCTTAAGGATGAGTTAAATGAAGTCAAGAAGTTTTGGCTTGGTGCTGAAAATAAGATTGCAGATAGTCATCTTCCATGGGCAAAAGAAGTTCAGTCAAGGATTAATATCACCGAGGATAATGTCGATGAGGTTATGGAACAAGAACTTGCTAATGTCTTTGCTAATGTTTTGGAAAATGCGGGAGTCTTTAAGGATAACACAGCTGGAAATGAAGGTTGGCAACGATTCATTGATGCTTTAAAATAGTTTTAACCTAAAATGAAGAAAGGGGCGCTGAAGCAGTATGGCAGTAACATTACATGATATCGCGGATAAAGCAGGGGTATCTATTGCGACTGTATCGCGAATTTTAAATAATGATGTGACGCTTTCTGTAAATGAAAAGACACGTCAGCGAGTGTTAGCCACTGCCGAAGAGTTTAACTATACTAAGCATAAGCGAGCACGTAATAACCAAGTACAACGAGTAGCTGTTGTTCAATGGTATTCTCTTACACAAGAATTAGATGACCTGTATTACATGGCAATTCGGATGGAAATCGAACGAGCAGCGCAACAACAGGGACTACAGACTGTTCCCGTTTATCAAAACAATATGGAAGAGATTCCTCGTGACGTTACGGGTATCATCGCGATTGGAAAGTTTAGTGATTCGCAAGTTCAAGCATTGCGGTTAGTAACTTCTAATATTGTGTTTGTTGATTACGATAGTTTGGCTGCTGGTTACGATTGCTTAGTACCGGACTTTGAAAATGCAGTGTGGTCAGTTATCTCAGAATTTGTTAGCGAAGGAATTAATGATATTGGTATGTTGGCAGGAACTGAAAAGACAACGGATCAACAAATTGTTCCTGATTTGCGGCGATTCTATTTTGAAAGTAACTTACGTCAACAAAACCTTTATCATCCAGAATTTATATTTGCTGGCGACTACACCTCGATGTCAGGATATAACGCGATGAAAAAGGCAATTGCGACGCTTGGTGACCGTATGCCGCATGGAATCTTTGTTGCCAATGATCCGATGGCAGTTGGCGCGCTTAAAGCGATTCAAGAAGCCAAAATTAACGTTCCAAATCGAATCGCCTTGATTAGTTTTAACGATACGGCAATCGTTAAGTACGTTTATCCAAGTATGTCAGCAGTACACATTGCCACTGATGAAATGGCCCATGCCGCTGTTGATATGATGATTAAACGGCTGCAGAATCCGAATAATGACCCATGCAAGACAGTTGTCGGAACTCACTTGATCAAACGGCAAACAACCCGATAGCATATGAAAAATGATTCAGTTTTGATAGTAATGGCGTTATTGCTTTTACTAATTGAAACTGAATCATTTTATTTCTTTATTTCTTAATTCTTTTTTGATACCACCGATAAGCAAAGTATAAACCAACGATCGCCATAATGATAATAGCAACAGTCGTGTAATCGTTGAAGATAATGACAATTTTATTCCATGATTGGCCGACCCAAGCGCCAAGAACAACAAGCAGTGTGTTCCAGATGGTGCTCCCGATAGTAGTGAGAAGGCAAAATTTTCCTAATGAAGTTTGCGCGATCCCTGCAGGAATAGAGATTAAACTGCGGATAACGGGAATGCAGCGGCCATAGAGAATGCCGCCTGTCCCATGTTTATTAAACCAATCGACTGCTTTTTTAGCATCATCTTGATGAAAGCCCAAAAGTTTAAATAAGCGATGACCAAGAAGGAGTTCAAGGCGGTTAACAGTTAACTGGCGGCCGAGAGCATATAAAATAAGTGCCCCGATAAGTGAGCCAATTGTCGCGGCGATAATTACTCCAACAATTGATAAAGAGGTGGTAGTCGTCATAAAACCGCTCATTGTAAGGATAATTTCGGATGGTAGCGGTGGAAAGACATTTTCAAGGGCAATTAGTAAGGCAATTGCAAAATAACCAAACTGATTAATAAATTCCGTTATCCAAGCGTTCATAAATTACTCCTGTTCAATTAAATATTCTCTAAACACTCTATCATATTAGAGAAATACTTAGTAGCGGTCTTATTTTTCTTTAGTGAAAATTACGAATTATAAATTAGAATTATTATATTGAAGTGAATAAAATACCTAGAGAGAGCAAAAAGTGTTCGGATTTAATTAAATAAAATCTTAAAAATTGCTAAAATCTTACTAAAAATGTGCTAAAGTATAATAAGACTACATAAGGGAGATTGATATAAAGTGAAGCGATATCGTTTCGGACGCCTCAGTATGGGCTGGCAAATTATGATTGGGCTGGCCCTTGGTATTATTTGTGGATTAATTTTCTATCAAAATAAGGGTGCCATCACTGTTATGCAGAGCTTAGGAACAATCTTTATCCGGCTGATTCAAATGATCGTAATGCCAATTGTTGTTTCTTGCTTGACTGTGGGAATTGCTAATATTGGTGATATTAGAAAGTTAGGACGGATTGGTGGAAAAACATTAATTTATTTTGAAGTTTTAACCACAATTGCGTTAATTTTAGGGATCGTAATGGCTAACATTACCCATCCAGGTTCGTTTATTGATATTCATAAACTTCATGCAACTGATATTTCGCAATACATGTCCACTGCAAAATCTGCAGAACATAGTAGCGGATTCTGGCCATTAATTTTGTCGATTATTCCAACGAACATTTTTAAATCCATGTCTGATGGTGACATGATGCCTGTTATCCTGTTCTCAGTTCTTTTCGGATTAGGAATTGCAGCTGTTGGGGAAAAGGCTAAAATTTTAATTGATGTATTAAATGCAGTTTCAGAAGTTATGTTCAAAGTTACTAATTGGGTTATGAAGTTTGCACCAATTGGGGTCTTTGGTTTAATTGGAATGACAATCGCCGAAATGGGTATTAGTGCTCTGCTGCCATTAGGATTATTTATTGTGATTGCGTATGTGACAATGTTAATCTTTATTATTGTTGTCCTCGGTATTACTGCTCATATTTTCCATTTACGTTATTGGAAGACGAT
Organism: uncultured Lactobacillus sp.; assembly: GCA_946487795.1. Taxonomy (GTDB): domain Bacteria; phylum Bacillota; class Bacilli; order Lactobacillales; family Lactobacillaceae; genus Limosilactobacillus; species Limosilactobacillus kinnaridis. The sequence continues at coordinate 2,683 of CAMLUN010000025.1, read as the reverse complement.
GCGCGCTATCCTTGATGAGATTGTTTTGGCATTTACTACTGCCAGTTCAGAAGTTACGTTGCCTCGTTTGATGAAAAAGACGCACGAGATGGGAGTAAGCAAGGGTATTACAGCTTTTGTTATTCCAACTGGTTATACTTTTAATCTTGATGGATCTGCAATTTATCAATCATTAGCAGCGATCTTCTTAGCACAAGCATATGGACTTCATCTTAGTATTTCTCACCAAATTACTCTGCTGGTTGTTTTGATGATTACTAGTAAGGGAATGGCTGGGGTTCCAGGAGCTTCTTTTGTTGTATTGCTTGCTAGTGTTTCTACAATTGGGGTTCCAATGGCTGGTTTGACTTTCATTGCCGGAATTGATCGTTTCGTTGATATGGGACGAACTGCCGTAAACGTGGTTGGTAATTCAATTGCCACACTTGTTATCGGTGAATCTGAAGGTGCTCTTGACCGTGAAAAATATAATGCATATTTAGATAATTACGGAAAGGAAAAACCATCAACAGAAACTGACGTTGAAGCTGAATAAAATTAAATAAACATAAAAGCGAAGATGGGGAAATCCTCACCTTCGCTTTTATGTTTACTCTTTTTCTGCACTAACGGTATCTTGGGCTGGTGCTAGCTTAACTCCTCGGTGGTCAACGCTTGTACTAAATACGATTTGTGTACTTGTCTTTCCAAAACGTTGTTGAATAGTATTGATGAAGTTATCTAAATCGGTGGTAGAAGGAAAAACAACTTCCATAATTTCTGAATAATCACCAGTTACACAGTTACATTCAATCACATTGGGAATTTGTTGAATGTAAGGGTAAAATTCTTGTTTTTGGCGAGGCTCAAGTTGCACCTGAATAAAAGCTTTAACATGAAAGTTGATTTTTTCCATGTTAACACTTGTATGGTAGCCAGTAATAATCCCATTTCGTTCAAGTTTATTAATTCGCGCCGCAATTGCTGGTGATGAAATAAAACATTCTTTAGAGAGTTCTTTTAAAGAAGCACGGGCGTTTTTTTGAAGAAGGTTAATAATCTTCCTATCGATCTTGTCCATAAGATGCGGCCTCACTTTCAAATATTAAAGGTATATTGGATATATTAAGATTACTCTAATTAAAGATTAATGTATAGTCTAAATTTTAGGAAATTTGGAATTTTATCTGAGGTCAGTATTATTCTGGTTTCCTTCGCTTTATTCTTTAAAAAAATGGTATAATTTAAGTAAATATATTACTTGTTTGTTTGGAGGTTCAAACCTATGGATCAAGAATATCAAAACATCCTAGTTCCAGCTGATGGCTCTCAGGAATCAGAATTTGCATTGCATCGTGCAATCGCAATTGCAAAGCGTAATGGTGCCCATATAGATATTTTAAACGTAATTGATACACGAGCAATGGCTTATAACTTTGCTGGTATGTCAGATGGAAGTATTGCTTACCAGTTAGTTGATAAGTCAAAGCAATACCTTGATGAATTGTTGAAGACTGCCAAGGATAAGGATGGTTTTGACAATCTTGACATTCATATCCGTCTTGGTAATCCAAAGACAATTATTTCATTTGACTTCCCTCGTGATCACCACAACGACATGATTATTATTGGTGCTAGTGGATTATCACGGATGCAACGAGCTGTAATGGGTTCAGTTACGTCATATGTAAAGCGTAATGCGCCTGTTGATGTGTTAGTTGTCCGAACTGATGTAGATCAGGTTAAATAGTCATTGAATATTATCAATGAGGGTTAGTGGTAAATATTACCATTAACTCTTTTTTTATAAAAAAGAAAGTGTGTTATCGTGGCAGATGAAATTACTAAGCGAGTTTCCTTGATAGAATTATTTTACGATTTAGTGTTCGTTTACATGGTTTTCCGAGCAACAGAAATGATTCACCATTTGCACAATGGGATTGTGGGATTGCCGGTTTTAGGAATCTTTGCAATTGTCGTGATTGTATTTATTAATTCCTGGATGGTCCAGATGGTTTTTACAAATCGGCATGGAAAGATTTCAGGAACAAATGTTATCTTTTCGTTCGTCGATATGGCAATTCTTCTCTATATGTCAAATTCGTTTTCAACAACATTTGACTGGCATTTAGCAATTTTTTTCATAGCTGCAGGATTGCTATCATTAACGTTATGTATCCAATATGTTTTAGTTTACTTTTAGGCAGAAAAGAAGATAGATAAACAGATTACACGAGCATTTGCTGGAATTTTAATTTTTAGGACCGTTACGCTTTTTATTGGTGGGATTTTTTATCAAAGCCGAGTTAGAGTGAGGATTGCTTTTGCTGGTATTATTATCAGTTGGATTGCGCCTGGCTTTACCGGAAAATATACAAAGCATCATCCCATCATCTTTTCGCACTTGCTAGAACGGCTTACGGCATTAATTATCGTGATGTTTGGTGAGACGATTGTCGGTATTGCTGATTACTTTACTGCCACCAGCTTTTCAATTCAGTCTATTCTTATACTTACCACAGTTGCAGCGCTATTCTTTACCTACATTGTTGAATTTGATCATTTAATTAATGAACATCAACGCCATGAGACCGGAAATTTAATGATCTATCTTCATTACTTTATTTTATCCATAAATTTGCGAGAATACCCCCACTTCTATAAGTAGGGGATGAATCGCTCTCTTAAAGTACGTTAGTGCTTT
>CAMLUN010000024.1 GCA_946487795.1 uncultured Lactobacillus sp. | reverse complement strand
AAAGTCTACCACAAATGGCTTTTCTATTTTTCTAACTTAATTTTACAAACGGCGTCCAAAATATCAAGTGAGGTGATTAATCGATGGAAATGATTTTAGGCATTGTTCTTCTATTGACTGCTGTTGTTGCAGCTAATGTTGTTCATCTTGTTTACCCTAAGATTCCACTATCCATCTATCAAATTATTGCAGGAATTCTTTTAGCATCCCTGCCTACTGAGGCCACTAACTTTACCATGCATCCAGAATTATTCATGATGGTGATTATTGCTCCTTTAATGTTTAATGACGGGCAGAACCAATCATTCCGTTATCTTTCAAGCAATATTAAATCGATCCTATCAATGACTGTTGGATTAGCACTTGTAACGGTTTTGATTACTGGTAGTTTTTTACATTGGCTTCAACCAGGAACGTTCTCCTTAGCACTCGCCTTTATGTTGGCTGCGATTGTTACGCCGACTGATGCGGTCGCTGTAAAGTCAATTACTACTAATATGAAAGTACCGAAAAACGTTAATGGTGCTCTGGAATATGAATCCCTCTTTAATGATGCATCGGGAATTGTGCTTTTAGATTTGGCGCTGGAAACCTACCGTTCTGGACAATTTTCGCTTGGTCATGGAATCTGGATCTTTGTTTATGTTTTCTTTGGCGGAATTATCTTCGGAGCAGTGTTAGGGAGTCTGTTAATTAGTCTCCGTACTAGTTTGATGCGAAAACATGTTGATATTGGCTCCATCGTTATTCCGATCAACGTAATGACTCCCATCGTTGTTTACTGGTTAGCTGAAGAACTACACCTTTCAGGAATCCTAGCCGTCGTTGCAGCAGGAGTTGTTCATAGTATCCTCTATGATCGAATGCGGCTTACATCTACTAAAGTGCAAATGTCTACTACCACTATTTGGAACATCATTAGCGATGCGTTAAACGGGTTAGTATTTGTTCTTTTAGGGGTGATGCTTCCGCCGGTACTTGGAAGGACTTCTTGGCAAAATCTGGGTGCAATCGTTGCCTTAGCCTTTGCTATCTATATTATTACAACCCTTTTAAGATTCTTATGGGTCCGGTTTAAGCTCGTCAACATTCAATCGACTAACCTCAACCGTGATAGTCTCTTAATGGCGTTAGGAGGAATTCACGGAACAATCACTCTGGCATTGGCTTTCTCGCTGCCAGTTCTGATTAACAACCATCAATTTGCGTTCCGTAATTCAATGATATTGATTGCCGCAATTGTTATTTTGATTAGTATTGCTGTTGGCGCAATTGGGTATCCAATTATTTTACCGCCTAAATCTAAGAGTTATTCGAAGAGTGAATTTCAAAAAGAACTTATTAAAACAGTTCAATATGCTATTAATGAGCTACGGACTTCAGAAAAATATTCCCCAGAAAAAGCCGTTGTTATTGACCAATTGAGTAGTCAAATGACGCAATACCACGAATTTAATCGTAATGTTTATAGTCAATTAATGGGTAAAGCTCATCAAATTGAATTAGCTACCTTAGACCGACTTAACGAAGAAGGCCGAATCTCTGACAAGGAGGCCAAATTCCTCGTTAATTTTGTTACGCGGTCGATTTTCCGCGTAAATAAACACAGCTTTCTTGAATTATGGGTCATCTTATGGCACCGGTTAAAATGGCGCTTTATTCGCTACCGCCATCTCAAAAAAGGCTCCCGCTATAATGTGGGGCCAAAATATCAATTAACCAAGGAACAGCGCGCTGAAACAGCTGAGATCCTAGAAATAATTAATCGTGAAATCGATAAATACCTTCATTTGATTGAAACTCCACAAAATGCGAATGAAGTTGCCATGGTACGACGGACGTACTTCCAACGAAAACGATTCTTCCTCCACGATATTTCGATGGATACCGACCTCATTACTTCTTTATTTATTGAGGCATTTCAGCTTGAACATAGTTATGTTCAAATGCAACTTGCTGATGACCAATTTTCACAAGAATTAGCAAACGCATTAAACGAACAGATCTCAACTGATGAATTGGTTTATACTCAATCATTAGACTAAAAAAGGAAATTGCTGCAAAATCTTGCAAAGCAATTTCCTTTTTATGTTTAAAGAAATGTAAGTAAAAAAGCAATCAATGCTGGTAAAAATTGAATTAGAATAATTTTTTTGGTTGCAGTAAGTGCACCAAATAATGCAACAACCATCACAAAAACCAAGAGCATTCGCCATACTAATACTAAGGTTGCCCCACTAAATAACCAGTAACTGGCGATGATAGCTGCTCCTAAGGCGCCGTTATAAATACCCTGGTTAGCAAATGAAACCCGTGCTTCATGCTGTTGCGTAAACTTAAGCGGTAAGTCAAACGCCTTGGCTTGCTGTGCCGGGTTACCAAAGATTTCTAAGGCCATAATACCTAAATGTTCGATTGCAACAAACATCGTAACAATAATTGCAAGCATCTTTTTCCTCCAACTATTTAATATAGTGATCTAAAAATTTTGTCAAATGGCGCCGATACTCGCTAGGATGGGTCGCATATGACTTCGCGTGCGCTGCTCCTGGCACTACCCATAATTCTTTACTTCCCTCTGTTGCACGGTAATTGCGATAAACCATTTCAGTTGGAACAAAATTATCTTTTGCTCCATGGATAAATAGCATTGGACGATGATTATGATGCAGCATATTTAAGGAGCTGGCTTCATGAATGTAAAAACCATTCTTCACCCGATTAATTAAACTCATCGTACTTATTAATGGCACCCGTAAAAACTTCGGAATCCCATATAAATTACCGGCTTCATAATTCAATTCATCATTAAGACTCGTATATCCACAATCTTCGACAAATGCTTTTACTTGTGACGGAAGGTTAATGCCACTAGTCATCATTGTTGTCGCACCACCCATGCTAACACCAAATAAGACTACCTGACTATCTTCCCCATTATGCCGAATAAGTTTATTAATCCATTTACGAATATCATAACGCTCTGGCCATCCATAACCAATGTATTTCCCTTGGCTTTGACCATGAGCACGCGCATCCGGCATTAGAACATTATACCCCATCTGATAGAAAAGCGCGGCATATTCGCCCATCTTCTCTTTGTCACCCATAAATCCATGGGCAATTACCACATTTTTAGTTGTCGGTTTAGCAGCAGGGATGTAATCAGCAACTAGTTTATAATTTCCACTTGCCGATTTAATTGTCCATTTTTCTTTTTTGGCATGCTTAAACCACATTTTCTGCTCATACAATGGATCATTTCGTGAAATTTTAGTTGAATTATTAATAAAATCCTTATGCCCCGGTACCATTGCCACCGAGAAAAAATAGCTACTAGCGGCAAAGATTGCCACTGCGATTACAACTACAATTCCAATGAGCCATCGCCAAGGATGCCACTGTTTCTTTTTTGTCTTTGTTTTCAAAATAATTAACCCCATGTCGTATCATTTAATCAATGCGCCTAGTTTAGCACACTTTCTGTTATTTTGCATATTCTTTTCATTCAAAATTGTTATGCTAATGTTAAAATAGATAATGATATATTAAGGGAGTGAAATAATGTTTCCAGAACGCCTACGAGCACTTCGCAAAGGACAAAAGATAACCTTAAAGGAGCTTGCTACCCATCTCAATGAAAACCTTGGCCCCAATGAAAAGCCAAACACTGCTTCGCAAATCGGTAACTGGGAACGCGGTATTCGGACCCCGTCATACGTTGAAGCACGAAAACTAGCCGAATTCTTTGATGTCAGTCTGGACTATCTTACCGGAAAAACTGATCGTGATGATTTTGATTTAGCAAAATTATTTTTCTCAAGTAAGAACCTGTCGTTTAATCAAACTGTACTTTCAAGTGATGATCGATATGAAATTTTTCAACTAATCGATGGTTACTTAAAGGGACGGCATAATCGCCGGGATACAGACACCTTCTATGGTAAGCAAGAACAACTAGATTTAAAACTTAAATAAGGAGTTTCTGATGAATCCTAAAAAATTAAAACAGCTAAAAAAGCGGGTAAAAAAAGCTCATCAAATTGTTAATGAGCCTTCATATATTCAAGAACTAAATACTTACCGTGACCTATTCGATGACTTTCCTCCTGTAAAATACCTCATTAATAATGTTTTAGAAAGTGATCGACTACTCAAAAACGGCTTATTGCCACAACCTCTACCAAAATTATTATTGCCGGATAACATTCAAGATACCATTTTCAAAAAGGTTAATGAACAGTTCCCACAAGGTGATCCACGTGGCGATAAACTTTGGAATAAATATAGTGAGGCGTTGCCAAAATTAGATAAGGCGTTGCGCAACTATCGTGATTATCTCGAGGAAACATACGGAATGTGGTCATACGTCAATGCACCTTTTGCCAAAGCACTTTCTGATTATTTAGGTGGGGCACCGACATTAGAGATTATGGCCGGTAATGGTTATATTTCTAAGGGATTACGCAATAACAATGCCACCCAAAGGATTTATACTACCGATAGTCAGGCATGGATAAAAGAAAACGAAACGGGCAAACACCCTGTCACTAAGATTGAGAAGTTGGACGCTCTAGAAGCAATCAAAAAGTATGGTGACGAGGTCGAATATGTCATTATGTCATGGGCTCCCGATAAGGGTGAAATTGACTGGGAGGTCCTGAAACTTCTTCGTTCAACATTCCCTGAAGTCAAATTATTAGTTATTGGCGAAAAAGATGGCGCAACTAACTCTAAGAAATTCTGGCAAGAAGCCCAATTGAGTCAAGACGATGAGTTACAGAAAGTTAATGCTAACTTGCACTCGTTTGATTTGATTGATGAACAGATTTATCTAGCAAAATAAAAAAGTTGAGGTTAAAAGAGAACAAAAGTTTTCTCTTAACCTCAACTTTTTATTTAATCAATTTTAGCCACTAATTTTCCAACTACTTCATGATTTTTAATCGCTGTTAAGCCCTTAATAATTTGATCAAACGGAATCACTTTCTCAATCAAAGGCTTTACATCCCCATTAGCTATTAATTTTAACATTTCCGCATTCATTCGGCCCAAATCAGCTTGCTGATTTGGGTTGCCACTGAGATGCGCCCCACCAAGATTAACGACATCTATCCCTAGACCGCGATCAAACATTGGAACATTATCAAGTGAAGGAACGTCAACAATCGTTACTAAGCGTCCATTATAGGCTAACCGCCACAAATCAAGTTCTGCTTCTTTTTTACCTACCGTATCAATGATCAAATCAATGCCAAGCCCATCGGTGAGATCGGCTAACTTTTTATCCACATCTTCAGTTTGATAGTTGATGATTGTATCTGGAGCAAGCTGCTTTACATAGTCATATTTACTAGATGAAACAGTTGTAAATACCTTACAACCATGAAGTTTAGCAAGTTGGATAGCGATACTGCCAAGCACTAACGCCGCCTTCAACAATTTTATAGTCGACCGGATTAAGCCCAGCAGCATGCACCTTGATTAGAACTTTATGTTCAGCTGGCGTAGGAACCGAGACTTCCGCAAAATTCAAATCTTGCAATGAACGAGCTGACGCTTTTTCAACTACTAATGCTTTCATTTTTCGTTCTCCTTAATTTTATAATAATTATTATAACACTTTGCCTAGGCATTCTTCATAGCCATCTTATTAAGGTAGTGCCAAATTTGCGAACGATATTTCCGTAATCCGAATAACATCACAAGATAAATGATAATTGCTAGTGAAATCCAAACAGGACTTTCTGATATAAAGGCAGCAAAAACCAATGCATTCAATGGTCGTGCTACTAAGTTAAAGCTTGTTACCAGGACTACCCCGGTTGGAATTGCAACGCCATAGTGGGCCACTGCTGCAGTATAGACCGGACTGAGCCAACTGGCCGCATATAAGCCTAAACTAAACCACACAATTCCCGTCGCAATTACTTTTAAGATATTTCCACGAGTCACCGCGACAATTGATTCAATCATGTACGGAATTGCAATTAAATCAACTACCGGAAGGGTCTTATTGCCAGGAAGGATAAAAGCAATTAAAACCATAATCGGGATTAAAATGATTCCTGAAATTAAAGTGGCTGATTCTCCATAGCCAACGCCATCATCAACAGCTAGGAACCACCGCTTTTTATCATAACGGCTATTTTTATTTTCGCCATGTCGTTTTTTCTGCTGCTCATCAATTTCATTCGCGATGGGAATAAATGCCTTTGCGAATACGTTTGTAACAAGGGGAAAGATCGCCATAACGGCAGCTAATTGAATCGCAAATTTAGTAATCTGTCCCCAAGCGCTTATTTTCCCCAGTGAAGATAAATTACCCAAGATCCCAATTATTAATCCCAGGATAATTCCCATTGTAATTGGTTCCCCAAAGACACCTAGTTTTTTCTGAAAATCTTTAGGAGTCATTTTCACTTTGTTAAATCCCAGTAAATTCCATAACGGATCTAAAATAATCGCTGGAACCACTTGCTCGATATTATGTAAGGAGTCGACGGTGGTATTCTCAATTCCATAATAGTCTGCCCACCGATCTGCTTGAATTTCCGCTAAGACTAGTGAGTACAGGAGCATAAAAAATTCCAGCCCTAATGATAGCCAATAATTATGAGTTACATAAAAAGCTAGCGTGCCCCAAATCATATACCCAAAATTATTCCAAATATTAGAAGGCAGAAATACTTTGGTAACGCCAAGCGCAAATAAAATTAATTCAGTTAGTAATCCAAAAACAAAAAACGATAAACCAACCGTTGATCCAAACGCTGCTAATGACCCTGCTTGCCAGCCGATATCAACCACTGGTAGTTTAATCCCCGTATTATCAACCATTTGGCGGACAATCTTAGTCACCACTGGCGTAAATTCTGTGATAATCCAGGTAAAACCAGTTAAACCGACACCAGCATAGAAAGCACTCATCATTGCTGTCTTAGGCTGCACTCGTAGTAATAAAGCAATGATAAAAATTATTATTGGGACAACTACACTCGCACCAAAAGTTTGAAAAATAGCATTAATTTCTTGAAGCATGTTTTACTCCCTCCATCGAATAAACTGTTACCTATATTTTCCCTAAGACTGGTCTTTTTAGCAAGGCAAAAGGTTTATCTGCGTTTGCTGTAGAAATCTATTCAGAAATTTGCTACAGTATGATGAGTTTAATCTATTAGGGAGGGTACATTTTATGAAATATCGTTTACAAGCTATTATTTTTGTCTTCGTTGCCTTTATGCTCGGGTGTAACGAATATATGATTGTCGGCGTTTTACCTGATATCGCTCACGAATACCATGATTCGCTTGGTAAGTTAGGCCTACTTGTAACTGTATTTGCCTTGGTTTATGCTATTTTCACTCCGATTATTACTTCAATGGCAAATCGGTGGCGACGACATCATGTTTTATTAGTTCTCATGGTCATCTTCTTTATCGGCAATACGTGGACAGCAATAGCGCCAAACTTTATTTCAATGTTGCTTTCGCGGATTCTAACTGCTGGTGTTGCCGGTGCGATTATCTCAATGGTCCTCGTAATGGCGAGCTATGTTGCGCCGCGTGAAAAAAGAGCAAGCCTGGTTTCATGGGTTTTTGCTGGATTTAGTATCGCGTCAGTTATCGGCATTCCAATCGGAACCGTTATCAGCACCACCCTTACTTGGCATGACAGTTTTTGGATGATTTCTGGAATTACGATCATTGTTTTTGTTGCCTTGATTTGGCTCGTCCCACGTGATACGCCTCAATTTAAGAGTACCCTTAGCAAGCAGTTTGTGTTATTTAAGGATTCACGAATTATTCTCGGTGTTAGTTTCATTGTTGCTATTTGTGCGGCTGACTACACAATTTATACCTATATTCGTCCTTTAATCACTAACGAAATGGGCTTTGATAACACATGGTTGAATTGGCTCTTATTCGGAATGGGAATCTTCTTTATTATTGGTAATAAATTTGGTGGATACTTGGCTGACCGTGGCGGAATTCATCGTCTCAGTGGAATCTACGCGGCAATGACAATCTTATTTCTCATCTTTGGTCCCGTCTTACCATTCAAGTTGGGTGCCATTATTATTGTGGCTGTCTTATGTATTGCCTTTTCATGTTATGGTTCTTCCACCCAATTAATGTTCCTTGATATTGCCGAAAAACAATATCCTCAATCACTTGACTTAGCTTCATCCTTAAACTCAATTTTTGCTAATATTGGTATTTCACTAGGCTCTTTTACTGCCTCTCAGGCTGTCACCTTCACTGCCATGAAAAACCTCGGTTACGTTGGCGCAGTCTATGGGCTTATTGCAACAATACTAGTCATAGTCCTGAGTAAAAAATATACGGGAATGCGCAATTATTAATCTTAACTTTGAGTACAGATTTTTCCATCTGTGCTTTTTTATTTCCCGGGAAATTAATATGCAACTAATAGTAGCGGGGTGAGCAATTGTTGTTATCTAAGGATTCTATTGACCTTTTGATTAGATCCAATTAAATTCTAAATATAGATTTTGAAAAGGAGCTTTTTGCTATGCCGTATTCTTTTCCGCATCAACTGCTCAAATTGCGGACTGAAAAACAATTATCACAAGCTGAACTAGCTACGCGTCTATTCGTTTCCCGCCAGGCCGTCTCTAAATGGGAAAATGGGGATGCTGAACCAAGTATCGATAAGCTAATTTTGCTTGCCAAAGTTTTTAATGTTTCATTAGACCGCCTTATCTTGGGAACAAACGACTTTAATCAACCAGTGGTAAAACTTAATAATATTGTTAAAACTTTTAACTCACCAGTTCTCAACAGCCTTGATTTAACTATTCACAATAATGAACGCATTGCCCTTCTTGGTAGCAATGGCGCTGGTAAAACAACTTTAGTAAAAATAATTGAAGGTGCTTTGAAACCCAACAAAGGTACTGTTAAATGGTATTTTAGTAAAAATGATTCTTTAAATATCATGTCTCAAGAAAATGTTTTAATTCCAACCCTAAAAGTTAAAGAGCAGATTATCTTGACAGCCGCCATAACTAAGGTCGGTTCAAAGCAACGAATCAATTATCTTCTTGATCAATTCAAATTATCATCCCAGCAAAATACAATTATTGCGAAATTATCAGGTCGACAAAAACGTCGCCTTTCGCTCTTGCTTAGTGTCCTCCGTCAGTCCAAGCTTCTGATCCTAGACGAGCCAACTGTTGGGATGGATTTAGAATCAATTGACTATTTTTGGCATTTTATTGAAAAGGTTTCGGGAAGTATTTTAGTTATTACTCATGATTTCAATCAAATTGATAAATTCTTTTCCCGTGTTCTGCTCCTTAAAGATGGCCAAATCTCTCAAGACATCCCTGTTAAGGAAATCCACCAACATAATCAGACAATCGAACAACGGTATCGTCAACACAATCGTTAGGAGTTTTCTTATGAGCATTATAGCAATTCAACTAAAACAAGTTTTGCGCAATCGTCGTTTCTTTCTTTTTACTATTCTACTGCCAGGTATTTGGTATGTGTTTATGATTCAAGTTGCTAGTACATCCCTCCCCGCCACTGGCAACTTCTAGCTCGCTTTACTTTTGCTTGCTCTCCTGATGGGAATACTCGGTAATTCGATCGTTACTTTCAGCAAACGGATTTGTAGTAATAAGGACTTCTATATTCTTCAATCGCACATTAGCCATTATTCTCCGTGGAACTATTTATTTTCGCAATTAATTACCCAAGTCATCATCAATTTGTTCATCACCATCGTAATTATGATTCTTGCTATTTTCCTTCATACTATCGAGTTCAACTTCATTACTATCACTAGTATTTTGTTAACCAATATTATCGGAATATATCTAAGCGTGATCGGGTTTGCAATTGGGCTTTCCTTTGACGCACCAACTATCGATGCCGCTGGAACCCCAATCCTATTTATAATCGCAACTTTTATTATTCCGTGGAAACACCTCTTACCAGCTAATTCTTTTATTGATTTCTTTACTAATGTTCAAAAGCTATTTCCAACTTATTATCTTTACGCCGACCTTGACCATCTATCGGTTAGTCATCTTGGACTACTATTTGTAACTGCGATTATTACTCTGCTACCTTGGCTTAGCTTTATCTATCGAAAATTAATCAACTAAAAAACCGGAATACCTAGTACTAAACATACTAAGTATTCCGGCTTTTTCGTGTATTGATATTATCTCAAGTCAATCAACACTGTCCACATGGCCGATTAACTAGACACCTCACAATCCGGTGAGTTAATGTGTCCCACTTGTCAAAATGTCAATGGTAGCTCTTAGGGTCGCTACCAGACCTCTCGACTCATCGCAAATTATAATTTAGCATATTTGACCTATGGATGCAACTCTTATGCTCTTGCTTCCATTATATCTGCAAGGTGTTCGGCTACCCATTCTTGAGTTTTAGTAATCAAATCAGTTGTCTTTCCACTTTGATCGGTTTCATTTGCTAATTCATCGATCCGCAATCCCGTTTTATTAATATCTTCACTCTCCATTACTAAATAAAGATTAACAGGGTACTCGATCTCTTTATCCAATAATTTAACATCTAATCGCTCTGCCTCATCCATCGGTATGTTGATTAGGTTGGTTTCTAAGCGAAAGCTAACTGGATCACCTTTTTTCATTTTAATATTCATCTTATATTGACCAAGGTGTCCCGTATCAAGCTGTTCAATCATAAAATTAATTGCAGTTGTTAATACTGTTTTTTGCTGTGATTGGGCAGCAGTTTTTTCAACTTCTTCTGTCACAACCTGATCGCTCGTCAACTGTGACAAATAATCAGCTACTGACATCTTCATTTTTTCATTTGCTCCTTCATTTTTTCAATTTTAGCTTTTGTATAGTCTGCACGCTGTTTTGCACCATAATAAACACCAGCAGCTCCTACTAAAATCCCAACAATACTTAGTGCTTGAATAAATAATCCGTATGCACTTTCTCGTGGACTTACCATTTGAAATGCGGCTAAACTAGCGATTGCAAAATAAAGATTTACTAAAATCGTTGCATATCCACAAAAGCGCATCTTTAAAAACGATAATCCGTTAACAATGATTGCTAAAACGATAAAGAGGAGCAGCCGCGGCCATACAGATGATGATGTCAGCGAGTGACCATGCTGAACAAACATAAAAGCATCAAGGACTAATGCAATTACTGCTGCTACTGATGTTACAATAACAACTTTCTCATTATTCTTCATTTATTTTGCCAACTTTCTTTTTTGCTATCCCCGCGGATGACCAATATTTTTACATCCCTTAATTAACGAAAAGTAAGTGGGAATTAACCTTCTCGACAAGGCGGTGGGCTAAGGATAGAACGGTGATTAGCACGGCACGGGCTGATTATCGTTCGGACTTAGCCTCGAGCCTTGTGGTTAATTTCCACGATATCTTAAACAATGTTCGTATAAATAAAGAGGCTGTTGAAAAAACAAAGTTTTTTCTCAGCCTCCATTTTACTAAATTAAGTTAAAAAGCTCAATTATGCGAGTAAATCAGCTACTTCAGCGGTTGGAATTCCCGTAATATATTGTTGGGTTCCTTCCGCTTCAAGGACTTTAGCAATTTTATCATGGTCATACTTAATCCCTTGGAGCTTTTCTGCCAGTTGGTTAATATCCTGTGGGCCAAAGAAATCGCCATAGAATTTCACGTTTTTGATTACGCCATCTTTAATATCAAAGCGGGCATCAATTGTCCCCATATCAAAGTGTTTCCGCCGCTTAACCGTAAACTCTGGCGACTTACCATAGACCCAATCCCAGTTGTTATAGTACTGCTCATAGATCTTATCAATTTCTTTTTGATCTTCAGGGGTAACCATGTATTGCTTATCCTTAATCTCCTCAAGGTCGTCAACATGGAAGAGACCTTTTAGCAATTCATCCCTAAATGTTGGCACATCAATATCTTGGTACTTTTCATCCAAGTATGGACGAAGATTCGTAACCCGTGATCGAACTGATTTGATCCCCTTTGAAGCAATCTTATCTTTTGCCACATGAAGGGCATCCGCGACGACACTTAAGTCAACATCAAGCATTAAAGTTCCATGGGAGAACGTCTTTCCATTACGTGAATACATCGCATTCCCCGAGAATTTCTTACCATCAACTAAAATATCATTACGACCGCTGACTTCTGCACTAGTAGCACCCATTTGATGAAGAACATTAACAATTGGCTGGGTAAACGATTTAAAGTCACCGAATTCTTCACTATCACTTGGGACCACAAAACTAAAACAGAGGTTCCCTAAGTCTTGATAAACAGCACCACCGCCTGATAAACGTCGGGTTACCCGGATATTGTGTTCCTTTACATAATCATGATTAATCTCTTCAAGCGTATTTTGGTTCCGGCCCACGATAATACATGGTTCTTCATAATAAAATAGTACTAAAGGCTCTTTCCCAAAATCCTTATTATTCATTAAATATTGTTCTGTAGCTAAATTCATTCCAATATTATGAGAAGTCATTGAAACATAACGCATAACTAGCACCCTCTTATAAAAACATCAACATAAATAGACTAAAAATTTACTTTTGTCATTTAGTCATCCATTTGTAGTGTACGTCTTTTCGTAAGCGTTTGCAATATATTATCGACAAAGCAAAAAATACTTTCTTTTTTACATCTTTTTAGGGCGAAAACATTTTATAATAAAGGTATAAACTTTCGGAGGTGTCTATTATGACAGAAATTTATCCATACAAACACATTCTAGTTGCTGTCGATGGCTCAAAAATTACTAGTAACGTCTTAGAAAGTGCCATTGATTCTGCACTACGGAATCATGCTAGCCTTGATATCTTACGGATCGTTCAAGTAACGCAACTAACAGATGGCTATAGTAATGCGGCCCTTAGCAACGAAGAAACATATAACATTGTTAAAACTACCAAGGAACGACTCGATGACTTGAAAAAGCGCGCGGTCGATGCGGGGGTTGAAGATGTTAACGTTCATATCCGGTTTGGAAATCCAAAACGTGTTATTGCTCATGAATTTCCGTCAGATCACAACACCGACTTGATTATTCTCGGTGCGACTGGTGTATCTGGTCTTGAACGCTTTGTTCTTGGCTCTGTTACCCACTATGTTAGTCGGATGGCAAAATGTGATGTTCTTGTTGTTCGCAAAAACGACCATGTTAACTAGGTGAAAAAACGGTGAAACAAATTGTTACTGGCATCGTTGCTCATGTCGATGCTGGAAAAACGACTTTAACCGAAGCACTCATGTATGAAACCGGCGCTATTCGAAAGCTAGGTCGCGTGGATAATGGAGATGCTTTTTTAGATCCTAACACACTCGAAAAGCAACGTGGAATCACTCTTTTTACTCATCAAGCTGAGCTAACATATAATGACCTTGCGCTTACCCTTCTCGATACCCCAGGACACGTCGATTTTGCTAGTCAAACAGAACAAGTCTTACCAGTTCTTGATTATGCAATTCTTGTCGTTTCAGCTACTGATGGCATTCAGGGATACACTCGCACATTATGGGATCTTCTTGCTCGTTATGATATCCCGACCTTCATTTTCATTAACAAAGAAGATGTGATTGGTGCTGATCCTAGCAGTGTTATCAAACAACTGCAAAAAGAATTTTCGCCGGCTTGCCTTAATTTTGCTGATCCATTAACTGACGAAGTTCGTGAAACAATTGCCATGCAAGATGATAAAGTTTTAGAAAACTACCTCAGTACTGGTAGCCTTAGCGATCAAACAATTCAGCAATTGATTAAACAACGTAAAGTGTTCCCTTGTTATAGGGGAGCAGCCCTAAAGTTAACTGGAATCACTAATTTCTTAAATGGACTTGAGAAATGGACAGTTACGCCTGCGTTTTCTGATGAGTTTGCGGCGCGGGTATTCAAGATTTCCCATGATGACAAGGGTAATAGGCTTAGTTGGGTTCGTGTATTCGGTGGCAAAATTCCAGCTAAATCAGTTTTACTAAACGAAGAAAAAGTGAACCAAATCCGAATATATAACGGGGCTAAATTTAGCCCAACTCAGGTTTTAAACGCAGGTCAAGTCGGTGCTCTTACTGGATTAACTTCCACATCCCCTGGACTTGGTCTTGGTAAAACAAAGCCACTCCCTGCGCCAGTCATAAAACCGGTCTTAAATTATGCCGTTAAAGTTGCTAAAGAGGACCTTCATGCTTGTCTCAACGCCTTAAAAGAGCTTGAAGATGAAGATCCACAACTACAGATCTCTTGGCATCCTCACATCCAAGAAATTCACGTTCAGATTATGGGAGAAGTTCAACTTCAGATCCTGCAACAATTGCTTCAAGAACGTTACCAATTGGAAGTTACATTTGATGAGGGAAACGTTCTTTATCAAGAAACGATTACTAACAAAGTCGAAGGGGTCGGTCACTTTGAACCATTACGTCACTATGCTGAGGCCCACCTTCTTTTAGAACCAGGAAAACAAGGCTCTGGAATTACAATTAACAGTGACTGCAGTCTTGATATTCTGGATCGCAATTGGCAACACCAGATCTTAACTAGTTTACAGGCCAAAGAACATTTAGGAGTTCTTATAGGAGCTCCTCTTACCGATGTCAGAATTACCCTCATTGGTGGTCGCGGCCATATTAAACATACAGTTGGTGGAGATTTTCGTCAGGCTAGTTGGCGAGCGGTTCGCCAAGGATTGATGGAATTGAAGGAACAAAACGAATGTCAATTATTAGAGCCTTGGTATGCTTTTCATCTTAAAGTCCCGAATGACCAAGTAGGACGCGCAATTAATGATATTCAACAAATGCATGGTACGTTCGCGCTTGATGAAGCTAATAGTCAAGACCTAACCCTGATTACGGGAACTGCTCCTGTTGTGGGCATGCGCGACTATGTCCAAAGCGTTCGCACCTACACTCACGGCCAGGGTCAGCTCGAGTTTGTTGTTGCTGGCTATTATCCATGTCATAATGCTGAAGATGTTATTAAAGATGTTAATTATGATCCGGTTGCTGACCTAGAGAACACTCCTGATTCTGTCTTCTGTGCTCATGGTGCTGGTTTCCCCGTTCCATGGAATGAAGTCCCCGCAATGGCGCATTATCCGTATAGAAAATAGGTTGTTGATAAAGAGAGAGGCTGAGAAAAAACTTCGTTTTTTCAACAGCCTCTTTATTTATACGAACATTATTTAAGATATCGCGGAACTAGCTTCGCGTCGTAACCACAAGGCTCGAGGCTAAGTTCGAACGCTAATCAGCCCGTGCCGTGCTAATCACCGTTCTATCCTTAGCCCACCGCCTTGTCGAGAAGGTTAATTCCCACTCACTCTCTTTTTTCATTCAATTGTCAATAGCAATCCATACAATGCACCTAATAAATTAGCCTCATTGCCAAACTTTGCGGTCATTATTTCTGGCATCGTAACATCATCATGAAGACGGTAATCACTCTTCTGCAGAATCATAAATTGCTTCTTTATTTCATCAATTAAAATTTTTTGCGTACTAATGCCACCACCAATGAGCACACGTTCAAGGTCAACAACTGTCTGAATATTTAAAATCAAAACAGCTACTCGCCGACAAAATCCTTCAAATAAGGACCAAATAACTGGATTATGACAATTAATTTCTTTAAATACTCGTCGGCCATCAGTTTTATCCTTAATATCACAAATATCAGCCATGGTTTCAATCATCTTAACTGCTGAAGTAGTAGCCCCCATCGTCGAATAGTGAAGTTCAGGCACATCATTATCAATGATCATGGCACTTAATTCACCGGCCTGAAAATGTGGTCCATGCAAGAGCTGATTATTAATAACAATCCCGCCGCCAACGGAAGTTCCTAATGTAATTACAGCACCATTACTGATACCGTTGAGATTGCCAAGCCACATTTCTGCTAATGTCGCACAATTAGCATCATTACCAACATATACTGGGCAATGAGCTCGTGATTCCAGATAGGCCGCAAAGTTAAAGGTCCCCATAAAGCCAAGGGCACCAGTAAACTTTACCTCTCCAGTCGTTGGATTAACGACTCCTGGAAGACTGACACAAATCGCAGTAACCTTTTCTAAAACTGGCTCAACCACAGCAAAGATTGCAGCCAGAAACGCTTCTTTTTGATGAGGAGTTGGGACATGGTTTCTCTCAAAAATATTACCAGAGTGATCAATTAATGCACTCTTTATCTCTGTCCCACCAATATCAATACTCAAATACTGTCGTTGCATAACTCCTCACCTCATTTCTCTTATATTATACACGACTCCGCTGTTGAGGGTACCAAATACAAATACTGATGAATAAGCCCACCAGGGTAAAAGGCAACCAACTAAAGCCAAGTTGGTACAAGGGAAAGTATTTTTCTGCAAAATGGATTAATGACATGCTAAATGTGGTATCCCGTAAAACCGGTGGGAAAGCATTTACCATATCAAAAAATGCAGGAATCATTGTTATACCTGTCGTGATTCGGTAAATTAACGAAGCTCCCTTGAATAGGGGCGAAAAAACACCTAGTAGGATCAACACAATGGCTAGCGGGTAAAGAAACATTAAAACTGGTATCGACCATGAAACGATCCGGTCCAGTCCCATGTTAGCAACTAGAAATGACAACAGGCAATTTCCACGTAAAAAGGCTTTATAAGAAATCTGGGGGAAACGATAGTGGAAGTCCTGGGCAAAAGCGACTACTAACCCCATCGCCGTTGTCATACACGTGATTGTCGCAAGGGTTAACAATAATACATTTCCAAAATCTCCCATATAATAATGAGCAATTTGGTTTAATGTTGTTCCCCCATTGGCTGCGATTATGAATTGATGCCGACTCGTTGTTCCCAAATAAATTAGTCCAATATACAAAATCCCAATTCCCAAAATTCCAATCATTCCACCCTTAGTAGTAGCAAGTGAAACTGATTGTTGAGATTTAAAACCAAGTTGGCGAATTGCGGTAATAATCGTAACGCCAAAAACCAATGCTGCTAATGCATCAACAGTATTATATCCTTGAATAAAACCATTACTAAAGGCATGATTAACATATTCTGGAGTTGGTTGGGGAGTAGTTGTACTTCCCATTGGATGAACAAAGGCGAGAAGAAAGATCAAAAATAACATAATAAGGAAAATTGGATTTAAAACCTTACCAATTATTTCGGTGATTTTTCCTTCACGCGTTGCAAAAAAGTAAACAATTAGAAAAAATGCTCCGGTATAGGCTAATAATCCCCAGCCTTGCATCCCTTTACTTAAATATGGCGCAACTCCAATCGTATAAGGAACAGTTGCCGTACGCGGGGTTGCACATAAAGGTCCAATAATTATTTGAACCAGGATAAGGAAAATAAGGGCAAACCTTTTCCCATTTGGTAAAGCTAGTTCATATAATCCATTTGCATGTGTAATACTAATCGATAGTAATGCAAATAGCGGTAAAAGAACACCGGAAAGCAAGAATCCGCCCGTTGCTGCTATCCACTGGTTACCGGCTAATTGTCCTAAATGTACAGGAAAAATTAAATTTCCTGCCCCAAATAACATTCCAAAAATTAGCGACCCAATTACCAAGTAGGTTTTACACGCTGCTTTAATTGAGTTCATAGTTAATCACTCGCTCCTTTTCTCTCAATTTAATCTGACGCTAAATTATACCATGAAATAGTCGCTGGAACAGAAGTACATTTTAATCAAAAAGGACCGTTACATCCTTTCAAATGTTAACGATCCTTTAAAACTAATTTTTTAAAAAGTTAGCTACTAGTTCCAAAATTTCTTGGCGTCGTGAGCCATTAAACATATGCCCTTCTCCAGGAATTAAATGCAACTCACTGTTAGGCATGATTACATTATATTTCTTTGATGCTTCAGGGGAAACCACATTATCAGCTAACCCATGAATTAGCAGTGTGGGGCCACTATAATGTTGCGCTGTTTCGTAAATTGGTAAAAGCTGCGCCGTTCGGAAGTAGTCGCCGCCAACGGTAAAGCCATGCACATCAACCGTTTCTGGTATATGGTTAGGGTCATATTGTCTTCCCTGACAAACTCCTTTTAGTGCATCATCTTTCAAGGTTGCAGCAGGTGCCAGCAGTACTAGTTTTGTAATAATATCGCGATAATAAGCCGCCAGCATCGAAGCAACTACCCCACCTTGCGAATGACCAATTAGGTAAATCTTCTTTGCTTGCATAGTTGTGTGAGCATAGTCAATGATTTTTATTCCATCCAGAATTTCACTAAAAACTGTCATATCCTTGAATTCACCATCACTATGACCAGTTCCATCAAAGTCAAAGCGTAACGTTGAAATTCCTTGTTGATTTAAATAGTGCGAAAGAGCATACAGAATTTTAGAATCATCATATCCCAGATTGCCCTTAAAGCCATGCATCAGAATTGCGACTGTATCGTTTATAATCGTCGTTGTTCCCTCAAGAAGACCATATAGCTTTAGACCATCTCGTTTGATTGTTATTTCCATCAAACCACCTCCCACTTATTATACACTGTCTGATTTAATGTTTTAGCTTCTCCAACATTGCACGGTGGTGTGCCTCGTGTTTCTCATCCACCTTGATAAAGAAGTAAGAAACCGCAGCCAATACGGCAACTACAACACCAACTGTAATCGTCTTAATTGTAAAATTGGTTACCATATAGCATGAGATTAAGAGTGCTAACACTGGAATGATATATTTTCCTGGAAGCTTAAACCCGTGATTAGGGAATTCATTAGTATGTTTAAACTTAATTACTGCTAAAATTGATGGAACATATTGAACAAACGAAGCAGGCACAATACAAGAAACAAGAAAGAGGTAAGATTGAGTAACTAACACCATCGAAACAACGGCTGTCAGGATAATCGCTACCCATGGTGCATCATGACGGTTCTTTTTACCAACCCACTTTGGTAACATTGCGTGTTCATTCGCTAGTGAGGAAATTAATGACGGAGTGTTAAAGGAGGCCGCAAATGCTACCCCAAAATACTGATCAATATTCCCACAATCACTAAAATGTACCCCCCATTTACTGACACCGGTTCCAAAGGCATTGGCAATTGGCGTACTATATTTTGACATCCTAGTTCCTAAAATACCGATTGCTACTAGCATCATTAGCGAATACATAATCGTTACACTAACCATTACGGCAATTAATACGCGCGGAATATTTTTCTCTGGATCGGTCATTTGTTTTGCAGCAATTGGGATAAAGGAAAAGCCGGTAAACATATAGAAGACAACACTAAAGGCTGCTCCAAAATGTTTGGCAAGCGGCATTACCCCGGTGGTTGCTGCATGAGGGATTACCGGTGAAAAATTAGCAAAGTGAATACAAAAAACGCCAATAACAATAAAAGCAAGGATCGTAATCATTTTTGCAGCTGAAGAGAGGTTATCGACCAACTTAACAAGCGTCCGGCCGAAGAAGTTAATGATTGAAAATAATAAAATTAAGCCAAAAACAGAAACATAGTATACCCAATGAGTATTAAAAAGTGGTAAAAAGCTTCGGAGAGTTGTCAATAAGGCTACCACTTCGGCAGATAAAGTACAGCATCCTAAAAGCCACGTAAAGATGCCGAGCTCATAGCCAGTAAACCGGCCAAATGCATTATATGAATAAAGCCAAGCCGCACCTGATCCTGTAAAACAACTAGAAAGGTCCGCATAACATAACGCAACCATGCTAACCGTAATAGCGGCACAGAGTAAGACAAGGACACTTGCTAAATCCATATCTTTATAGATAACTTGTGGTAGCAAAAAAGCACCTGACCCAATAACACCATTAATACCTAAAAAGTAAATTGAAATGAACGATAACTTTTTAGGATTTTTCTTTTTCGTATTGATAAGCTCCACCTTCTATCCTTTATAACAAAAATAATATTATCTTCATTTAAAGTCTATTCTTATTTTAAAGGCTTTACAGGTAAGCAAGTTAACCAATTTTTATATTTCTAAA
>CAMLUN010000023.1 GCA_946487795.1 uncultured Lactobacillus sp. | reverse complement strand
TTGTTTTTAAATCCTTTTAAAACTTTATTTTATTAATCAATTTTAAGCAAATGCCTATTAAATTAAATAATTCTAAGAAAAAGATTAAAATCACCTTGACTTTAGGATAACTTACACAGTACACTTAAATTGTTTAAGTTTTAAGGATTTAAACTTAATTATATTTATAATGTTCAATTGTTAACAAGGAGGAACCATTATAATGCCAAAGTTGTCATCAGATTTAACAGGTACTATTAACCATAAATTAGCTGCAACATCGCCCTCTGGGATCCGGGCATTTGATCGCTCAGTTTCTAATATTCCCGGAATCATTAAGTTAACCCTTGGTGAACCAGATATGAATACCCCTGAGCACGTTAAACAAGCTGCGATTAAGAGTATTCAAGATAATGATTCCCATTATGCACCACAAATGGGGAAACCAGAACTACTTGAAGCGATTTCTAAGTATGTTGAACGTACTCGTGGCGTTAAGTACGACCCTGAAAGTGAAATTGTGGTAACCGTTGGTGCGACAGAAGCATTAGCATCAACCCTTTTTGCATTATTAAATACTGGTGATAAGGTAATTATTCCAACGCCAGTATTTGCGCTTTACTTCCCATTAGTAGCAATGACCGGTGCTACCCCAATTCAAGTTGATACTTCAGCAGACGGCTTTGTGCTAACCCCTGAAAAACTTGAAGAGGTATTGCAAAAGGAAGGCCATGGTGCGCGTGCGGTTCTCCTAAACTACCCAAGTAATCCTACTGGTCGTGAATACCCTCAAGAAACTTTGGAAGGGTTAGCTAAGGTAATAGCAAAACATCACTTGTACGCTATCGCTGATGAAATTTACAGTGATCTTGTTTACGGGGTTAAACATTATTCATTAACCTCAATGATTCCTGAACGAACAATCTTCATTTCAGGACTATCGAAGTCTCATGCAATGACTGGTTATCGTTTAGGATACGTTGCCGGTCCCCAAGAGATTATGGGAAGTATTGGTAAGATGCACGCCTTCTTGGTAACGACTGTCACTGACAATGTTCAGGCAGCAGCTGTTGAGGCGCTTAATAATGGTCAGGAAGATCCGGTTGAATTCCGTAAGACCTATGAAAAGCGTCGTGACTTTGTTGTTGCTGGACTACGCGATCTCGGTTTCGAAATGTCAACACCAGAAGGAGCATTCTATATCTTTGCTAAGATTCCAGAATCATTTGGTAAGGATGATGTTAAGTTTGCTACTGAATTGGCTCATCAAGCGAAAGTCGGCGTTACTCCAGGAAGTGCATTTGGTGCTGGGGGCGAAGGCTATGTTCGTCTTTCATATGCTTCTTCCGATGAGGATCTTAAAGAGGCTCTTAACCGGATTGGTAAGTTTGTAAAAGAATTGAATTAGTTAATAATTAGGCTGAAATTTAATGGGGAGGATAATGATAAAGTCATTTTTGGCTTTATTGTTGTCCTCCTCTTTGGTTAAACATTTGCTATACTTATATATAAAGAAATGTTGAGAGGAAATGGTATAGTGGATGCACAAAATTTATCCCAGCGTTTAACAACGGTTGCTAAATTTGTTCCTCAAGGAGCACGAGTAGCCGATATTGGGTCAGACCATGGCTACTTGCCAGCAGCATTAGCATTGCAAGGTCAGATTGAATATGCAGTTGCTGGTGAAGTTGTAAGGGGTCCCTATGAAAATGCCGTCAGCGAGATTAAAAAACTAGCCTTAGCAAAGATTATTCAAGCACGACTAGCTGATGGGCTAGCAGCAATTAAAGATAGCGATCACATCAATACAATTACAATTGCTGGTATGGGTGGAGCATTAATTACCCAAATTCTGGATGCTCATCCGGAAAAATTAGCTGGGGTAACCCGATTAATTTTACAGCCGAATGTTGGTGAGGCTCGTTTAAGAGAATGGTTAATGAACCATCAATTTCAGATTATGGCTGAAAGAATGGTTGCAGAAGATGGTCATATTTATGAGGTGATCGTTGCTGAACCGTCAACTGTTCCTTTTCGCTATAGTAAGTATGAATTAACTTTTGGACCGTTCTTGCTTGAACAGCATTCTTCTGTATTTACCAAAAAGTGGCAGGATGAGTTGCAACGGCAGGAAGGTGTCCTCCAACAAGTTAAACAAGCTAGTAAACCACCAGTTGCTAAAATTAAGCATCAGGAGGAATACATTAGCTTGATAAAGGAGGTCCTTAATTAATGACGACAGGAAATGAATTGATTCAGCGTTTTGAACAATTTGCGAGTCCGCAATTGGCGGAAAGTTGGGATAACCCCGGATTGCAATTAGGGAATCCTGATCGACCGATTAAACGATTAATGACTACTCTTGATGTTCGACCAGAAGTTGTCCAGGAAGCAATTAAGCAAGATGTCGATTTTATTTTTGCTCACCACCCGGTAATGTTTCATCCCGCAAAGAATTTGAATACTCGAATTCCGCAAAATAAAATGTATGCGCAACTGCTTAGCCATGGAATTACAGTGTATGCTGCTCATACTAATTTAGATACAGCTAACGGAGGAATGAATGATTGGTTAGCGGCTAAATTACGGCTAACTAATTTGGAACTGCTTGTTGAAGCCGGCACTGATCCTGTATCTGGGCAACCAGTTGGGATGGGAAGAATTGGAACATTAAATGGTTCGATGACTGTCAGAGAATTTGCTCAGTATTGTATGCGAATCTTCAATGTTAATGGGTTACGGTGGTTAGCTGCACCAACGGATATGGATAAGCCAATTCACCGGGTCGCAGTTCTTGGCGGTGCTGGTCAAGACTTCTGGCAAAGTGCAGTGAAGAAAGGCGCAGACGCTTATGTTACGGGAGACGTTACCTATCATTTCGGTCATGATATGGTTGCTAATCATTTAATGGTAGTTGATCCCGGCCATCATATTGAGGCAATTTGTGAACCACGCTTGGCTAAACTTTTTGAACAATGGAAGCAGGAAAATAAGTGGGACTTTACCATTGTTCAGAATAAGATAAATACTGATCCGTTTAATTTTATGGTTAATAATGAAGGGAAGAATTAATAATGACAGAAGAAAAATATAAAGGCTTATTGCCACGCTTCTTAAAGTATGTAAAGACGGAAACCCGTTCTAATCCTGATTCAGATACTGTTCCTTCTGACCCTAAGGAAACGGCTTTCTTAAAGGAATTAGAAACAGAACTAAAAGATTTGGGGTTAAGTAATGTTCACATAAATCCTAAGTGTTCTTATGTTTACGCTACAATTCCAAGTAACTTAGACCATGATGTTCCAACAATTGGCTATATTTCCCACGTTGATACGGCAGATTTCAATGCGCATAATGTTAATCCACAAATTGTTGAAGATTACGATGGTCAAAGCGATATTCAATTGGATGATGATGGTGAATTTGTATTATCACCGGCAGAATTTCCTAATCTAAAGAATTATCAGGGTGATACACTGATTACGACTGATGGCTCAACCTTACTTGGCGCAGATGATAAATCAGGAGTTGCCGAAATTATGACAATGGCAGCTTACTACATGAAGCATCCAGAAATTAAGCATGGTGAGATTAAGATTGGGCTTGGACCAGATGAAGAAATTGGTACTGGGGCTGATCACTTCGACGTTAACGATTTTGGCGCTGACTTTGCTTATACTGTTGATGGCGGTCCATTAGGCGAATTGGAGTATGAAACCTTTAACGCTGCTCAAGCAGAAATTGAAATTTCTGGGAAGGATGTTCATACTGGAGTCGCTAAGGGAACAATGGTTAATGCCATTCAAGTTGCAATCGATCTTCACAATAGTTTGCCAGCTCATGAACGGGCTGAAAAAACTGAAGGACGAGAAGGATTCTTCCACCTCTATAAGTTTGATGGTAGTGTTGATCATGCACGGATGGTTTACCTTATCCGTGACCATGATCGGGAAACCTTTAAAGAACGAAAGCACCTATTAGAACGGATCGTTGATGGCTTAAATACTGAATTAGGTAGTAAGCGAATCAGCATGAACCTGTACGACCAATACTATAACCTCAAAGATGCTTTAGAGGGGAAAATGGAGTCAGTTGAAATTGCCAAAAAGGCGATGGAAGAATTAGATATTAAGCCAGTAATCTATCCGGTTCGTGGTGGTACTGATGGCTCAACTATTTCTTATAAGGGCTTACCAACACCAAACCTGTTTGCCGGTGGAGAAAATATGCACAGTCGATTTGAATATGTTTCCCTGCAAACAATGGAAAAGGCACTGGATGTTCTTCTTAAGATTAATGAATTAAATAGTTCAAACTAATGAATATTTATTAGAAATTGGCATTACGGACAATACAGTACACAAATAACGCTTGCAATTGGACTCGGTGAGTTCAGAAATTAATAAATATCAATAGAAGGTGAGAAAAACATTTCGCGTTTTCTCACCTTTTTTAGTAATTATTCAGTTTAACCTTGCATTTAAGCAGATAGTTCGGTAAGATATCAATTGTTCTTAATAGTAATTATTACTCTTAAAGGAGAGAAGAATGAAGAGATATTTTATCGGTGTGGGGTGCCTAGTTAGTCTATTACTTGTTATTTTAGTCTTGTCTTGGATCCCGTTTAAGACGCACGATGTTGATAAAAAGCCGATTCAGGTAGTAACTAGTCTCAATTTTTATGGGGAAGCAGCTAAGCAGGTTGCTGGAAAGTACGGTAAGGTAACGTCAATTATTGATAATGCCTCGGTTGATCCTCATGATTACCAACCAGGAACCGTTCAGGCAAAACAAGTAGGGGATGCTAACGTGGTGGTTGAAAATGGCTTAGGTTATGATGAGTGGTTAAACAAGGTTGTTAAATCTAGTAGTCATCGTCATTCGCAAAAAGTGATTAATGTTGGCCAATTAATGGGAAAACACTCGGGTGACAATGAGCACTTATGGTATGAACCAGCAACGATGAAGAAATTGGCCCAACAATTAGCTAATCAGTATAGTCAACTTGATCCGGCTCACCGTGATTACTATCAGAAAAACGCTCAAGACTATATAAATTCTTTGAAGCCGTTAGATCAAGAAATCGCAAAAATTAAGGCAAATGTTAACTCGGGAAATAATAAGGTTGCGGTTAGTGAGCCAGTCTTTGATTATTCATTAGCAGCGCTTGGTTACCAGGTAGTGGATCAGCATTTTGAAAAAGCAATTGAAGATGGTAATGATCCATCGCCACACGATATTCAACAACTACAATCTGTAATAAAAAATCATGAGATCGCTTTTTTTGTCGAAAATTCTCAAACTAGTGATCATGTCGTTAATGGATTAGTAAAGTTAGCCCGCAAAAATCATGTTCCGGTGCTTAAGGTAACAGAAACTAAGCCAAATAATGCTAAAAATTATCAGAAATGGATGCTTTCGCAATATCGGAATCTTTCACGAATTCAGCAGGGAGAAAAGTAAAAATGTCAATTGTTACAGTTAATGATTTAACGGTTGCCTATGGTAATCATCAAGTAATTGATAACTTAAGCTTTAATATTAATCAGGGAGATTTTCTTGTAGTTATCGGTGAAAATGGGGTTGGTAAAACAACCCTTGTTCGCTCAATGTTGGGTTTTATTAAGCCGCAAAAGGGTGAAATAATAATTAGTCCGCAAACCAAAATTGGCTATGTTCCGCAATTCCGGAATATTGATCAGGAATATCCGCTTTCAATTCGCGATTTTATTGCGTTGAATGTTCAACATAGCTTTCTCCCGTGGTTGAGAACGAGTGAACGCCAGCGTGTGGACGAAATAATTAGCCAAACTAACTTGCAAAAGGTTGCTGACCGGCCGCTAGGGTTAGCGTCAGGTGGTGAAAAGCAGCGGGCATACTTAGCTCAAGCACTGCTTTCCAACCCTAGCTTACTAATCCTTGATGAGTCAACTGCAAGCTTGGATAATGAAATGAAGTATGAATTGTTGGACCTTGTTACCCGCTTTCAACAGCAGGGGTTAAGCGTAATGTTTGTTACTCATGATTGGGACCTGGCCCAGCATTATGGAACCCGTTTTCTTCAAATGACCGGGGATGGTTATTTGACCGGTCCAATTAATGAACTTCCTCGCCCAGAAAAGGAGGCTGAGTAATGTTAACGCTTAGTTTTATGCGGCATGCCTTTGTTGCTAGTACCTTTATTGCAATAGTTAGCGGCTTTGTTGGTGTTTTTGTTGTTGCCAGAAACCTTTCCTTTTTAACTCATACCTTGTCGGAAATTGGCTTTGCCGGAGGAGCATTTGCCGTCTTTATTGGCTGGCCGGTCTTAAACGGAATGATCATTTTCACAATGCTTAGTTCGATTCTTGTTGGTCAAATGAGTATTAAAGAATCCCGCCGTGAAGCAGTAACGAGTGCAGTCTCCGCTCTTTTTATCGGCTTGGGAATCCTTTTTCTTTCTTTAAGTAGTGCGAATGCTAGTTCAGCAACTAATATCTTATTTGGAAGTGTTGTCGGGATTAACCTAACTGAGGTTTGGCAATTAATATACCTATCTATCGTTGTTATCTTAATAATCTTTGCAGTTTACCGCCAGTTAAAGTTCACTTCGTTTGACGCTATTGGTGCACGAGTAAGCGGACTTAATGCTGCACTATATTCAGTTATTTTCTTAATTGTTTTAGCGCTGAGCGTGAGTGTGGCAGCACAAATAGTTGGTTCGTTGTTAATTTTTATCTTATTAACCCTACCGGCAGCTAGTGCGAAATATTTCACTCATGGAGTTGCTAAGATGATCGGTTTAGCGATCCTCTTTTCTCTTTTAGGAACCTGGTTGGGGCTATTTCTTGGTTACTTAACTAATTGGCCAGTTAGTTTCTTTATTGCGGTGATTGAAGTTGGAATTTATTGCTGTGCTCTAGTTAAACAAAAACTTAGCGGGGCGGCATAATAAAAAGAACCAGGAAAGCTAGCCTTCCTGGTTCTTTTTATTAGTTCTTTTAGAAATTAGTTTTTTGATGGATCAGCTTTTCGTGTGATGAAGTATACACAGTTAGCGGCAACTAAACCGAATACAACGGCCAAAATACCAGTCAGTAGGTAATCTGGGGTCATTGTTTCTAGTTGGCTATCAATGTAAGCTAAGATCTCACCTAAAATGAGAGCAATGACACCAGCACCGATGTTTGCTTCTAATAGTTTCACTCGGAACATCTCCTTATCCATCTCAATTAAAATAATTTTAACACTTACTAAATAATCTCGCTAGCCTTTCACAGCATTATTTAACGACATTTGTTATAATTTCTTAATGAAAGGGGGATGAATCAAGGTGGATTTTGTACCGCTCCAAGTAAAAAGTAGCTTTTCTCTGTTAAGAAGTCCAATTCGCATTAATGAATTGGTCACAACTGCAAAAGAACGCGGCTACTCTGCAATTGCATTGACTGATAAGAACGTCTTATATGGGGCAATTGATTTTTACAACGCCGCTAAAAAAGCAGGTATTAAACCAGTAATCGGCTTGCAATTAACAATTGCGTTAAACAATGTTGACGGGACTAACCTGGAATTGCTGTTTTTGGCTAAAGATCGCGCAGGGTACCAAAATTTAATGGAGCTTTCCACTCGTCAACAAACGAGTGATCGTGATACGCTTCCGTTAACTTTTGAACAGATTAAGCCGTTTCTTTCGTCGCTATACGTTATTATTCCACCACAATCGACAGTTTTTAGTTGGTTAAAGGCCGAGGATACAGTTGTTAATCTTCTTCACGAAAGCACTGATCAGGATAGTCTCCTTTTAGGAATTAATCCCCAGTTAGACCAAATTCAACGCTCAACATTGACCCAGCTAGCAGCGAGTCATTCCCTGCCACTAGTAGGGGTCAGTCCAGTCGAATATTTGAATGCAGATGATTTGTTTGCCAGTAAGGTCCTTCAGGCAATTGATGCTAATACTCAGTTAGAAAAAGTTGAAGAAAAAGCTAAAGAACTTGGAAAGGACTACCTTCAACCCCAGGCAGATATTTTAAGGGCCTACCAAGCAGTTAATCTTGAGCAAGCGGCTGACAAGACGGTTGAAATTGCAGTAAAATGTAATATTGACTTTGAATTTAAGCAGCCAATTCTCCCACACTTTGATACGCCAACGGGGAAATCTTCTGCTGAATATCTTCGTTACTTATGTATTGAAGGGCTAAAAAAACGGCAGATTGCGCCAGGCTTAAAACTAGTTGACTACCAACAAAGGTTAGCTAAGGAACTAAAAGTAATCCATGAAATGGGATTTGATGACTATTTCCTGATTGTTTGGGACGTAATGCGTTTTGCTCACCGGACAAAAATTACAACAGATCCGGGAAGGGGATCAGCCGCAGGATCATTAGTAGCGTATGCTTTAGCAATCACTGATATTGATCCGCTGCAATATAATCTTTTATTTGAACGGTTTCTTAATCCTGAACGAGCTCAAATGCCGGATATTGACCTTGATATTCCTGATAATCGGCGAAGTGAGGTTCTTGAATACGTCCACCAGAAGTATGGACATAATCGAGTTGCCCAAATTATTACTTTTGGGACACTAGCAGCCAAACAGGTTATTCGTGATGTAAGTCGGGTCTTTGGATTAAATCGTTACGCAATTAATGAATTAACAGGAGCACTCCCCCATGGCTTGCACATTAGTCTGGCAGGGAGCTTGAAAGAATCCCAGCGGTTACGCAACCTTCTGAATGATCACCCAGAATACCGATTACTATACCGAGTGGCACAAAAATTGGAAGGACTTCCTCGCCATTACTCAATCCATGCAGCGGGGATTGTTTTATCCGAGAAGCCGCTTCATGAAATTGTTCCTCTGCAGAACGGGAGTGAAGGGTTATTGATGACTCAGTTCCCAAAGGATACCGTAGAGGCATTGGGGCTATTAAAGATGGATTTCCTTGGCTTGCGAAATCTTTCAATAATGGACAATAGCCTAAAATTAATTCGTCAGCGAAATCCACAGTTTGATCTTTCAAAGATCTCATTAGCGGATTCTAAAACGTTAGCTCTTTTCCAAAAAGGGTTGACTGATGGTGTATTCCAATTTGAGTCAGCAGGAATTAGGGAAGTATTAGTTAATCTTCATCCTGATAGTTTTGAAGATATTGTTGCGGTCAATGCACTTTATCGACCAGGTCCGCTTGAGAATATTCCTCACTTTATTGCTCGTAAACAGGGAAAAGAGCATTACCAGTTGCCTGATCCATCACTAGAACCAATCTTGGGGGCAACGTATGGCATCTTAGTCTACCAGGAACAGGTAATGCAGCTGGCATCGGTAATGGCAGGATTTAGTTTGGGTGAAGCCGATCTTTTGCGTCGTGCGATGAGTAAGAAGAAGCGTGCGACAATGGAGGGGATGCGGGCTAAATTCATGAATGGCGCCCAAGCAAATGGTTATTCGGCAGAATTGGCAAAACGGGTTTTTAACTACATTGACCAGTTTGCTAACTATGGCTTTAATCGATCACACGCGGTTGCCTACTCAAAGATGGCTTTCCAAATGGCTTACCTAAAAGCTAATTATCCTGCAGAATTCTTTACCGCGTTGATGAATGCCGAACCGAATGTTGATAAATTAAAGATGCATGTTCAGGATGCCCGTCGTTCAGGCGTGAAGCTAGTGGGCCCCCGGATTAACGAAAGCCAACAGCAGTTTTCACTGTCCCAGAATCAATTATTCTTCGGCTTGACTGCTATAAAGGGGCTTCGTCGTGACTTTATTCGTGAAATTCTTCAAGAACGACAGCAAAATGGTCCCTATAAGGACATTCGCAATTTCATTTCTCGCTTAGCTAGTAAATGGCAAAAGCCGGAATTAATTGCGCCGTTGATTTATGCAGGTGCGTTTGATGATCTCGGCTATAACCGTGCTGAAATGATTGATGCGTTACCAATGCTGATCTCCGGAATTCAATTATTTAGCAGTACTAATGAGCTGGAAGCAGATCCGGAATTGCAGTCCACAATCGCTGCTCGCCAAGAGTATCCGTTAACGGAGCGCTTAGCAAAGGAAAATGAATATTTAGGAGTTTATCTTTCAGGACATCCGGTGACCCAGTATCAAGATCTAGCAATTAAGTATCGAGTCCAACCAGCAAGTCAGCTCCGTCCTGGTCAAACCGTTACGATATTAATGTTGATTAACCGGGTGAAAACAATTCACACTAAAAAGGATCATCGTCAAATGGCGTTCCTATCAGGAACAGATCAAACTGGTGAAATTGAGGCCACGGTCTTTCCGCGACAATATACCCGATATCAATCATTATTGAAGAGTAATCAGGTAGTAATGATTAATGGACATACGGAGCAACGAGAGGGCCATGGACTTCAGGTAATTGTTGATCAGATTCGTGACGCTAATGAATTGCGTCAACGCCAACACCATACCCAACAGCGGTGGTTCTTGCGGATTTTGCCAGAAAATGACAACCAGCAAGTTCTGCAACGGCTTTATCAGTTTATGACGTCTCATCGGGGCCCTATTCCAGTTATTATCTACTACCCTGAAAATGACCAAAAAAAGATTCAACCGCAATCACGGTGGCTGAATTCGCAAACTGAAACGCGTCAGGGATTGATAAAAATTTTAGGCAAGGACAATGTTGTCCTTCAGAAAAGTCCTCAATAAGTTAATAAAATTAAGAGTTAATGAGATTTATTAAATGATAGCGTTTTCTTGATATCTTTTCACAAAAAAGTACAGACACGGATTTTAAAAAGTGCTATCATAAGGCTGTGCAAATGAGGTATGCGATTGCAAACCGCAGTTGATGCATAAATGCAAAGGAGAGATTCATTTATGAAGAAAACCAAGATTGTAAGTACACTTGGTCCTGCAAGTACAGATGTTGACACCATTGTTAAGTTGATTAATGCTGGTGCAAATATTTTCCGGTTTAACTTCTCACACGGTGACCACCCAGAACACTTGGGTCGGATGGAAAACGTTAAGAAGGCCGAAGAAATTACTGGTAAGCACGTTGGTTTAATGCTTGATACCAAGGGTGCTGAAATTCGGACCACTGTTCAAAAGGAAGGTAAGATTAACTACGAAATCGGCGACAAGGTTCGTATTTCCATGGATCCTTCAATCGAAGGTACTCATGACAAGATTGCCGTTACTTACCCAGGCCTTTACGATGATACTCATGTTGGTGGCCACGTCCTCTTCGATGATGGTTTGATTGACATGTTGATCGACGAAAAGGATGAAGAACACAAGGAACTTGTTTGCCATGTTCTTAACCATGGTGTACTTGGTTCTCGGAAAGGTGTTAACGCTCCTGGTGTTTCCATCAACTTACCAGGAATTACTGAAAAGGATAGCAGTGATATCCGCTTCGGTTTGGATAACAAGATTAACTACATTTCAGCTTCATTCGTTCGTAAGGCCCAAGATGTTCTTGATATCCGTGAACTCCTTAAGGAAAAGAACATGGAAGACGTTCAAATCTTCCCTAAGATTGAATCACAAGAAGGTATCGACAACTTTGAAGAAATCATTGAAGTTTCTGATGGTTTGATGGTTCCTCGTGGTGACATGGGTGTTGAAATTCCTGCTGAAAATGTGCCAATTGTTCAAAAGCACATGATCAAGCGTTGTAACGAATTAGGTAAGCCAGTTATTACTGCTACCCAAATGCTTGACTCAATGCAAGAAAACCCTCGTCCAACTCGTGCCGAAGTTTCTGACGTTGCTAACGCTGTCTTTGACGGTACTGACGCAACCATGCTTTCTGGTGAAAGTGCTAACGGTGACTACCCTGTTAAGTCAGTTGCAATGATGAACGCTATTGACATCAAGGCTGAAAACCACCTTTGGGAATTTGGTACTGAAACATTTGATTGGGACAAGTCAGATGTTACTGAAACAATCGGTTCAGCCGTTGCTAATGCAGCTAAGGACTTAGACATCCACACTATTGTTGCCTACACTGCTTCAGGTTACACTGCTAAGATGATTTCTAAGTACCGTCCTAACGCTGACATCGTTGCACTTACACCTAACGAACGGGTAGAACGCGGTCTTATGATCAACTGGGGTGTTCAACCATACGTTGTTGATGAAATGAGCAATACTGATAAGATGTTCGACTTGGCTGCCAAGAAGGCTGTAGAACTTGGTTTTGCTAAGAAGGGTGACAAGATTATCGTTGTTGCCGGTGTACCTTTGGGTGTTAAGGGTGCTACTAACATGATGCGGATTAAGACTATTGACTAATTAAGTCTTATAAAGCTATCAGAATAATAAAAGAAGTTGAGAGAAACTCTCAGCTTCTTTTTTTGTTTCCTATAATACTAGTAAAATTAGTTAGAGCCGTGTAAAATTATTTATTAGTAAAATGAAATCGGATTAATGAAAGTGGGATTAGTTGATGAATTCAGCATTAGGAAAAGTTGTTACAGCAGTAATGATTGATGAAAACGAAAAGGATTACTTTGTCCAACCAGACCGTAACGGGCAAACATATCGCTTACCGAAAGATGAGAGTCCCCAAGTTCTCCATATTGGTGGGCAAGTTCGGGGGTTTGTCTACGAAAATGAAGATCACCAACTACAAATGACGTGTAAGCATATCCCAACTGTTCAGGTAGATCATTATGATTACGGGACTGTTGTTAGTGTTCGCCGGGATTTAGGGGTGTTTGTTGATATTGGTTTGCCAAATAAGGATATTGCAGTTTCATTAGATGATCTGCCATCATTAAAGCATCTGTGGCCACAACCGGGCGATCGGCTTCTCCTTGCACTTCAAGTGGATGATAAGGACCGGATTTGGGGCAAATTAGCAGATGAGCAAATTTATCAGGCTATTTCGACTGCTCCTAATAAACGGTTGTTGAATCGGGATGCTTATGCAACGGTTTATCGGCTAAAAATGAGTGGCACCTTTGTATTAACTGATGGTTATCATCTTGGTTACATTCATCCAAGTGAACGTGATCAGGAACCACGGCTTGGTCAACGAGTAAAAGCACGGGTGATTGGCCTTTCTTCTCATGGTGGGTTGAACCTTTCTCTTAAGCCACGAGCTTATCAAGCAATTAGCGAGGATGCTAAAATGCTCCTTGCAATGCTAGAGCATAATCCAAACCATCGCTTACCATATACTGATAAGACCGATCCAGGCGTAATTCGGGAAGTCTTTGGGATTAGTAAGGGACAATTTAAGCGAGCAATCGGGCACCTCTTGAAAGCCAACTTAGTAACTGAAGAAGAAGGGCAATTAGTTCTCCGAGAAAAGAAGAATGACAATGCAGGAAACAATTGATCACTTTATTGACTATTTAATGACTCAAAAGGGGCGTTCACAAAATACGGGGGAAAGTTACCGCCACGATTTAGAACGATGTGCAGCCTTTTTTACCGCTAGCGGGATTAATACTTGGCAGGAAGTAGATCAGTATGCGGTAATTAATGTTATTGCTGAAATGAAACGTGAAGATCGTGCTAGCACCACAATCAATAGGACGATTTCAAGCCTTCGCCAACTCTATCGCTATCTTTTACGCCGGCATGAGGTTCAGGTAAATCCAATGGACTATATTGATCTTGAAGAGGTAGCAACAAGGAAGGCCCCCGTAACATTATCCCAGCAGGAGATTGAGCAATTATTTGCGATCCCTGATACAACTACAGTTAATGGTTTGCGTGACCGGACATTGTTAGAATTAATGTATGGAACGGGAATGCTGGTTAGTGAACTAATAAACTTAAAGCGTTCGCAGGTCCATTTTGATTTACAAATTCTTCAGCTTCAAGATAATCCTCGTCATCAACGCATTGTTCCTCTTGGTAAAATAGCTAAGGAATGGTTGGCAAGATACCTTAGGGCAACAGCAGGTGATTCAAGTGATTATGTCTTTTTAAATGCTCGTGGTGGTCAAATGACGCGCCAGGGGGTTTGGAAAAACTTTAAGGAGATTGTTAGAAAATCCGGCCTATCAAAGAAAATCACATTGCAAACTCTTCGCCATACTTTTACTGCAGATTTATTAAAAAATGGTGCCAGTTGGCAAGCAGTTCAGACGCTACTTGGTCGAGAAACCGGTCGTGAAAGCTTTGAGTCATATATTCGTTTTAATACCCAAGAACTTGTGACAATTTATCGTCGCTGTCATCCACGAGCTTGAATTAATCAAAGGGGGAAAGTATGCTAGTTAAATATCGGAAAGATTATGAAAAAATTGCAATGGGTCTCCTATCTTTTCTTCCAGAGTTACGGGATTACGATCAGCTAGCAAGCGCAATTAAGTTTTCTTTAGATAAGAATTACCAGATATACTTATGGAAAGACACTGAAGATAATCACTTCATTGGGATTATTGTTATAGAAGTAGGAGAAAAGTATGTCTTGGTTCGTCATCTTTCTTTTACACCAACTGATCGCTCCGGAAAAAATGTTTATGCGTTATTAACTGCAATTCATGAGCAATATCAAGATTGCCGTTTAATGGGAACGTTAAAAACACAACCACTAATATCAAATTGGGAGCGAAATAATGAAAAATGATCAAGAAGTGATCCCACGGTATCCTTTTCAGCCTACCTTAAAGATTGGTGGCTTTGAAGGGCCGCTCGATCTTTTGTTACACTTAATTCGTCAGTCAAAAATGGATATTTATGATATTCAAATTGAGCAGATTACTCAACAATACTTTGATTATTTACGGGCAATGAAGAGTCACCAACTTGAAGTAGCTGGTGATTATTTTGTGATGGCGGCAACATTAATGAATATAAAAAGTCGTTTATTGTTACCACAACCGGAAGAAGAGGTAGAGGAATCAGATGAAGAAGTAGCGGACCCGCGGCAAGAACTGGTCGAACAGCTATTAGAATACCAACGATACCAAAAAGCAGCCGCTCATTTAAAAGATAAAGCTGATTTTCGACAAGCTGAATATACCAGGCCGGCAATGCATGTTCCTACTGAAATGATTGCTCAGCACGTTGAACCTGGGGTTACCCTTGGACAGCTTCAACGAGCATTTGCAGATGTTCTTAGGCGACGTCAGTTAACCGCACCGGTTCATGAGACGGTAGCAGCGGAAAAAATTAGTGTTGCTCAACGGATGAACCAGGTCTTTACAACTGTTAAGCAAGCAGCAACGAGGTTTAATGATCTATTTGCTGGTCAATGTACCCGTGATGAGCTAGTAACAACTTTTTTAGCAGTTTTAGAGTTAACTAAGCATCAGGCGATCGCTGTTCATCAAGATGAGCTATTCGGACCGATTATTTTAGTGGAGGGATCAAAGAGTGAACAATATCGAGCCAACAAACCTAGCCAAGATTGAGGGACTTCTTTTCATTAGTGGGGATGAAGGGATTACGTTAGGCGACTTAGCAAAAATTACTGGTTTTATGAAGCCGGCTGTGCTTGGATTGCTTCAACAGCTAAAAACAAGATATGAAAACGATCCTGATTCGGCATTGGTGTTATTAAATAGTGGCGATACGTATCGGCTAGCAACTAAACACGAGTTGTCTCCGGTTATTAAGCATTATTTTGAAGTGCCGTTGACGATCCCGCTAACACGAGCACTGTTGGAGGTTTTAGCGATTATTGCCTACCGCCAGCCAATCACTCGTTTGGAGATTGATGATATTCGCGGTGTTCAAAGTTCAGGTTCACTTCAGAAATTAATGGTTCGGGGACTGATTGATACTCATGGACGATTGGATGCTCCCGGAAGACCATTTTTATATGTAACAACGAATAGCTTTTTAGATTATTTTGGCTTATCTTCGTTGAAGGACTTACCACCATTAGCTAAACAAGAAGATCTTGATTTAGATGATATGAATGGTGACTTATTCTTGGAAGCGTTACAGGCACGACAGAAACAGCAGGAGGAAGAAAATGGAACGTCTACAAAAAGTAATGGCTGAAGCAGGAGTAGCATCGCGACGGGCTTCAGAAAAGATAATTGCTAGCGGTCACGTTCAAGTTAATGGAAAGACCGTGACAGAAATGGGAATTAAGGTTAGTGAACATGATGAAGTTGTGGTTGATGGTGTTCCGTTACACCGAGAGGCCCATGTTTACTACTTGCTGAATAAGCCCCGTTCTGTCATTACGAGTGCTCACGATGATAAGGGCCGGCGAACCGTTGTGGATATTTTGAAGGAAGAAGGAGTAGCGGAACGAGTCTACCCAGTAGGAAGGTTGGACTATGATACAACTGGTATTCTACTATTGACTAATGATGGAGAGCTTGCCAATCGACTAATGCATCCCAAATTTGAAGTGGAGAAGACATATATCGCAAAGGTTCGGGGGATTGTTAATAATAATGATCTGAAGCAATTAAGAATTGGGGTTGAGGTCAATGGACGGTTAACCAAAAAGGCGAAGAGCCGGTTAATTGAAACTGATCACAAAAAGCAGACTAGTTTAGTCAAGCTAACAATCCATGAGGGGCGTTACCACCAAGTTAAGCTAATGTTTGATGCAATTCACCATCCCGTAATAAAGCTTCATCGCGAAACCTATGGTCCATTGGATCTCAACGGCTTGCAGTCTGGTGAATTTAGAGAACTGAAACAAGATGAGGTTAAACTCTTAAAGAGGATCAGTAAGTAGAATGTCAAGCGTTGACAGCTTGAAAAATTACTTGTAAAATATAAGTGTAAAATTTAATAGAAATTGTCTTCAAGGCGGGGTGAAATTCCCGACCGGCGGTATAGCCCGCAACCCATTTCAATGGTTGATCTGGTTAAATTCCAGAGCCGACAGTATAGTCTGGTATGCAGAAGATTCTACTACACTTATTTAAACACGAATTATAAAATGCACGTTGCCGACGGACAAGTTAGGTGGCGTGCATTTATTTTATGTTTAGATAATTTTGAAGACAATCTCAATAGGAGGTTGTTATTGATGGTTACGTCTCATCAAAAAGTTCACCAAATGGTGGGTGTTTGTTCACTAAGCGCGTTGGCGTTTATTTTAATGTTGTTTGAATTTCCCATTTTACCGGTTGCTCCTTATCTTAAAATGGATTTTTCTGACTTACCGGTATTGATTGGCGGCTTTATCTATGGCCCTGCTGCCGGGGTGATGATTGCTTTCTTGAAATGCTTAATCCACGCAATGACACGAGGCTTTTCTGCTGGCGAATTGGTTGGAATTCTTGGTAACTTTCTATCATCATTAGCATTGCTGCTACCATTCTGTTGGGCGTGGAAGCACAAGTCGTGGTCATTCAAGCGTCAATTATGGTTAGGGAGTATTTCGGCAACGGTTACTTTAGTTGTAGTGATGGCCCTATTAAATTGGTGGGTACTAACACCGCTATACATGGCACTGTGGAATTGGAAATCAACCCTGCCGATTCCGGAACTAATTGCGGTAGCTGTTATTCCGTTTAATTTGATTAAGGGGGTTCTTGTTTCAGCTGTCTTTGCACTAGTGGCTATTCGTTTAAAGTCATGGCTTAATCAAAAGCAGCTTGAACAATAGTAATTAAAGATTATTAAGATCAGAATTTAGTGTCTCATTAAATACGGGCATTAGAGACTGGTCTTTTTGCTTATTTAAAGATAATCTAATTTTATTTCAGATCATTTCCACTGCTTTTCGTTATAATTAATTAGAGTGGAGAGTGAAAAAATGAATGATTTCTTGTTAAGCTTCTTTGATGAACATCAGCCACGACGGATTAGGGTGATTGAAAATACGTTAAAGAATCGCCGAACAGTATCAACCCTCTTTTGGGCTAAACAGTACGGTATCCTTAAATGGACGGGGGCAGAGCGTTCATTAGAACGAAAGCAGGTTGAAAATTCCATTGCAGAATTAGTTAAGGCTAACTTAATTCAGCGAAATCCTGATGGACAAGTGCTGTTAACTACTTTAGGAGTTTTGAGACAAGAGGAGTTAGCAGGTGAACAGTATCAGCCCCATTTCTTTGATTGGTACTGGTTAGCTAACACGCGACGGATTGAGCAACGGTTACTGCTTGGTATACAAGTGGCCTCGGAATTGTCATACCATAATCGTTATTATGCTCCGGTAGTTAACGAATACCATGAACAACAAATTGTAAAACGATGGGTTCTTAGCTGGCGTGGAAACATAATTAACGATCTGGTGCAGGAACTTAAACTATTTGGCGACTCGTTGGAAAGTGCTGATGAGCGATTGGCTAATTATTTCTTTTATTCACTCATTGGTCACCGAATTACTGGCAAAAATGCTATGCAGCTCAGTGAGCAATTGGAACTTCCTGGTTATCAATTACCAGTTATTAAGCAGGATGCCTTACTAGCTATTGCTGCATTTGCGAATAGCTATCAAGGAGTTTTAAATCGTTTATTAGTGGATCTGCTGGCAAAAAGTCCATTAAGTCAAAGTGCTAATCAAACGTTACTGTTGTATCAACAAGGAATTTCAATTAGTCAAATCGCCAAGAAAAGGAGAATCAAGGCTAATACTGTTCGCGAACACTTGTTAGAAGCTGCAATCGTTCATCCTGATTCGATTGATTGGGAGCGATCCTTGCCAGTAAGCATTCGGAGCCAATTAGCTAAACATTATCAAGGAAAAATGAAAGACTGGCAATTTGATCCAGAAATCGTCCCAGGAGGACCAGCAGCGTTCTATTACTTCCGTCTCTATCAATTATATGAGGAGAGATTAAATGATAAGTGATCGACAACTGTTAATAAAATTAAATGAGCAATTTGGCTTTACCGCTTTTCGTGACGGTCAGCAGGAAACCATTAAGGCGATCCTTAATCATCAGGATACTCTGGCAATCCTACCAACTGGTGGTGGGAAATCATTACTTTACCA
Organism: uncultured Lactobacillus sp.; assembly: GCA_946487795.1. Classification (GTDB taxonomy): domain Bacteria; phylum Bacillota; class Bacilli; order Lactobacillales; family Lactobacillaceae; genus Limosilactobacillus; species Limosilactobacillus kinnaridis. The sequence continues at coordinate 1,302 of CAMLUN010000023.1, read as the reverse complement.
AATGCCGGGATACTTATTGCCCGGGACAGTTTTGATTGTGTCACCGTTAATTTCTTTGATGCAGGATCAGGTTGATCGTCTTCACCGTTCTGGAGAAAAACGAGTCCTAATGATTAATGGTCAACTAACTGGTAAAAGTCGTCACCAGGCCTTACAGCGTCTTTCTTCGTTCAAATTTATCTTTACTTCACCAGAATCACTCGCTAATCCTGAGATTATTAATAAGTTAAAGAAAATTCAGATAACGTTGTTTGTTGTTGATGAAGCTCATTGCATTTCGCAGTGGGGGCCTGACTTTCGCCCAGAATACCTCTTGCTTAGTTCGGTGCTGAAGCAGCTTGGTTCACCAACGACACTTTTGCTAACGGCTACGGCAACTCCGGAAGTACGTCAGGATATTATTCAAAAGATGGGACTACAGGGGGATGCAGTTACTCAAGTAATTCGTTCTGTAAATCGTCCCAATATTTATTATGCAGTAGAACGTTTCATATCCGTTAATGAGAAGGAGCAGTACCTAATTGACCTAGTTAATCGATTAGCAGGTTCTGGAATTATTTATTTTGCAAGCCGTAAATTAGCTACGCAATTTGCTGAAACGCTGAACCAGAAAACAAAGAAGACCGTGGCTGCTTATCATGCGGGAATTGCTCCAATAGATCGCTACCGCTTACAGCAACAGTTCATGGATAACCAGGTACAATTAATTTGTGCCACAAGTGCTTTTGGGATGGGAATTGATAAGGATGATATTCGCTTTGTCATTCATTTTCATGAACCGGCAAATTTGGAAAGCTATGTTCAGGAGGTCGGACGGGCAGGTCGTGATGGCAAGCCAAGTCTAGCATTGCTTCTGTATTCTCCAGGTGATGAACAGATTCAACAAACGCTAAACCATATTGAACTTCCTGATAAGGAATTATTAAATGCTGTAAGGGAAAAGCGCCAGCCCAGTAGTGTATTGGGGGATAATCGAGAATTATTTACCTTTTACTTAGAACACGGCTATAATGGTGAAACAATTATAAAAGCATTTAAAAACAGGCAAATAAGTCTGAAAAATCATTTGAATTGGATGGCAAGATACGTTAATAATACTAAATTATGTCGACGACAGATGATTTTAGAATACTTCGGTGAACGGCTGGCTAAGCCCCAAGTACCATGTTGTGATATTACTGATGAAACGTTGCTTCAGCGGTTTGAAAAAAACGATGATAGTCAAACCAAGCACATACATTCAATAATAAAACTAAATTGGCAAGAACGACTTTATCAGTTATTTAATATTAATCATAATAA
>CAMLUN010000022.1 GCA_946487795.1 uncultured Lactobacillus sp. | reverse complement strand
CGTTTGACCAGCAGGACTTGTGGTAAATGGGTCAGGGGATTAAAACTCCAAATAACATTTGCAATCGTAATTAGCGGACGCGCAACAACTTTGTCAGCCATCTCTTTCACCTCATAAAATATTATAGCGCAATCAAGAATCACAATAATAAAAAAAGCCAAGGTGGCTTAGTCTAGTTCTCCAAATTCTCTTCATCCTTACCCATTGACAAAGAGCCCAAATTTTCGATATTTTAACCGAATTAGCATAAATTCAATATTATTTTCGTTAACTCAATCTTTAGTACCAAACTGACCGATTCATACATACCACAAACACTACCATATCAACGCTCACCTCTACTTTCACTACCCTAATCGACACGACCTGCCAAACTGGACCTTTGTCTACTCGACTATCGAAATAGGACATAGAACACTCGACCCGCCAGCTTCAAATAGAAAAAGTGTACTAATTCCAATCATTCTGAAAGAAAAAAGTACACTTTTAATCATCCGTAAATGCCGCCATGACGCGGTTTATGAGCTATTTTTCTGTGCATTCAAGGACCGTAATACTCTCAACATGCCACGAGCTTAGTTGGTCAATTACACATTCTTGCTAAACCGCCTTGTTAGGCAACCTTTGTTATTTGCAATAAACTAGCACAATTGTTAACTCAGGGCTATAAATGCCGGATTTTGGTAAAATTCTGAGATGAATTATAGAGCTTAGATTTTGTGGGCTTGCGGGAACACATAGCTACTAAAAGCCGCTCAAAACATATGTGGGAATTTATTATTTTTCCTTATACCAAATGTAAGGTCTACCCTCAATATGTTTAAAGTTGTCTTCTCTCAAATAAATGAATTGATCTTCCACAATTTCATATACTTTATTATTATCCTTATCTCTAAGGTAATTACCATCACGAATCAATCTTACATTAGGATAACAATCATTATCATAATAATACCTACCATCCTCACTCCAAAGTGTTGTACCATCATCCACCTTGTGGAATTTGTCCTCCATGTATTTCCCCCTCCCTATTTATATTTAATCATTCGTTGCCATCAATTCTGCTTGTTCTACCACGGTATTGACTGCTTCCGGAGCAATATCAGGTGGATAACCATACTTTCTAAGCAGGTGTTTTACAGCTACACGCATTTTAGCTTGAATATTACGTCTCTTTTCCCAATCAACGCCAGCTTCTTCTTTAACTAGCTTGACTAGCTCCTGAGCAATCAAATGAAGTTTCTTTTCTCCAAGAACTTCGACCGCTTTCTTATGATCAGCTAATGCATCATAAAAGGCGATCTCTTCTTGACTGAGCCCTAAGTCCTTACCCTTTTCTTGCTCTGCATTAATCTTTTTAGCCATATCAATCAACTTACGGATAACAATTTCACTAGTAATCCCACGTTGATTATATTCGTCAATTGATTTCTGGAGCATGTCTTCAAACTTTTCGGACGTAACCTTATTGCTTTTCATCATTGCTTTGATCTTACCTTTAAGCAATTTTTCCAACAAGGTAATTGCAACATCTTGCTCCGGCATACTATTAACTTTCTGCAAGAATTCATCTGAAATTAAATCAATGCTTTGTCTTTTTATACCTAGTTCATTGTAGATATCAACATTGGGTTCAGAAATGATGGACTGATCCAATAACTGTTGCATTTGATATTTAACATCAGTATGTTCTTCCGAGCCGACAGGCGTAGTTGGTTGCTTTAGTTTTTGAATAAACACCTTAACTGTCTTAAAGAAAGCAATCTCTTTACCATAGGCTTGTGCTTCCGATTGAGTTGAAGTCAAAGCATAAGCTTTCTGTAATTCAGTCACAACATCTAAAAACTTTTGTTGTGTTTCCTCGTCCTCACCTAGAATCTCGTTAGCAACTCGCCGAGTAATCTTTAAGCGAACAGCTCCATCTTCTGAATCAAACCCTGAGTAATCAACTCCATATAGGAAATCATTAGTAATGATGTCATATTTCTCTTTCAAAAGGGCTAGGGCTTTTTGCATATTGATACCCACTTGCCCCTGGTCTTCTGTGGAATAAACGTTCAGCGCTTCTTTCAGATTTTCAGCGATACCAATGTAGTCCACAATTAAGGCACTATCTTTGTCCTTAAAGACCCGGTTGACACGAGCAATAGCTTGAATTAAATTGTGTCCCTTCATTGGCTTATCAATGTACATAGTATTCATCGAAGGTACGTCAAAACCTGTCAACCACATATCAACCACGATAACAATCTGTAATTCATCATTATTATCTTTCATCCGTTTTTGAAGGACTCGACGATCAGCTTTACTGGTCTGAAACTTTGCCATTTCTGGACCATCGGCCGCAGAAGACGTCATTACAACCTTGATTTTCCCTTTATTAAGGTCATCACTATCCCACTCTGGGCGTAACTTGATGATTTGATTATAGAGACGAACTGCGTTACGACGCGACATTTCAACAATCATTGCCTTGCCAAAAGTCTCTTTTTGTCGTGCTTCGAAATGATTAACAAAATGCTTAGCAATACTTTCTAGTCGCGGCTGAGCACCAGCTAATGCCTCCAAACTGGAGAATTCTCGGTTACGTCGAGTATTTTCTTCTAAGTTAGGATCATCATCTAAGTTGGCCTCTTTTAGCAGTTGTTGATACTTAGCCTGTGCATCGGACTTCAACTTCAGAGGGAATACATGACTTTCGTAATAGATTTTTACTGTGGCGTGGTCATTAACGGCCTGAGTAATATCATAAACATCAATGTAATTACCAAAGACTGCAACAGTTGATTTATCAGCAGTAGAAATTGGGGTTCCAGTAAAACCAATAAATGAAGCATTAGGCAAAGCGTCACGTAAGTACTTAGCAAATCCATAACGTAGTCCATTATTAGTAAACTTAGCCTTCAAGCCATATTGAGTTCGGTGAGCTTCATCCGCAATAACAATTACATCACTCCGATTAGTCAAAACTGGCATTTCAGTTTCTCCACTTTCGAAGTCGGGTGAGAACTTTTGAATAGTTGAAAAGATAATTCCCCCCGCTTGCTTATCCATAAATTTACGAAGTTCATCACGTGATTCTGCATGTTCTGGAGCTTGCCGTAAAAATTCATGTGCAGCAGCAAAGGTATCAAACAATTGGTCATCTAGATCATTACGGTCATTAATTACCAGCATTGTTGGATTATTAAGTTTTCTAGCCACAATACTAGCAAAGAACACCATCGATAAACTTTTCCCTGAACCGGTAGTATGCCAAACTACCCCGATGCGTTTGTCATTAGGGTCAGCCATCGTTCTTTTAGCAGCTTTAACCGCTTTGTTAACCATGTAGTACTGGTGGTAAGCCGCTAGGATCTTAATTGTATTATCACCATCAGTTTCAAAAATAATGAAGTTCTCAATTAGATTAAGTAAATCCTTAGGTGTCAGCATATACTTAATCATTGTTTCTAATTCAAGATCATCATCAGTAGTAACATTCTTTGGTGCTCGCCAACGCATAAAACGATCAAAACCAGCGGTTAAAGATCCAGCTCGAGAATTAATACCATCCGATGCAATTAAAATTTCATTATATTTCAGGTATTCAGGAATCTCAGCTTTATAAGTTTGCAGTTGTCGGTAGGCATTTTCAATGCTGACGTTAGGATTGCTAGCATCTTTAAATTCAAATGTCACCACTGGTAGCCCATTAATAAAGATAGTAGTATCAGGTCGCCGTTCATGACTACCCTTAAAAGTAAACTGGTTTGTTGCCACGAATTGGTTATTTCCCACATGGTCAAAGTCAATTGGATAAAGAACTTCTGTTCGATTTTCACCATTAACTGTTGTTTTAACTCGAATTCCCTCAATTAGTAATTTATGAAAATAGTGATTGTTCACCATCATATCAGGATTATCGGCCAAGCGAGTTAACTGGCGTAAGGCCTCTTTATAGATCTCCTCTGGATAGCCTGGGTTAAGTTTTTTTAGGGACGCCTGCAGTTTTTCAGTTAAAACGGCTACCGCATGGTCATTATTTCGTATCTTGTCAATTTCTGGATTAGGAGAAGTTGTACTTGGACTTTTATAAACATCATAGCCTACTTTTTGTAGGGTATCTAATGCCAGATTTTCGACATCAGATTCTAATAAGTATCCTTTTGACACGACGAATCACCTTCCTTTCATTGTATTTATTGTGCTAAATGATAATTTAGCGGCTTAAAATAGCTTGTTGAGTAATGCCTCTTTTAGCTGTGTTAATTTCCTTATTTCAATATTGTTTGTGTGAATCCTTTCAAATATTGGTTGAGCAATATGATTGAAATTATCTAGCACTTCATCATTATCAGGAATTATAATCTCCAGCTTGCTAAAATCTGATTTATTTAAATTATTTATAGTCGTACCGCCACTACCTAGATTACCAATTTGACTTCTAAGAGACCTTAGTTCAAGAAATGACCAGTAAATAAATTTATCTTCCAGAATTAGTGAGTTAATTTGTTGATTAGTTTGTGAAACACTGCCTGTTAATGACACAAGTCCTGGTGTCCCTATACAACTAACCATTATTGCATTTGCGGGTAAGTATTTATTCTTTTGAGAATTAGCTCCTTGTAAAGAAAGACTCTGTCCAGTCTTATCAATAAATACTTTATCATGCATATCGGGAATCTTGACAAAAGGAATATCATAACCATAATTCTCTTGGATTTTCGTACTAGGAGTCTTACCCGTAATAATTTTCTGGGCTAGACTTTTTAAGGAAACTTTGTTGCTAATAGTACGACTATACTCGTTCTGAATTAGTGATATTAACTCAAGTAAATTATCATTTATTTGATTGTTCAGGTTTATTTTACGATCAAATACTGAAATCTTTTTTACGATGTTATCTTGTATGGTTAACTTAGGGACAGGAATAACTATTTCATTCAAAATTTTTACTGTCAAACTCGGCACGGCAGATCCAACATTAAGTTTATTAAGGTTTAGCCTAGATAAATAGTAATATAAATATTTTGGATTAATTATTTTAGTGTTTACAATGGTCCAAAACATTGTATCCACAGTCCAAAATTTTTCACTTACAAACATTACATTATTTAACGAACCCTTTCGTGGAATAAGTACAGAGGGTTTGTCATATAAATATTTATCTACTTTCCTCATTAATCCACCGGTTCCGTAAACAGGAATATTACCATTGGATAACCCTTTATGATCCTTTCCATACTTTATGGTAACTATTTCGCCTAATTTTTGATATTCCAAAAAATCACCCTATATACTTCCTATGTGCTATTTTTACATTCTGCTGTTTAACCATTGCATAATGCAAAGTTGTATCAATTCTCTTATGTCCTAACAATCGTTGTAATTGTTCTATTGGCATTCCTTTATCAATTGCTGTTGTTGCTAATGTTCTTCTAAACTTATGTGGATATACACGTGAAATCCCTACTTGTTCTCCTAGTTTCTTTAAGCGTGACTCAATACCGCCTATTGTTAATCGACTATGCTCACCCTTTAATGCAACAAATAATGCTGCATTATTATCAGACCGCCCTTGTAGATATTTTTGTAAATGTAACTTAGCCCGAGCATCAAAATAGGCAATTCGCTCTTTACTACCTTTACCAAAAACTACACATTCACGCTCTTGAAAATTAATGTCCTCACGATTAAGTAGTACTAATTCACCTACACGCATCCCCGTTGAAGCAAGAAAATCAACCAACGCTAAATCTCTATGATTAGTACAACAATCACGTAACTTTTCTAATTCTTCATCAGAATATGTTTCTTTAACCGTTGTTGAGACTTTAACTTTATGAATTCTTCTGACAGGACTTTTAATGATATAATCCTCATCTTCTAGCCAATTAAAGAAACTAGATAAAATCCGGCGAATATTATCAATAGTCACCTTACTTGAATTATGCTTCTGTTGGTAATCCATTAGGTAGTTTCTCAGCTCATCGGTTACAATTTCTCGAACATCTTTATTAATTTCAGCAAAGGCTTTTGTAATTGTTGTCTTATAGTATTTCAATGACTTCTCTGAACAACCCTCTGCTCGTTTAGATGCAAAATACCGATCTAGTAATTCATCATTATCTGCTAATGAAGATTCCTTATCCCTCCTATTCACTAAAGACATAACTATTGTCTTAAGGTTCATTAATTGCTTATTGTTTAGATGTGGCAACATTGTCTGGATTATCTTATCTGCTTCATGTTGTTTCATAATATTTCTCCATTTTTGAAGCAAATATTACACTAAAATAGGGAATAACAGAATTAAATGATAATTTAGCGGCTTAAAATAGCTTGTTGAGTAATGCCTCTTTTAGCTGTGTTAATTTCCTTATTTCAATATTGTTTGTGTGAATCCTTTCAAATATTGGTTGAGCAATATGATTGAAATTATCTAGCACTTCATCATTATCAGGAATTATAATCTCCAGCTTGCTAAAATCTGATTTATTTAAATTATTTATAGTCGTACCGCCACTACCTAGATTACCAATTTGACTTCTAAGAGACCTTAGTTCAAGAAATGACCAGTAAATAAATTTATCTTCCAGAATTAGTGAGTTAATTTGTTGATTAGTTTGTGAAACACTGCCTGTTAATGACACAAGTCCTGGTGTCCCTATACAACTAACCATTATTGCATTTGCGGGTAAGTATTTATTCTTTTGAGAATTAGCTCCTTGTAAAGAAAGACTCTGTCCAGTCTTATCAATAAATACTTTATCATGCATATCGGGAATCTTGACAAAAGGAATATCATAACCATAATTCTCTTGGATTTTCGTACTAGGAGTCTTACCCGTAATAATTTTCTGGGCTAGACTTTTTAAGGAAACTTTGTTGCTAATAGTACGACTATACTCGTTCTGAATTAGTGATATTAACTCAAGTAAATTATCATTTATTTGTTTATTTGACATCATCTTTCTATCAATAATCATTAATGGTGTTATTATTTCCTTCATTTTTGAACGAGAAGGTAATTCGATTTCTAAATTACGTAAATCGTTTAGAGAAATGAATTGTTGGGTACTTCCAGACAACCTTGAAGTAATTAAATTGTGCCCTACCATACTTTGAAGAAAGTAATTCATCCAATCTGACAGCAACTCGTCACCATGAAATTTTAATAAGGCAATATTCTTAATAGCGTAATTTATACTTTTGTGTCTTTCTTGATAAACATTACCTACTGTACCGATCATGGAAAGTAAGATGTCATATTGCTCTACTTTGCTTCTCCTATTAATTTTTTCAAAATCGGTATTAGATATAATGTTTGACTTGCTGAAATCAATATAATTCATTTTTAAATTCTTAGTGGTTACTAGGTGATAACCTTTTTTTACACTTTTGGGCGAAGAATGGGTACCATCCCGAACGTCAATAAATTCCCTAAATTTCATATCCAAGCTCCTTCAATACATCTTTGATCTCAGCTTGGAGCTTATTACTCTCCTCAAACTGTTTTTTCAATTCTCCAGTCAGACGAGCCATCTTAACTTCATAAGGTTCACCATCGTCTTCTTGTTTTGCTAAGCCAACGTACCTACCAGGTGTTAATACGTAATCATTCTTTGCAATTTCATCTAGTTTGGCTACCTTACAAAATCCGGGGACATCCTTATACTCTTGATCATTGGTACCACGGTATGCATGATATGTATCTGCTACTTTTTTAATATCTTCCTTTGAGAATGCCCGATGAGTTCGATCAATCATTTCACCAAGATCACGCGCATCGATAAATAAAGTCTCACCTTTTCTATCTCGTTCATTTTCAGATTCCTTGTTCATATCAACGAACCAAAGTGAAACTGGGATACCAGTTGAATAAAACATTTTATCCGGTAAGGCGACGATCGCATCAATCTTGTCATCTTCAAGAATTGCTTTACGAATATCATGCTCTGCCGTTGTAGAGGTTGATAAAGCACCGTTAGCTAACACGAATCCGGCTTTCCCATCAGGTGCTAATTTGCTAATGATATGTTCAATCCAGGCATAGTTGGCATTACCAACTGGTGGAACTCCATATTGCCAGCGAGCATCTTCACGCAACTTGTCACCATTCCAATTTTTTACATTAAATGGTGGATTAGCTAGGATAAAATCAAATCTTTCACCTTTGTGCAGGTCATTAGTAAAAGTATCACCTTGATGTGGCCCAAGGTTATTATCAATACCACGAATGGCAAGATTCATCTTTGCTAATTTCCAAGTGGTTGGGTTAGACTCTTCACCATAAACTGATAGGTCGCCGATTTTACCTTGGTGTTCTTGGACGAATTTGTCAGATTGCACAAACATCCCACCAGACCCGCAACATGGGTCATAAATACGTCCTTTGTACGGTTCAATCATTTCTACTAGCGTACGAACAATGGAACGTGGTGTGTAAAATTCACCACCCTTTTTACCTTCTTGAGAGGCAAATTCATTGAGAAAGTACTCATATACACGACCCAAAATATCAGATTGCTTGGCATGTTTATCACCTAGACTGATATCTGAAATTAAATCAACCACTTCACCTAGACGAGTTTTATCAAGATCTGGAGATGCATAGTTCTTACTTAAAACCCCACGCAATGAATCATTGCTTTTTTCAATTGCATCCATTGCACTGTCAATAATTTCACCAATTTGAGGTGTTTTTGCTGATTGTTGAATTAATTCCCAACGTGCTTCTTTCGGTACCCAAAAAATATTTTCCGAAAGATACATATCAGGATCTTCAGCATCTTCAGGATAATCTGATTTCAACAATTCATTATGCCTGGTTTCAAATGAATCTGATACATACTTAAGGAAAATTAACCCCAGTACAACATTACGATATTCTGAAGCGTCCATGCTGCCACGCAACGCATCAGCTGTTTTCCATAATTTGTCCTCAATACTTAATTCCTTAGACTTGGTTGCCATTTTCACGACTCCTTTACTATTTCCATAATGTCACTGATATCACATTCTAAGGCCTTACAAACCTTTAGTAATACCTCAGTCGTAACATTACCATTCCTACCCAACTTAGCAATTGAAGCGGCACTAACTCCACTTACCTGTTGTAGATCTTTCTTTTTCATACCACGATCAATTAATAGCTTCCATAATTTGTTGTAACTGATGCTTAAGTTTTCGTTATTCATGATTACTTCCTCTAAATAAAAATTTCTGGAACGTTTATTTCAATTTCCTTAGTCTCACTAACAGCATCAAGATCGTTCGCTTTTAAGATATCCTTGGAGACAAAGTAATTATTATCGGCTTGAATGATAAATTCATCTTTATTGTCTTCTATATATTCTGAGGATTCTCTGGAATAACCATTCTGCTGTAACCAAATCCGTAAGTCACTATCTGTTCCATACTCCATGAAACGATACCAGTCATTCTGAGGTGGCATTCCACTCTTAGTTAACTCCTGGGTAACTTTCAAGAAATATTTACCTAATACAAACTGAAGATTTTGCAATCTTTTCATCACTAAATTAATGGTTATAGTCTCCCAGTCAATATTAGGAGTATTCTCATGGTATTGACTTACCCTATTAAGAAATCTTGTATCTCCACGTTCAGGATCACGGATTTGAATTGCAAAGTCGCAAATCCGTTGCAAGCTGTACCCACTCATCCAAAGTAAGGCTATTTTAGCGTCATCCTCGATGACCTTATCCTGAGTTTCCTTGTCTTGTTTTGACTTAACAAAGTCGGATTCATAAATAGCCCAGTTAAATATTTCTGACAGTTTGAGTAAAAAAGCTTTTGCTTCCGGCCACCTCAATTTTTCCCCATCATGAATATTAGGATATCCTTTAATATTTTTTTGACTAATCTTGTTTCTAAGACTTTCAGACTGATCAGAAGAGAAGTTAATATCATCCTCTAATTCGTCAGCATATCGTTCTTGTAAGGATTGTAAAATTTTTCGTTCTTCTTTGTAGGTTATATGTTTTGCTAAATGGGTTCTAACTACTCCATGATGATTCCGTAATTCCTTGACATAAAGTAATGATAATTTACGAATTAAATCATAGTTCTTATCTTTTTCAATGTTATCTAAACGCACATCGCCTTTCTCTAGGCTCTTCTTAATTGCTGCCGCTTGCTTAGGCTTAATAACATCAACAGATAACTTAGCTTTTTTTAGTCTGTTATTCATCCTAGATAAATAAGCAGCACGGTTGCTATGCGAATTCGCTGTATCGCCAGTAATTAGAAAGACATTTCCTAGCATGGAGTGACCTAACCTACCCACTCGACCAATTAAGTTCAAGAAGTCTAATTGACTGAGCGTCCTTTTTCCGTTTTGCAGCGTAGTAACGAAAATATTATCAGCCGGCAAATTTACTCCCTCCAGTAGGGTGCTGGTGCAGAAAATCAGCTTTAAGATTCCTTGCCGACAGGCTTCCTCGATTCTAATGCGAACATCAACCGGCAATTCTCCAGTGTGGAAGGCTATTCCTTTTCTAACTAGTTTTACCAAGATGTATTTAGGGTGAATTTTACGTGAAATATAATCAGCTAACTCTATCAACCTTGGATCGTTACTTTCTTCCATTGAACGACTAACAACCACAGCATCTGAAATAGCATTTACTTTTGAACCGTAATAAACCAAATTGCAATTACTATTCCCTAAAACTCTCATCATCTTCCGAATAATATCTGGTACTGACGGAGTTTCCTTAAATGTACCTATCGGAATAGTATTTTGATTCAAATCATCATATATTTCTGCTTTATTAGCGGAGCGATCAAAGATGATTTTCACCTGGGTTACTGGGGATTCGACAATGCGAAGGCCATCATTCGATGCGGCTGTTTGTACTAACTTTTTAAATATTCCTGGATTTGGAATCAATGGTGAGGCAAAGGTTACCTTCGGTCGATTTTTCCATGCACTAACCCTGTCAAATATTTCATAGTAAAAGACACTACGCGAACTTGCTTCTGTAACTTTTTGAGACTCATCAATAAACAGGTGTATTAACCGTGCTTCTGAATATTGTATTAAAAGGGCTAATAGGCGTTCAGGAGTCATTACGCAAATATAGCTTCCCTCGTAATCTAATCTGTACTCTTCAGGATGAGAAATGACTCGATATTGTTTTTCGCCTAATTTTGCCCCTAAATCCTTAATAAGCTGAACCTTTACTTCGGTAATAAGTGCTTTGCTTGGTACAGTGATCGCAAAGTTGCCTACGACACCCTCCTTCACTTGAAGCTCAATATACTTCTCAATTAAAAAGGTCTTCCCCATCGATGTTGGAGCTGAAAAACTAGTAAGTTCATTGCTCAAAGACTTAAAAATTATATCTTGCTTACCGATAAACGACTTACTTTCTTCTCCAGGAATCTGGCGTTTCTCTTTTTGATAGTTTACCACGGCTTCGTTCCATAACTGCTCAATTGTTGGAACTAGCGTATAGCTTTGTCCTTGACGAGGCAAAAAGTTGTTAAAGCTGGTCAAAACTTCATTAGTAATCAGTGCAACCTCGGGGTCGTCGGGATACATTTTGGATAGAGTAGCAACGATTTTCAAGGCAATATTTTTTTGCCTACTGTCTCCCTTTTTATTGATTGATTTTGCTAGCAGGTCAGCGAATCGTAATAGATCGCGCTTTTGCTTATTCGTTAGTTTCCAATCAAAACCGAAGAGCCAACAAGCATACTGCTTAGACAAAATGCTCATCAGCTTGTGTAAGTATTTATCATTTTCCAAATACTCATAAAGGTATTCACCCAGCTTTTTCCCCTGTTGTGGCATAATCTTATTCCCCTATCAAATCCTTCATTATTGCATGGCTATCCTGTTCAGCATTAGTAAAAGGTAACAAATACACATAAAACGACGATTTTTGCCAGTGATGCTGCTGAATCGCCATATTTAACTGACAGATTGCTTGTTCCAAGTCATCATTAATAGCTTGGCGACATCTCTCTTTTGCTTCTTCTTGCGTGCAGTCGTCTAAATCTAATTTGGTTTTAAATTTATAGCCAATGAAGAGCCCATACGATGCAATATCTTCAAAATCCGTTTCAGCTGGGGCCATTAGCTTAATAATGGCTTTACTCTTATTTTCACCAAATTGTGTCTGAAGAATAGAACTGTCCACTATATCGGTAGCCATCACCATCTCATTGGACCGATTATTATCAAAGGTTGCTATCCTCTTCACTACATTATTAATTGCATTCTCGAGATTATTGTTTAATTGTGACGCCCCAAGGATTAGTTGAGTTTTACCTTGGTCTCTTTTTAGGTATATGCCTTCGCTGTCGATCGTTCTCTCGATTTTTAAAATTTCCGCCCTGGTATAGAGTTTGAGTGCGTTATCTTCATGCTCTAAAAAAATATATGCTAGCAATTCACCTAGTAAATTACTGGGAATACCGCTCTTGGCATATTTTCTCAGCAAACTCGCTGCCTGTATGCCTACAACAGCTGTTTTACTAACTCCACGAGCTACTGCGTAGTTAGCAATATTAGATGTCACTAAATTCTTTAGGTTTGTGTAGCTGAATGGTAACAATTCAGGTTTCAAAACAAAAGCATGGATTGCGTTTCTATTTTTAACCGCATCTATCTCACTGGCATTAACTTGACGAAAAACGGTCGCAAACGCCTCATCCGAAACCGTCTTGGTAAATATATCCTCATCCTCACTTTTGGTGGGGATTTTTTGTTTTACTGACCGTTTGTACTTTGCTTCTTCTACTAATTCAGACATCAGATTGACGCAAAAATAAGCAAGACTCTCTACCGAGATTTCATCCTTCAACCTCAATTTTTCCGCAAGGTAATCCCTAATGGAATCCTTCTGAGATTCTGAAGCCTTATTGATAAAATTTTTGAATTTATCTTTAGCTATACCACTAGTTTCAAGTTTATGAACAACCGAAGAATTTAAACCCTTGTAATACAGCCTTTTATAGTTTGATTCTTGATAATTATCTGCATTCCAACTTTCTGTGTAGTTATTGAATATCGCTATCACTGCATCTTGGAGAGGTATTGACTCATCAACTTCACTTAAAGGTCTTAATGCATCTACTAATACACGAAACCTATTAATTCCCAATTGCCCCACTTCCTAAAAATAACTTTCAGTAACTTCGCGTATCTAAAATGACTGAGATAACTTAAACATCTTGTTACTATTCAAATATCAGCTAGAGGTTAGTGCTTAACAATAACAATTATACCAGACTGGCACCGCTTTCTCGGATAACTATTTTTGCATTCGCACATTTTTTTAGCTGATAAGCATGTGTTGCTTGATCAACAACTTTTACTAGCATGCGCCTAATTGAATAACACTTTGTAACAAAGCCACTAGTAAGGCGCTGTTGCAGTACCCAAGCGAACTTTTCGTTTAGGCCTGTTTAACACACCCCTAGTGGCTTTTTGTCTACCTTCGATTCCTTCGCTTGGGAGATCCAAGAGGAGGAATTTTTATGAAGTCTAACAATAGCGAATACGAATTAGTCGGTGAAAAAGATAACAAGCTAATCGTCCGTGTAAAGCATATGGGTAACCAAACAGTAGTAATCACCAAAGCTGAAGGCAACATCATCTTTGACCTCGATCATCAACAATACAATTCCGATCATCGGAACGAACGCCACCAGGATAAGTTCTTCAAACAAGATCCAGCCAATCCAGATATGAATATGATGGACACCCTTGCAGACCGAAAATCTATCGAAGTTACTTCCATTTATGGTAAGGACAACCTGCTCGACAAAATCGTTGAAAAAGAAGACCGTCAAAGTCGACAAATGTTGGCTGAGCAATTACCGGCTGCTTTAGCTACTTTAACGGACAAACAGAGATATGCCGTTACGCAACACTACTGCAACGGTATCAAGAAAAATCAAATTGCCAAGAAAATGAGCATCAGTAAGGTTATGGCCGGACGACACGTTAAAGCGGCGATCAAAAAGCTGCGCCAATTTTACGATATTGAAGATTAATCAGAAAAAAGTGGACCACAGTAGGTTCACTTTTTTATTGCTTCTGGCAAGTAGGTGTGAGGAATAACTCACTAAGCCTGACGAAAGGAGACTAAATGATGGCTAATAAGGTATCAATCAAGGTTACGAAGCATCCCCATCAAAATGGTGTCGTCAGCATGCGCAACGTCACGATCCGTGAACGATTACTCCGCTTGCTGCTTGGCAAGCCACATCACTTGATGGTGATTGCACCTGGTAAAGACGTTCAGCAGTTACAGATTAATGAGGTAAAGGAGGATTCCTATGAGCATGATGAATGATTTGGACCAGCAACTGAATGAGCGCGAAGAATTCTATCATCGCATGGCCGACGAAGCGGTGGAAGGACTTAAAACAATTCAAGCCGTTCGTCAGCAGTTATCTGGCAGCAACAATAATCAAGCCGTTGATGAACAGCCGAAACGCAATCCAGTTCAAGATAAGATCACGATCCGTCAACTGCTGGCTAAGAAGTGCCAAGAAGGTTATACAGAACAGGTCAAGGAGCTTCTTCACAAGTTCGGTGCCGAAAAGCTGTCGGATGTTGATCCTAAAGATTACGAGAATCTGTATTACAGTGCGGAGGGGATCGGCCAATGAGCTCACCAACCCACCATGCTTTATTATCGGCTTCCAGTGCCAATCGGTGGCTAAGTGCTCCGCCATTACCACGTCTAGAGCAATACTTCCCGCACTCCACATCAGAAGCCGCCGCTGAGGGAACTGCTGCTCACGCTTTAGGTGAATACAAGATCCATCGGCTGCTCGGCGATCAGTTCAAGCGTCCCACCTCGGATTATCAATCCGATGAGATGGAAAGTTTAACTGATGACTATGCCAGTTATGTCATAGAGCAATACACCCAGGCTAAACAATATGCGGCTGATGCCAACATTAGCGTGGAACAGAAGCTGGACTTCTCTAAATATGTCCCACAGGGCTTCGGTACTGGCGATTGTGTGATTGTTTCTGATCACCTGCTCCATATCATCGACTTCAAATACGGCAAAGGTGTCCGTGTGGAAGCTAAAAACAATCCGCAGATGAAACTTTACGCAATCGGAGCCCTCGAGATGTTCGGCAGTCTGTACAACGTTGATGAAGTTGAAACGATAATCTTTCAACCTAGGATGGCCAATATTAGTACCTGGACCATTAATGCTAAAGAACTAATGCACTGGGCCAATTCCGAATTAAAAGAGAAAGCCGAACTCGCATTTGCTGGCAAAGGTACCGTCCATTATGGTCCTTGGTGCCAATTCTCCGCTTGTAATGCTGTACTGCGAGCTCGTTTTGACTATCATCACAAGCTCACCCGCTTTCAACTACGGTCACCGAACTTGCTAACAGATAGTGAGGTAACCGAGGTTCTCGAGCACATCGATGATTTGAATCGTTGGGCTCACGAAATTAAAGACTATGCCGCTGACCTAGCCATTAACCATGGTAAGAAGTGGCCTGGCTACAAAATAGTCGAAGGTAGGTCTGTCCGCCATTACAAGGATGAAGCTGCCGTAGCAAAAATTGCTGAAGAACATGGATACCATGATATTTACCAAAAGAAGCTATTACCGATTACAAAACTAGAAAAACAGGTCGGTAAGAAGAAATTCACCGAACTGTTTAGTCAAGAAATTGTTAAACCTGCGGGTAAGCCAACTCTGGTGCCAAATTCCGATCAACGTCAGAGTATTAGCAAATCTAACCCACAAGATGAATTTAAGGAGGAAAAATAATATGTCACAACAAACTAAGGTCGTTACTGGTATCAACACTCGTCTCTCTTATGCCAACATCTGGGAACCTAAGTCTATCAATGGTGGTAAGGAAAAGTATTCAGTTAGTCTAATCATCCCCAAGTCCGATCAAAAGACAGTCACTGCCATCGAAAAAGCTATCGATGCTGCCATCCAGGAAGGAATTGGAAAGTTTGGTGGTAAGAAGCCTAATAAGGCCACTCTCAAGCTACCTCTGCGCGATGGGGATGTGGAACGTGATGATGCTGCCTACCAAGATAGTTACTTTATCAATGCTAATTCGATCACGGCACCACAGATTGTGGACAAGCATGTCCAACCAATCCTTGATCGTGATGAAGTTTACAGTGGCTGCTATGCCCGAGTTTCCATTAACTTCTATGCTTTTAACACCAATGGTAACCGTGGAATCGCCTGTGGTCTGGGTAATATCCAGAAGATTCGTGATGGTGAACCACTAGGTGGACATGCAAGTGCCAGCGATGACTTCACAGTGATTGATGATAGTAGTGACGATGATTTCTTAGCTTAAACCAAAAGATGGGCAGTCGATTTTGACTACCCATTTTTTGTAGAAAGGATTCCTAATGAAGCAAATCTCAATTGATATTGAAACTTATTCCAGTACCAACCTAAATCATACTGGTGTCTATCGTTATGCTGATAGCGATGATTTTGAACTTTTGCTCTTTGGTTATGCCACCGACTTTGGTCCCGTCAAGGTGGTGGACTTAACTCAAGGCGAAAAGATCCCACCACAGATTATTGAAGCCCTAGATAACCCCGATATTATTAAAAGTGCTTTTAATGCTCAATTTGAACGAGTTTGTCTGTCACGTTATATCGGTCGCCGTTTAAAACCAGCTGGTTGGCATTGTTCCCGCGTTTGGTCTGCCACTCTTGGACTACCTTTATCACTGCGAGATGTCGGAAGTGTGCTAGGGCTACCACGGCAAAAGATCACTGCTGGTAAGGAACTTGTTCGCTACTTTTGCACCCCTTGCAAACCCACGAAGGCTAATCAAAATCGCACTCGTAACTTTCCCTACCATGCTCCCGATAAATGGCAACAATTCAAGCAATACAATCAGCGTGACGTCGAAGTTGAAATGGAAATCACCCAGAAGCTCGAACGCTTCCCAGTCCTACAGAATGAATGGGAAAACTATTGGATGGATCAAGGCATTAATGATCGCGGTATCCGAATTGACCAACAATTAGTTAACAATGCAATCAAATGCCAAAGCGTCTTCCATGACAAGTACCTACAAACTGCTAAAAATATAACGGGTCTAGCAAATCCTAACTCTCCTTTGCAACTAAAAGACTGGCTCCATCAGCAAGGCGTTAAAACTGATTCACTGTCCAAAGCATCAGTGACACAGCTATTACAAACCACTACCGGTAAGGTTCATCAAGTATTAGCTCTCCGCCAGCTGTTATCTAAATCCAGTGTCAAAAAGTACCAGGCCATGCAGAAAGCTATGTGCCAAGATGGTCGTGTCCATGGTCTTTTGCAATTTTACGGTGCTAACCGAACGGGTCGATGGGCTGGTCGCTTAGTCCAGATTCAAAACCTTCCCCGTAATTCGATGCCTGATCTCGAAGAAGCTCGTGAACTAGTTAAGCAAGGCAACGTACCAGCACTTGCAATGCTTTACGATTCCGTGCCAGACGTCTTATCACAATTGATTCGCACAGCTTTCATCCCAAGCAAAAATCATCATTTCTACGTGGCTGACTTCTCAGCGGTTGAAGCACGGGTGATTGCTTGGCTATCTAATGAAAAATGGCGCCAAGACGCCTTTGCCAAGAATGAAGATATCTATTGTGCATCCGCTAGTCAGATGTTTGGTGTCCCGGTGGTCAAGCATGGCATCAATGGTGAACTCCGGCAAAAAGGCAAAATCGCCGAACTCGCCCTGGGCTATGGTGGTTCCATTGGTGCACTCAAAGCCATGGGTGCCACTAAGTTAGGCCTAACCGATGATGAATTACCGCCACTGGTTCAAATGTGGCGTAATGCTAGTCCTCACATTGTACAGTTTTGGTGGGACGTTGATAAAGCAGCTAAAGAATGTATTAAAACGCACCTCCCGCAAACTACCCACGAAATGAAATTTATTTATCGCAGTGGTTGCATGTTTCTTCGTTTACGGTCGGGACGTTATCTTTGCTACCCCCAACCTAAAATTGGCATTAACCGGTTTGGTTCTGAATCGATTACCTTCATGGGGATCAACACCGTGAAAAAATGGGATCGAATTGAAACCTATGGGGCCAAGCTGGTAGAAAACATTGTCCAAGCAACTAGTCGTGACTTGCTTGCTGAAGCAATGCGCCGATTAGAAGCTACTGGGAATACAGTGGTAATGCATATTCACGATGAAGCCGTAATTGACGCCCCTTTCAATCGGTCACTTGACACCACGGTTCAGCTCATGACCAAGGTTCCCGACTGGGCCAATGGTTTAATCCTCAACGCTGCTGGTTTTGTTAGCGACTTTTACAAAAAAGATTAATTTTAATGGTTTACTTTCTGCCCTCATCTGGCTTATTGGTGAGGGCTTTTCTAGTTCTCTAATTTAATGAAAGGATCTGAATCTATGTCAGAAGCAACTATAGCAATTACCAAGCTGCGCCAAGACAAACCGAATCCACACTACCGACCAATGATCTTTGTCATTGCGCCGTTTACAGAAGTAGTAAAGAGCGATGCCGAAAGTATCAGGACAGTGCGCTCCAACTGCCGTTTTGTCTATCAACATGGTGGCATCCCCGTTTGTCCACAGCTTTACCTACCTCAATTTATTAACCTGCACCATTCACGCGAATTTCAAGTAGCCGCCTTTATTAACATTGTGCTACTAACTAAATGCGCCGAAGCCTGGTCATTTGGTAAGCCAACACATGATATGCGCTACTTCATCCGCTTAGCCAAACGTAAAAATAAAAATATCCGCTACTTTAATAACGAAATGGAGGCTAACTAAAGATGCATTTTACTTTATCGACGGCAGCTAATTCCGGTCAGGCTAGCAACACTATTTATCCAAACCAACTGACTATCACCAATGCCCAAGAACTGAAACAGGCTGTCCAACACGATCATGTCTGTGGCCTATTCAAAAACAGCCAACGCAGCATTGTAAACTTTATCAAAGCTGATTGTCTGGTCATGGACTGTGACAATGATCATTCTGATGATCCGACTACTTGGATCAAGCCCGCAAACATTGCTAACTATTTCGATGATGTTTCCTACGCCATTACTTTCTCGCGAAACAATATGAAGGCCAAGCACCATAAAGCACCCCGGCCTAAGTTTCACGTCTACTTTCCGATTACTGAGATTACGGATGCTAAAACCTATGCTGAACTAAAGCACGAAATTCAAGAATACTTTCCCTATTTTGATGATAATGCGCTTGATGCGGCCCGTTTTGTCTTTGGTGTGTCTAGTACTAAAGCCATCTGGCATGAAGGATCACAAACCGTGGATAAATTTATGATGGTGCAACGTTACTTTGCTCAGCAAAACGTGGGAGCAATCCATGAAGGTCAACGTAATGCAACCCTCTCACATTTTGCCGGTCGCATCATTATGCGTCTTGGCAATACTGATGAAGCCCGTCAGGCATTTCAGGAGGAAGCCGCTAAGTGCAATCCACCACTAAGCAAGCAGGAGTTAAAAAACATCTGGCACAGTGCCACCAAATTTGGACAGCGCATGGCTAGTCAAAAAGGTTATATTCCGCCTGAAGAATACAATCAGCCCAATGACGATCTACAACCGGATGATTACTCGGATACTGGTGAATCTTATGTCTTTGTCAACAACTGCAAAGAGCGGGTTTGCTATACCAACCAATCAGGTTTTATGTGGTTCGATGGGAAGGTTTGGCAAGAGTCTGAACCCTTAGCACTCGGTGAAGTCCAGCGCTTTACCGATAAACAATTGGCCGATGCTCAGCTTCGTGTCACTAATAGTTATAAGAAGATTCAGCAAAATGGTGTGACATCCGCTTTGCAAGCAATGGGTAAAACAAAAGCTAGTCGTACTTTTAATGATGAACAACTAGCCGCATTCAAGGATTACGAAAATGCTAAAGCTTACGAAGCCTTTATTCTCAAGGAACGCAGCACTCGAGGTATTAACGGGATCTTAACTAATTCTCGACCAAAGCTCGTCAAAGAGATTAATGATTTTGATGCTGATCCGTTTTTGTTGAACACGCCCAACGGACCTTTCAATTTAAAGAAAGGGATGCACGGTCAACAGGAAATTCAAGCTGATGAATTAATCACCAAATCCACATCCTGTGTTCCTGGTAATCAAGGAGCTTCACTCTGGCAGGAAGCACTCACTACTTTCTTCTGCGGTGACCAAGCGTTGATTAATTACGTCCAAGAAATTGTGGGACTGGTTGCGATCGGTCAGGTGTACCTGGAAGCTCTGATTATTGCTTACGGCAGCGGGAGGAATGGTAAGTCAACCTTCTGGAACACCATCGCTAATGTACTCGGCAGTTATACCGGCCATCTCTCAGCAGATGCACTAACGACCGGTGTTCGACGAAACGTCAAACCAGAAATGGCTGAAGTCAAAGGCAAGCGTTTAATCATCTCCGCTGAACTTGAAGAAGGCAAACGGCTAAACACTTCCATCGTCAAGCAGCTTTGTTCAACAGATGAAATTTACGCCGAAAAGAAATACATGAAACCCTTCTCCTTTACGCCCAGTCACACCATCGTGCTGTACACCAACTACCTACCCCACGTAGGTGGCAACGATGAAGGGATCTGGCGGAGGTTAATTGTAATCCCCTTTAAAACCACGATTGCTAAACGCAATGATATTAAAAACTACGCTCAGTACCTAACCGAACAAGCCGGTTCGGCAGTCTTGCAGTGGATCATTGAGGGTGCACAGCGAATCATTCAACAAAATTACCAGTTAACCACTCCAGCTGCCGTTACAAAAGCGGTTCAAGCTTACCACGCTGATAACGATTGGCTAGGAC
>CAMLUN010000021.1 GCA_946487795.1 uncultured Lactobacillus sp. | reverse complement strand
ACCCGCGACCCCCACCATGGCAAGGTGATGTTCTACCACTGAACTACTTCCGCATGTCTTTGATAAGTTATTCCCTATCAACGATTATTAATATTACACGAAAATCTCATCAATGTCAACAAGAATTTTCAAAAAATATTAAATGCGGATGAAGGGACTTGAACCCTTACATCAAAATGATACAAGATCCTAAATCTTGCGCGTCTGCCAATTCCGCCACATCCGCAAATTAATGGAGGATACAGGGCTCGAACCTGTGACCCCCTGCTTGTAAGGCAGATGCTCTCCCAACTGAGCTAATCCTCCATAAATAGGCTTGCTATATAAATCAGCCTATTTAATATATCATCTATATAATTTTTTGTCAAATCCTATTTAAGATTTAATTCAATTAATTTTTCATCAATCATGGCTAAGACCTTCTTAGCAGCAGCCGGATCTTCAACAAAATCATATTTATCACCATTAATAACCATCTTAGGACTTTCATTATAATCCTCATACCATTGAACATAACGTTCGTTTAAGTTTTTATAATATGAATATAATGAAGGATCATTAGCAATTTGTTCAAATGAACGTCCCCGTTTCTTAATCCGTTCAAGCATTGTCTCAAACGAAATCCTAATTGTAATTAAAAGGTTGGGGGCTTTTTGGTGTGGTTGCTCTGGTAATTCTTCCATCATGTTACCTAATAATGAAGAATAAATATTTGACTCCGTTTCCGTAGCTCGACCCATATCTGCGTTTAACTTGAATAATAAGGCATCTTCAAAAATTGAACGGTCCAAAACATTTAAATCATTTGAGTATGAATCTTTAATCTCATCAAGCCGCTTGTTTAAAAAGTAAATCTGTAATAAGAAACCATATTTTTTAGGATCTTTATAAAAAAGCGGCAAAATTTTATTGTCATCAACAGATTCATAGAAGGCCTGGCTATTAAGATGGTCTGCCAACAGCTTTGTCAAACTGGTCTTTCCTGCACCGATTGTCCCGGCTATAGCAATCATTAGTTATTTCCCCCTGTTTCAAATTCAAAAAGTAACGAAAACAATTCTAACATTTAAAATAAAAAGGAGCGAGTATTTTCTCGTTCCCTTTTTATTTTATTAATCATCTTCCGGTTCGTACGATTCACCCTTTGTTCGCCTTGATAAATCAACCTTATCAAGCGGAATCAAGTGCGTCTTGTAACGAATCTTGTAGTAGAAGAAAAGAATTAAGAATAATGGAATTCCCATGTAAGTAATTAAAATGTTTTGCCAATCCATTTTTACAAAAGCATCAATGTTTTGACCACAAATAACGACAATACATAGAGTAAGCGCGAATACTGGGCCAAATGGGAACCCTGTTGCATGATACTTCAATTCAGACAGTGTATGGCCTTGCTTAAGAAATGCCCTCCTAAAGCGGTAGTGGGAAATTGCAATTCCTAACCATGCAATAAATCCACACAATCCAGATGCACCAATTAAGTAGTTATAAGCTTTGGGACCAATGAATTGGGTTGCATAGGCTGCTAATGAAACAACCATTGTTCCCAGCAAAGCATAAATAGGAATACCACGCCGGTTTACATAACCAAAAATCCGCCATGCATATCCTTCACGCGCTTGTGAATAAAGCATCCGGGTTGAAGCATATAAACCAGAGTTAGCAGCAGAAATGACGGCAGTTAAGATAACCGCATTCATTGCACTAGCCGCAAATGCTAATCCTGCCCGCTTAAACACAATCGTAAATGGACTCATTGTAATATTTGAAACGTCTTGATTCAATAAGTTCTTATCTGTGTAAGGAAGGATGCAGGCAATAACAAAAATAGCAAAAATATAAAAAAGTAAAATTCGCCAGAAAGTTGAATGGATTGCCTTTGAGACAGACTTTTCTGGTGTAGCAGCTTCACCAGCAGTAATTCCAACTAATTCTGTTCCTTGGAATGAGAACCCAGCAACCAAGAAAACACTAATAATTGCTGGCACACCTCCAACAAACGGTGCCTGCTTATAGTGGAAGTTGCTTAATCCAACTGGCTTACCACCCATAATTCCAAAAATAATTGCAACACCGACAATTAAAAATACGATAACTGTGACAACTTTGATTAAAGCAAGCCAAAATTCAGTTTCACCATAAGATCGTACTGATAAATAATTGATTAAGAAAATTAATACCATCACTGTTACACTAAAAATCCAGCCTGGAACATTAGGAAGCCAATAATTCATTACAATTCCCGCAGTTGTAACATCTACGGGGATTGTAATCGCCCAGTTAAACCAATAATTCCAACCAAGAGCAAAACCTAGTGCTGGATCAACAAATTTTGTTGAATAAGCTGAAAATGACCCAGTTAATGGCATATATGTTGCCATTTCCCCTAGACTCGTCATTAGGAAATAAACCATAATTCCCATAATTCCATATGCAACTAACGCTCCGCCAGGTCCCGCAGTTGAAATAGCGGATCCACTGGCAATAAAAAGTCCCGTACCGATTGTTCCACCAAGAGCAATCATGGACAAGTGACGTGTCTGTAATGTCCGTTCCATATGACCCGTCGACTTAGATTCATCTGCCATAAATATATTTCCTCCAAATTTGTGTGCCTTAACGTCAACATTTTCGAAGAGGATAAATTAAAAGGGTCTTCTGATCGGTAACCCCACCAGAAGACCCAACTTAATACCTATAATTAATCGTTGAATCAATTTAGGAAGCGCCCCGCAATTATTGCGACAGTCTATAGCCTATTGTGACTATAGCCCAACATCTACCAGAAATAAGCTAAGTAGTGTTTCGGCATATTTTCCTTTTACTAATACTCCGGTGCTTATTCACCTAATACTAGTTACTGATAAAATATGCAACCTCTTCATCGAATGAAATTATACCCCACTCAAATAAAAATGCAAGTCCGATTATTTAATAATGCATTGCCATAAGTCATCCTTGTCATAAGTAAAACCACATTTAACAAGTACTCGCTGAGAACGATAATTGCTTTGTTTGCACTCCGCATGAATCGTAATTTTAGATGGCAAAATAGAAATAAATTTTTGAAGTGCAGTTGTCATTATGCCTTTATTCCATTGGTTTTGCTGCAAAAGATAACCTAATTCATAATGATGAGCAATTCTTTTTCCTTCATCCCCATACCAAGCACTTAATACAATCATCCCCACTACATCTTCATTTAGTTTCACTACCATTACATGATTCTGGCGAACAAACATCTTAATAGCTTGCACACGTTTTTCTCTTTGAAGTGGTAAAAGCAGTCCCACTGCTTGTGTTAAGTTTTCATTATCCAACAATTTAACTATTGCTCCTAAATTGTTATTAGTTTTTGCTGATTCAATTATAATTTCACTCATTTTTCTCCTATTTCCCGGGAAATAAAAAAGAGAAGCAACCAAAAAGATTGCCCTCCATCAATTTCGATTATTAAATTTCAATACTACGGAAGAACGGAATCCGTTGCAATCGTGGTGCCCAAGCGACATAGAGCCATTCAGCTACTTGTAACCATGCATAAGCTAATAACATTGCACCAATAGTATCAAAAGGCCAGTGAGCATAAAGATATACCCGCGATACCGCCAAAAAGAAGACTGCAAATATTAATAAAATTTGCAAAATTGTGCGGACAGATGCTTTTTGAATAAGCGGAATTACAATTAAGAATAAAATTGCTACTACCAAGAAGAATCCTAAAGTGTGACCACTAGGGAAACTATAGCCATCATCTGCTGCCAAGTGTTGTGCAGGACGGACCCGCTTAACGATGTGTTTAATAATTGTTCCAAGCACATCACCACCAAAAATCGTTCCTAATGACCATAAAGCCGGGATGCGATAGCCCTTCAACCATAAAACACCTGCAATAATAAATACCCATACTAAATCTAAGACCGGTTTAACTAAAAATGAAAGTAAGCTCATCAAAGCATGGAACCAACCAATTCCTTCCAGGCGCTGACTAGTAAATAACGACTGCAGAACAGCATCAATCATTGTTAGCACTGACGAATTAAACATAATTAATAGCATCAATGCGATAAAGAAACCACCGCTTAAGGCAAAGCGCCACCACCGATGATCATCACGTTCAATAAACATAATCAAGGATTCTCCTAACTTAAATTAATTAATCAAAAATAAGTATACCACAGTGTCAAAAATTCCATCGTGACTTTTTGATTAAATATTTATGAAGATAGTTCAAAACACGATTTAAAAGCTCTCCCAAACCAAAGCCAAGCGTAATTGCACCAACAATGACAACTACCTGGTAGAAATAAACATTAACAAGATGGTAATTACCAATAGCAAAATTACGAACCATTTTATAAGCCTGTCCTCCAGGCACAAATGGAACTAGCGCGGGCACATTAAAAACAATAATTGGCATTCGTTTTCGACGAGCTGCTGCCTGGCTTAATACCGAAATTAAGATTGCAGCAACTAAATTACTAAACGCAAGGCCAATGCCACTGCAATAATACATTATCCAGTAGACTACCCATACGCCTCCACCAATCATCCCCGCAGTATGATAGGCACGTTTAGGAATATTTAAGAGGATACCAAAACAAACTGTCGAAACATAGCATAAGAAAAATTGTAATAATAGGTTACCCCAATTCATCTCCTACCCTCCTAATTAAAGTGCAGAACAATTACAATTGCACTACCAATCGAAACGGCAGTTAGAATCGCCTCAATCCCTCTTGTAGGTCCACTAATTAAGTTTCCGGAAACTAAATCCCGTGCCGCATTAGTTAAGGGCACCCCAGGAACCAGAGGCATAACCGCACCAATAATAATATCATTAATATTATTAGCAAGGTGCATTTTAACAAAGATCACCGCCAAAATACCTATAATTAAGGAAGAACAAAACTCTCCTAAATATTGAATCTTATACTTTCGTAAAAGGTATGAAAATGCTCCGTAACCTACGCCACCTGCAAGAAAGCCAGCCCAAGAATCAGAAACATTACCTGTAAAGACAATCATTAATGCACCACTTAAAATCGCAGCAGCAAATGATTCATACCAGTTTTGCCATCTTGACATCTTTTGGTGATCAATCTTTTTTAATTTAGCAAATGCTTGTGGAACATCAATTTTGCGCCGTGCTAGTTCACGAGAAACTTCATTGACATCCGCAATTTTACTTAAATTGTTTTTGCGATGACGAATAGTAATTACTTGGGCATCAGGTTCATTAATCGTCCCAACTACAATTCCAGTTACGGTTGTAAAAGCCTGAAAGCCATGAAGTCCTGCACTTTTTGCCATTCGGGATAAGGTGTCGTTAACTCGTTCCATATTTGATCCATTTTCAATTAAAAGTCTCCCAGCTAGCAAACAAGTCTTTAGTGCTAGTGCTTGTCGTCGTTTCGTTAACATCTTTTCGCCTTCTCTGTTCAAAGATATTTATTATTATCCTCTGTTTAGATAAGGAGCTCAATACAAAAAAACGGCCGGAAAAATCCAGTCGTTTTTTGTATTTAGTCTTTAACTACATTTGCAGCTTGAAGGCCACGTTCGCCTTCTTCAACTTCAAACGTAACATGTTGTCCTTCGCTCAATGACTTAAAGCCATCCCCTTGAATAGCAGAAAAATGAACAAACACGTCATCGCCGCTTTCACGAGTAATGAAGCCATACCCCTTATCGTCATTAAACCATTTAACAGTTCCTTGTTCCATGTTGGAAATCCTCCTGTGCATTAAGCACTAATATAATTTGTAATTCGTCTCAGGTGAAGAGATCCATTTGCAATGAAACAATCGAACCAACCGCACTTAAAAAAACTACAAAAACCATTGTATCACATAAGCAATCATTTACATAATTAACCTTTATTTTCTTGAGCTGTGTCCGGTTCAATAAAAATATTATGTGAGGCCTTATATGAAACATTAATTTCTTGGTCGTTATCCTCTTTTTGAATCACAATTGGTCCTTCAAAAGGCTCATGGCGAATTACAGTTACTTGTTCCTGAGGTCGTAATCCTAACTCTTCTAAGTAAGTGAGAAGTTCATGATTATCTAAGAATCGTTCTAGTTCAACTTTTTCCCCATCATCAGCATCTGCTAATAAACGATGTGTTACATCTGGGAACTTGCCATTAGCTGATGGAATTACTCCACCATGCGGACAATGATCAGGGTGTTGAAGAAAAGCATCTAAGGCCGTTGCTAGTCGATCACTTGTCTGATGTTCAAGAATTTCCGCTTCTGAATGGACGTCGGCAAAATTGTAGTGAAGCTTATCCACTAAAAATGTTTCCCATAAACGATGCTTTCGAACTAATTCTGCAGCATACTTTTGTCCCTTTTCAGTTAAAGAAATACCAGCATATGGTTCATGAACAACTAGCCCTTCGTCAGCCAACTTAGAAATCATCTCGGTTACTGATCCAGCGGCAATTCCTAGTCCAAGGGAAATCTCTTTATTAGAAACTTTTTTATGACTACCACCTAATTCAAAAATAATTTTTAGATAGTCTTCCTTCATTGGAGTCAAATTGTTTCACCTCTGGGTATTAAAATTTGGCCTACGATCGGTCATTATGTGTTTTTATATATTAACATTGAACCCAAATTGATTATAGCATATTATTAAAAGTGTAGTTTGGAAAGCCTAACTTTTTTGTTATAAGCTTTTTATAAACCCGCAATCGATCTTTACGGAGGAGTAGGTAAATCATGGACGAAAAAGTAACAGGGAAACGCTTTTTAGCAGTTACCCTCCTAAATGTATTAATTACAATTGTTGAAATCTTCGGAGGTATTCTTTCAGGAAGTTTAGCCTTACTATCAGATGCTTTTCATAATTTAGGGGATTCGCTTTCCATTGTACTAGGCTACTTTGCCCAGCATATTGGCGGGCAACCAGAGAATCAGCAACGAACTTATGGCTACCGTCGAGCTGAAATCCTCTCAGCATTAACTAATAGTATTTTTTTAATTGTTATCTCTGTCTTTTTAATTATTGAAGCTATTAAGCGGTTAGAGCATCCCCAGCATATTAACGGGGGCATTATGTTAACTGTAGCCGTGATTGGTCTGCTTGCCAACTTTATTTCTGCAGCCCTCTTACATGCCGGAAGCGAAGACAGCTTAAATGTCAAAGCAACTTATCTCCATATTCTAAGTGATGCACTTTCATCAGTTGCCGTTATCATTGGAGGAATCATTCTTACCTTTGTTAATGTTCCATGGCTTGATCCCGCCTTGACAATTGGGGTTGCCCTCTATATTGCTTATGAGGCTTGGCCAATTATTAATCAAACCATTAAAATTCTCATGCAGTCCTCCCCAGATCTTGATTATAATTCCATCGAAAATGATTTAAAGCAAATCGACGGAGTTACGGCAGTTCATCACGTCCATGCATGGATGATGGATGAACACCGAATCATTTTCTCTGCCCATCTTAATTGTGATGACTTGCCACTAAGGCAGGTTGAGCGAATCTATAGTCAAGTAGAAAAAATCTTGCATGAAAAATATGGGATCTGTCACGTTACTATTCAAGCAGAATATCACCGTGGGAAAGATGAAAAATTATTCAACACTCCTGTTGATGAAAAGAACGTTATTAATAACGATTTCAAAGAGGACTAAAATTAAAAGGAAGCAAAAAGTTGAGCGAAAACTCAGCCTCTTGCTTCCTATTTTTTTACATCGATTAAAATAATTTTCCGACTCCATAGTGAATCGTAATCGTAATCAAACCAATAATAATATTTCGAATAACTGCAATTTTTACAAGCCCGTTCCCGAGTTTAGAACTGATATAACCGGTTAGAGCGCTCGTAAAGGCAACTGCCAAAATCACGGCATACCACTTATATGCTTCGGGAGCAAAAGTCATCGCCATCAACGGAATTAATCCTCCGGCAGCTGCTGAAAAAAGAGAAGAAAATGCAGCATCCCAAGGGTTAAGATAGTGACCAAGCTCAACATCATACTTAATCCGAACAACTGTCTCGAGGGGCTTTTTATTAAGGAGATCCTTAGCAATTTTGATTGATGTTTCAGGAGTAACTCCTTTATTTACATAATAGTCTTTTACTGCCGCAAGTTCCCCTTCATAATCGTCCTTTAAGAGTTGCTCTTCTTTAGCAACGGCCGCTTTTTCTGTATCCTTTTGAGTAGATACAGAGGCATATTCGCCAGAAGCCATTGAAAATGCACAGGCAAGCAAATCAGATAAGCCAGCAATGAAGATAGTAAAACGGTCACTTGTCGCTGCTGCCACCGATACCAAAACACCGACAACAGTCAAAATCCCATCATTTGAACCTAGTACCCCTGCTCGTAACGTATTCAGTTTTTCTTCCATTGTTTGCTTCTGATGCTTTTTCACCTTAATACTCATTTAATCTCATCTCCCTACCGCGCAAATAATTGTCCAATCAGGTACGTAACCCCCATTGTTAATAATCCAGCAGCTGCATTCCTGATCATCGATTTAATCCGGTTAGATTTTCCTAAAACCGCCGCAAAATAACCAGTAATTAACAAGGCAATTAGAACTGCAATTGCGGTTGCTAAGATTCGAACATTTGCGGGAGAAACGGTAACCGCCACCATTGGTAAAATTGAACCAGTTGGAAAGGATATAAAGGAAGCAATCGCCGCAGCATATGGACTTGTAAACTCATTGGGATTAAAGCCATAGCGCTCTTGAACAGCTGTCCCTAAGGCATCTTTTTCCATTAATTCTTTCGTCGCTTGTTTAGCTAATTGCGAATCAATGTCTTGAGCTTCATATTTCTTTTGAACATAGTCAAATTCATGCTGGTATTGATTCTGAAGCCGCTGCTTTTCACTAATCAAAGCCATTTTTTGTGAGTCCTTTTGGGTCGAAACTGAGACGTACTCCCCCATACACATTGAGATCATACCGGCAAGTGTTCCGGACAAACCCGCGATTAAGATGGAACGGGCATTACTCGTTGCCGCTGCCACCCCGATAACAATTCCGGCAATTGAAATAATCCCATCATTAGCCCCCATCACACTTGCACGCAGAACGTTTACCTTTTGTGCTAGTGACATCTTTTTCTTGGACAAATTTATCCCTTCCCTCTTTTAGTTTAGAATCATTATAACATAGAGATAAGTAAAAACAACCAAATAATCTTCAAATGATATTCTATCTTAGAATCATTAAAAAATATATTTTCATGTAAAAAGCGATAGTCCTAATCAGAACTATCGCAATAATCTTAAAAATTAAATTATTTATTCATAAGCCTGAACAGTGTTTGTCCGAATAACAAATACTGACGTTCCAGCATGACGAGCCATGTATGATGCCTGAGAACCAACCGCCTTACGATTACCCTTCTTACCAATTGAACCAACAACTAATAAATCTGGCTGAAAAGCGGGGATAACATGATTACAAATCCGCTCAGCTGGCCGCTCCCCACGATCAACAATCGCCGTAATCTTTTCTGGATCAACGCCGTAATCAATTGCTGCTTGGACATATTCATTTACCCGTTGACGTAATTCGTCTTCACTGCTATGAACATAATCCTTATCTAAGATTTGATATACATTTACCCGGTCAGTTTCTAAAATTGATACAATTCCTAGCTCTGAACCATCACGTTTCGCCTTATCAACCGCGTATGAGAAAGCGGCACGGGCATCTGGTGCATCGTCAACACCAACGAGGATCTTCTTGAACTTCTTTGGCTTTATTTCGAACATTAGTATTCTCCTCCCTATGTTCTACACTTTAACGGTGAAGCATTACTCGCTCCTCTTCGTTAAATCATATTCTTCACTCCTTATGTTACTACTTATCTCGATTTTGTAAATAATTATTTTGGCCTTCCTAAAATAAAAGTGATTTATTAAAGAATTTTATAATTATTTTTTCAAATTCACTTCTACACAATTCTCATTTTGACGACTTATAGAACAATCGATATAATAAAAGTTACTTACTTCTTGATAATATCAACGAAATGGGGTTAATTATTTCATGTCAATGATTGAATTTCATAATGTACAAAAATATTATGGCAAGTTTCATGCATTAAAAGATATTAATTTAACAATCGATGATGGTGAAACAGTTGTTTTAATTGGGCCATCTGGCTCGGGAAAAAGTAGTTTAATCCGGACTGTTAATGGTTTAGATCCTATTAGAGACGGTCAATTAATCGTTAATGGGTTTGACCTTGCCGATAAGAAAACCAATGTAAATTTAATTCGAAAAGATGTCGGAATGGTCTTTCAACACTTTAACTTATACAACAATAAGAGTGTTATCGAAAACATAATGCTCGCACCACGAATTGTATTAAAGCGTCCGGAAGAAGAAAACCGTGAGTTAGCAATGAAACTGCTTGATAAAGTTGGCCTTGCAAATAAAGCTGAAAGTATGCCTGCTCAGCTATCTGGAGGGCAAAAACAACGAATTGCGATTGCCCGCAGTCTTGCTATGAAGCCTAAATGCCTCCTATTCGATGAACCAACAAGTGCTCTCGATCCTGAAATGATTGATGATGTTTTAGACGTTATGAAAGATATCGCTAAAAACTCCAACATGACAATGTTAGTAGTGACCCACGAAATGGGCTTTGCACGGGCAGTTGCTGACCGGGTTATTTTTATGGCAGATGGTCGGATCTTAGAAGACGATTCCACCGAAAAATTCTTTGGCGACCAGCCTTCTACAGAGCGTGCTCGCGAATTTATGAGTAAGATCAGTGGTCACTAAGGAGGAATTATAATGAAAAAGTATTGGCGATTGATTAGTCTTAGCGCCCTCCTCTTTGTTGCTCTCCTTACTCTTTCTGCCTGCGGTACCTCAATTGCAAAAAAAGATGTTCTGACCGAAGATATGCGTAGTCAACGAATTATCTGGGGAGTTAAAGCAGATACCCGCCTATTTGGGCTGGAAAATATCCGGACAGGAAAGCTAGAAGGATTTGAAATTGATCTTGCAACAGCTATTACAAAAAAGATCCTCGGCCCACAGGGAAAACCAATTTTTGTTCCTGTAACCAGCGGAACCCGGGTGCCCCTATTAAAAAATGGTAATATTGATGCGATTATGGCAACCATGACGATCACTCCTGAGCGAGAAAAGCAAGTTGACTTTACCCATTCTTACTTTGATGCTGGTCAATCTCTCCTAGTTAAAAAGGGAAGTCCAATCAAAAACATCAGCGATTTAAATCGACGAGGTGCTATAATTCTTGGGGTTTCTGGATCAAATTCAGTTAAAAACGTTGCGAAGTTTGCTCCTAAAGCACGTGCCCTTCAATTATCTGACTATGCTCAAGCGATGACGGCCCTTAAATCTAAACAGGGGGATGCCCTTACCACTGATAATGGGATTCTCTATGGGATGGCAGCTGAAAACCCAGGCTATGAAGTTGTCGGCGGTAACTTTACTAAAGAACCTTATGGAATCGCCGTTAACAAAAATCAAACACGTTTTCGCAATAAATTAAACTGGGCGTTAAGAGAAGTTGAAAAGGATGGAACCTACAACCGTCTTCTTCTTAAATGGTTTGGCAATGTTAAAGGATTTAATTATCAGGAGATGAAGCGCTAATGTTAAATTTAATTATAAATGAGTGGCATCCCCTTTTAACCGGCCTCTGGAATACTATTCTATGTAGCCTTATTGCACTAATCGGGAGCCTTATTATTGGAACCTTTTTTGCCCTTCTCGAGATTTCGCAGCATCGGGTTTTAAAAATCATCGGTCATGTCTATGTGGAGGTCTTTCGTAATATCCCACTATTGGTAATTACAATGGCTTTTTTCCTGATTATCCCAATGTATGTAGTGAAAATTAATGGATTTACTGCGGGAACAATTGGCTTAACTCTTTATACGTCTGCATTTATTGCTGAAACTGTGCGTGCTGGAATTAATTCAATTGATCCTGGTCAAATGGAAGGAGCCCTTGCCAATGGACTTACTTATGGACAAGCGATGCGCTACATTGTTTTACCACAAGCATTTCGCGTTGTTATTCCACCACTTGGCAATCAATTTATCAATTTGGTTAAAAACTCATCGGTCCTTGCCTTTGTCGCTGGCTTTGATCTTATGTACCAAGGAAATCTAATTGCAAACGATACCTTAGCAACTATGCCCACGTATTTCATTGTCGGGATCATGTACCTCATCATCACGCTTCCGTTGAGTTATTATATGCGACACCTTGAAAAGAAATTAGCCTAGGAGGGATGATCAATGCAAAACTTTATTGACGCTTATTCATGGATTAATATCCGTTTCCTCCTAGAAGGACTTTGGATTACGATTGAAGTTTCCGTAATTTCAATTATAATCAGTTTTATTTTGGGAACTTTTCTCGGAATTATTCGTTACGCTAACATCAAATACTTATCAGCAATTGTAGGATTCATTATCGATATTATCCGTAATCTTCCTCTCCTGCTAATAATTTTCTTCACCTACTTTGGCCTCCCCAATATCGGAATTAAACCAGAAATTATTCCTGCCGCAATTATGGCGCTTTCAATTTTCGAATCGGCAATGGTTGCTGAAATCGTTCGCTCAGGGATAAATTCGATTGATTACGGTCAAACGGAAGGGGCATTAGCTAATGGATTAACTAAGTGGCAAGCATTACGAATTATTGTCTTACCACAAGCAATTAAGAATATGATGCCGGCTCTCGTTAGTCAGTTCATTTCATTAGTTAAGGATACATCACTAGCAACAATCATCGTCTTGCCAGAGTTAATGTACCACGCCCAGATCATCTATGGTCAAAACACAAATTATATTATTCCGATGTTCGTTGCGTTAGCAGTCCTCTACTTTATTGTCTGCTACTCATTATCATTGGTTGCACGTTATTTGCATAAACACATTGCATAAGTATAAACAGAGGCTGAGAAAAAACTGTTGTTTTTCTCAGCCTCGTTTTATATGAATATTGTTACAATATCGCGGAAATTAACCACAAGGCGGTTAATTTCCACTCACTTATTTAATACTGAATCATAAAGTCAAACCGTTGATGCTCTCCGGTCAAGCGATTAACATGCCGTTCCATCACTTGACGTCGTTGTCCAAACATCATCCAAACGGCGATTCCAATAAATACTACTAATTCTATTCCCGTCCCAATCCAATTTTGAACTGTTACTTTGCCAGTCATCAACGTTGAATCAGAAGCAATAAATGCCGTCCAATCTAATAGGAAGTGCATTACCATTGCTAGCCATAACTGACCAGTATAAACATAAACGGTTGCAAAAAATAGTCCAATCCCAGCTGCGCTAACTGCTTGTAAAACAGTCATTGACCATTCTTGAGGGCCATAGTTGGTAAGATGAACAATTCCGAATAAAATTGAACTCGTTGCCAATGCCAACGGAAGGCGTTGCTTAACATTGCGCCAAGCATAGAATAAGATGCCAAGAATAGCAAAACGGAATAAGGTCTCTTCCATTACCGCAGCCTCAAACGCCGAAAGGGTAAAATCCCAATTAGCACGGTGGAGCCTTGGCATTTCTCCCGTATTTAAGGCCATAAAGATAATATCAACAACAACTAATCCAGCAAATATCCCCCAATTAAAATCACCGCTCCAGTGTGGTTTTAATCCTGGCCATGATAAATGCCACGTCCGCATAACAGTTGTCGTAAGAATAAAGAAAGCAACTGCGCCAACTGCACCAGTCGATAATGCTAATAATAAGAAGTGATTATCAACCAAGTCTGTTGGTAAGGCAATCAATGGCGTAAAAACCACCTGAGCTAACCAGGCAATAAAGATTAGCCGTTCGATGCTCCAATGCATGAACTCACCAATTACGCTTGCAAATGGTGCAAACATAATAAAGTAATAAAAAATCATCATTGTCACAACGCCCCGGGATGGTAAATGTAATAGAACAATAATTTCTCGAACCATTACATCCCAAGCAAACACTAAAATTATCGGCTGGGCAATTACCTGCAGCCATGCATTCAACTTTTTAACTAACAAGGATACATTAGGTAAGAGTTCAAAGACTAAACCAATTCCTAAAATAATAACCATGATCAATAATGCTAATGCAACAGTCTGACGATTAAATTCGTAATTACGAATCATCATCATTGCCAAAATGACCAGGGTCGCCCCAATTTGAACCCGGTACCAGATCCTAAGATAATCGTTTCCGGTCATTTTTCCTCATCCTCTCTGGGAAATCTAAAATAATTGCTAAATATGATCATACCAAACAATCTCCTTAGTTTTAAGAACAAATCTTCTTTTTTTAGTTTAAACCACAAAAGAACCTGCAGGCAAAAAAACCGCAAGTTCTTTTATCGTTTATTTTGTGTTTCCAGTTGCAACTGGTTGCTTCTCTTTACTATTCTTCTTTTTAGAATGTTGCTGAGAGTTCCGGTGGGAATGATTATTTTGTCGTTCGTTTTTATGTGTTTGATTATTTTTATTGTTTGGTCGACGATAGTGTTGGTTTTCGGAACGATTATTACCGTTCAAAATTGTCACTATCGGAATAATCACTGGACGACGACCGGTGCGATCATAGAGTAATTTTTGTAAACGGCTGATAATTGTCCGGTTTAATACCCGTTGATCAATGTGTTTGTGATTCTTAAATGTATTAAGGATTGCCCAGAATACTTCATGATTGGCTGCCTTAATCAGCTCTTGTGATTCATGCATATAAACAAAGCCACGAGAAACAATATCAGGCCCCGCAACAATTTGATAATCCTTTAAGTCGACAACCGCAATCGCTGTTACGACACCTTCTTCTGAAAGCAAGCGTCGTTCGCGAATTTCTGGATTTCCAACCGTATCTCCCGCATCACGACCATCAATATAAACATCACTAACACTATCAATATGGTCCGCCACTCGACAAGAGTCTTTCGTAAGAGCTAAAACATCCCCATTTGCAAGGACAAAGCTATTTTCCTTTGGTACACCAGTCATTTCAGCTAACTTAGTGTGAATTTTTTGCATCCGGTATTCACCGTGAACCGGCGCAAAGAATTTCGGCTTCATCAAGCGGAGCATAAACTCTTCATCAACTTGACCACCGTGCCCGGATGTATGGATATTGTTAACATAACCGTGAATAACATTAGCACCGTCTTCTTCAAGCTTATTGATCAAGGCATTAACGCTAGTCGTGTTACCCGGAATTGGGTTACTTGAGAAAACAACGGTATCCTCAGGCTGAATGGTAATCTGGCGGTGAGTTCCGTTAGCAATCCGACTAAGCGCCGCCATTGGTTCACCCTGCGATCCAGTACACATGATCAATACTTTTTCTGGTGGATAGTTATTAATTTCGTTCTGGTCAATCAATGAGTCTTTAGGGATATTCAGATAACCGAGTTCTTGACCAGCCGTAATCGCATTCTCCATACTACGACCAAAAACAGCAATTTTACGCCCTTGAGCAATGGCTGCATCAGAAGCTTCACGTAAACGATAGACGTTAGAAGCAAAGGATGCGAAAATAATCCGTCCCTTGATCCGTTCAAAAATACGCCGAATGTGAATATCAACCCATCGTTCAGACTTAGTAAATTCCGGTCGTTCTGCGTTTGTACTATCTGAAGTCAATAGCAGAACACCATCATCGCCTAGTTTGGCCATTTGTTGAAGATTTGGACCAGGTAAATTACCAACCGGTGTCAAATCAAACTTAAAGTCCCCGGTTTGAACAATTGTCCCTTGCGGAGTATGAACTGCAATCCCTAATGTATCAGGAATTGAGTGGGTTGTCCGGAAGAAACTAACCCATAATTTCTTAAAGTGAACCTCATCAAATTCATTGATTTCATGCAATTCGGCATTTCTTAGTAAGTGTTTTTCTTCCAGTTTTCCTTTAATTAATGACATTGCAAATGGTCCAGCATAAATAGGTGCATTGACCTTTTGTAAGAAGAATGGTAATCCTCCAATGTGGTCTTCGTGACCGTGAGTAATAAAGATTCCCTTAATCTTATCTTTATTTTCAATGAGGTAATCATAATTTTGAATTACGTAATCCACTCCTAGTAATTCATCTTCGGGGAATAAAACTCCACAGTCAATAACAATAATTTCATCTTGGAATTGTACACAATACATATTTTTACCAATCTCACCAAGACCACCCATGGCGTAAAAGGCAACTTCATTGTTTTTAATCTTTAATTTTGTCATAATACCTTTCCTTCTATAGATTTTTATCATGTTAATTAACGGAATTTAAGTAAGCCAAAAGAACCGCTTTGTTCTGACAAGGTCGGTTATTGATATTCATTTTATTATTGGCACTTAATCTTAATTATTTAATCCGTACGTAAAACTAACTACTATTTTACCACATCTACAAAATTGAAGGTAGTAATTGCCTAATTCTTTGATTAAAAAAGAAGGTGGGAGAAAGTATTTATCTTTACTCCACCTTCCTTTTTAAATCCCACTAGTTGCTTGCCTAATCTTCTTCTGGTAACTGTTCCTCTTTTTGTTCCCAAGCCTTCATCCAATCAACAACCGGTTCCCCATCTTCATGAAATTTAACATTAGTCAATGCGGTTAAAATTTTTTGATAAGCTGGCTTACTTAGCCGCGTGCTTACATTAACTAATTCCTGATGACCCATAAAAGCATTATCGCACAAGATTTGATTAATTGTAGCCATTAATTCATTAGATACTTGTGAGCTAAGGATCTCTAAACTGCCCCTACGATATTGATCAACATAAAAATTAATAAAGGAATTAAGGGCAACTTCTTTAGCATCCTCGCTTAACTCACTATAACTTAAACCTGTTGTAGCCAATTGTTATTCTTCCTTTCTCAAATTAATTTACTTTGGTTATCCTCTACATTTTAACCTTAACACAAAGTTTATTATCCGTTAATTTTCCTTCCGATCCCGAATACGAAGACTAGTATTTTCACCATCAATCACTGCATATACTTCTTTTGTGGAATCTTCAGCTAATGCACCCAGCTTAACTTCTCCACTATCTTCTCCAGTTTGTTCTACCTCTTTGATGCCGTCCGTAATAAAACGGGTAAAAATCTTATGAAGTTCGCGCCGTTTACGTTCCTTTTTTACAGCCATCGCTAAAGTAAAGCCTTGATCCAAAAATACTTTAATCGTTAATACCTGAAAAATTGTTAGAAAACTAAAATAGTGATTTTTATTCTGCTCATCTTGTTCCGATTTAATATAACCCTTTTTCTCCCAATATCTTAGTTGACTAGTAGAGACACCAGTTACACGTGCTACTTCACTCATATTAATCTTTAATTGTTTACTAGCGATCATTTTTCTAATTTTTTCAGAAAGCGGATCCATTATTTTCCTCCAAAGTGTATATTTCAATCATAAATTACCAAAAATTCGATATCTTTGTCAAATAATTTGACAAAGATATCGAATAGTATTATATTTTTCACATTGTAAAAAACGTAGAGGAGGATTCTATTAGTGAATCAAGAGCATCAACCTGTTGATATTAATGGTCAAACTTATAATCGTTCCTTAATGATCTTCGTCCTATTAATTGGAGCTTTTTGTACCATTTTAAACCAAACTATTCTTTCAACAGCCTTTCCCGCATTAATGGATGCTTTTAATATTAGTACTGCCACCGTTCAGTGGTTAACTACTGGTTTCTTAATGGTTAATGGGATTATGATCCCCGTAAGTGCCTATTTAACCAGTCGTTTTAATACTAAGAGTCTTTTTATCATTGCTATGTCAACCTTTGAAGTTGGGACAATCTTAGCATGGATTGCTCCATCGTTTGCCGTTTTATTAGCCGGTCGTCTTATCCAAGCGGTCGGAGTAGGAATTAACATGCCCCTAATGCAGAATATTATGCTGACTGTTTATCCTCCTGAGAAACGTGGCGCTGCGATGGGAGTAAACGGCCTAGT
This sequence comes from uncultured Lactobacillus sp., assembly GCA_946487795.1. GTDB lineage: Bacteria > Bacillota > Bacilli > Lactobacillales > Lactobacillaceae > Limosilactobacillus > Limosilactobacillus kinnaridis. Next base: position 3,168 of record CAMLUN010000021.1, on the reverse strand, counting down.
TATTGGATTAGCCCCAGCAATCGGGCCTGCTCTATCTGGATGGGTTATCGATAGTTATAGCTGGCGGTGGCTTTTCGGAATGATCGCCCCCATTACTGCTTTAGTTATCATTGTTAGTTTTTTTGCAGTTAAAAATGTTATTCCTAATAAAAAGCCGCATCTTGACTGGCTTTCTGTTGTTATTTCAACATTAGGATTTGGGAGCATGCTTTACGGATTCTCAAGTGTCGGTGATAAGGGGTGGACAGATCCGGTTGTCCTTTCAACCATTATCATTGGGGTGATTTTAGTTGGAATTCTAATCATGCGTCAAAACAAGCTAGACGATCCGTTCCTTGAATTCAAGGTATTTGAAAGCAAAGAATTCTCCCTTGCGACCATTCTTAGTTCAATTGTAATGATGGCAATGGTTGGGGTAGAATTCGTCATCCCTCTTTACCTTCAAATCATTCATGGAATGTCCGCCTTCCATTCAGGTCTTACCCTTTTATTTGGAGCCCTTTTCATGGGAATTATGAGTCCAATTACTGGGAACTTATTTGACCGTCATGGTGCTAAACGCTTAGCCTTTACGGGAATGTTTATCTTAACTGTTGGAACAATTCCTTTTGCCTTTATTACTCGTGATACCCCAACTATTTATATTGTCTTCTTATATGCAGTCCGGATGTTTGGTATTTCAATGGTAATGATGCCAGTTACTACAGCGGGAATGAATTCTCTTCCTTACAATCTAATTTCGCACGGTACAGCTGTTAACAATACCATTCGTCAAGTCGCTACTTCTGTGGGAACAGCGATCATGATCTCTGTTTTGACAAATATTACCAATAGCAATCGACCTGCTCATTCACTGCTGACACAATCCCCATTACAATATAAAGCAAAGATGTTTGATGCTACTTTGATGGGGTACCATGCAGCATTCTGGTTTGCAATCGCCTTCTCACTCATTGGTTTATTCCTTACATTCTTTGTTACAAGTGGTAATGGAATTCACCTCCGCCTTGATAGCGAAGACATTGCAGAACCAACTGATAAAGGAGGGATGAAGTAATGGTTATTATTTTAACTTTTCTAGGAGCACTCACCTTTTTTGCTTGCATGATGTTTATTCGGCAAAAAAGCCTGCGAATTATTTTAGCTACACTCACGGGAATTATCTTTGTGGGCTCAACTCTTTTGATGACACTAAATTACAGTCACCATTTTGGAATGCAAAAAGTTACGACAACAACCACCAAGCGGATTTACTCTGCTTCAAATTCCTCAATGCCCCTGGCAATTTATCAACCGGTTGGTAAAAGCGGCCGCGATGATGTTTATATTTATAACACCAAAGTTAAACAAAAAACGCCTTACCATACCCAAGCAAACGAATACACCACTAGTCGAATTAAATGGACTAATGGTTCTACCCCTCAGCTCGTAACAACTGAGACGCGCTGGCAATATCGTAATAATTTTTATAAAGTCCTATATGCATGGTCAGGAATGAACAATGCATTAGTTAAGCGAACTAACGTGTTAGAATATCCACGAATGTATGTTAAACTCACAACGAGTCAGGCAGATAAACTTGCCAGAGTTGCTAAATCTGCTACGGGTGCCAATTTACAAGCACAAGCAGCAGAACAAGGACGCGCTTTTGTTACATCAAAGGTTCAAGCAGCAATGGCTAAGAATCCTAACATGACTGCTAAACAAATTCAAGAAGTATCAGCACAAGCAGAACAAGAATTTCAGGCCCAAAGCATTCAACAAATTTTAAAACAAGTTAAGTAAAAAATAGTGAGTGGGAATTAACCTTCTCGACAAGGCGGTGGGCTAAGGATAGAACGGTGATTAGCACGGCACGGGCTGATTATCGTTCGGACTTAGCCTCGAGCCTTGTGGTTACGACGCGAAGCTAGTTCCACGATATCTTAAATAATCTTCACATAAATAGAGAGGCTGTTAAAAAAACGAAGTTTTTTCAGCCTCTCTATTTTGTATTTAAACTAATTCAAAAAATGCTGCAGGCAATTCTGAGGTAAATGTCATTTGTTTAAGGGTGAAGGGATCGTTAAAGCTAATTTTACTTGCATGAAGCAACTGATGATCATATTTACTAGTATCGCCGCCATAAAGATGGTCACCAATTAGGGAATGACCAATAGCAGCAAAGTGAACCCTGATCTGGTGTGTGCGTCCAGTGTGAAGTCTTACCCGCACTCGTGTCCATTTTGCGCCTCGTTCTTCAACCCAATACTCGGTCAAAGCTCGTTGCCCATTCTCGTCAATTACCCGTGCAGCCTGCCCATCCTTTCTTCCAATCGGCTTGTTAATCTCGCCATGCTCGTCCATAACCTGTCCTTCTACTAAAGCGGTATATTCCTTCAGCATTTGATGTTGCTGCACTTGCTGACTGATCATACTGGAGGCAATATGATGCTTAGCGACAAGAAGTAGTCCCCCCGTAAAGCGATCCAGTCGTGTAATTAAATGAGGGCGGAGATCTACAGAATTATTTGCGATTAAGTATCCCTTTACCCGATTTAAAACTGTATCATTTTGAACAGTTGGTCCTGGGATAGAAGTCACACCTGCTGGCTTATCTATTACCAACCAATTATCATCTTCATAAATAACATTTAAGGGCTCATTACTAATTCCAACAGTATCATCAGCTAACTCTGGCTGAGCCTTAATGGTTAAAGGTTGATTAGGAAGAATCTGGGTTGTTGGCCGTACCTTCCGATGATCAACAAGGAATTCCCCTTCACCGTTTTTAAGATCGTTAAATAAACGATGCCCCATCCCTAATGACTGAAGATACTTCTTTATTTTAATCGGTTCGGTTCCTCGGTATATCCACGTATTTTCCATCTTAATTTCCTCCATCAACATTGAAAAAGATACAAAAAAAGAGCTGATGACCTAAATCACAGCTCCTTAATATTGAACGGTCCGTACGAGACTCGAACTCGTGATCTCATCCGTGACAGGGATGCGTCCTAAACCAACTAGACCAACGGACCAACTTGACAACAAATAAAAGTATACGAGATTTATCGAAATTAGTCAACAAAAATTTGTGATTTATTTTGGATTTTTCGTTTTTCCTATCTATACCCCCGAAATGTCAATTTAAGTTAGAAAGAAAGTAGTTGCTCATCAGTGACGTAG
>CAMLUN010000020.1 GCA_946487795.1 uncultured Lactobacillus sp. | reverse complement strand
GTCTGTTGAATTCCGTTAGTTTTTCCCTCCTTATAGGCCCAGTGTGCTGCAACCCCATATTCTGCAACCTGGTGCATATGGTGAGTTCTAATCTGGACTTCCAGTGGTTTACCGCCAGGGCCCATGATCGTAGTATGCAATGATTGGTAGCCATTAGCTTTAGGCATCGCAATATAGTCTTTAAACCTTCCTGGCATTGGCTTCCAGTTAGTGTGAATTGCCCCTAAAGCTGCATAACAATCCTTGATTGAATCAACAACAATCCGGACTGCTAACAGGTCATAAATCTGACTAAACTGTTTATGCTGGTTAACCATTTTACGGTAAATTGAGTAAATATGTTTAGGCCGACCATATATTTCAACGTTTGGTCCTAAGTTGAGATCGCTAATCGCCTTTTTAATCTCTCCAATAGCCTCATCAATATATTCAACTCGTTGGTCCCGTCGTGAATTCATTAAGTGGACAATCCGGTAGTATTGTTGCGGATTAAGGTAACGAAGAGAGAGATCCTCCAGCTCCCATTTAATGGTACTAATCCCTAATCGATCAGCAATTGGCGCATAGATTTCTAAAGTTTCGTTTGAGATCCGGCGCTGTTTATCCGGCCGCAAATGCTGAAGGGTGCGCATATTATGAAGCCGATCAGCAAGTTTAACAATCATCACACGAATATCTTTAGACATCGCAAGCAACAGTTTACGGTGAGTAGCAGCCATTTGTTCCTTATTTGACTTGTACTGGATCTTTCCCAGTTTAGTATCACCATCAACAATCAGAGCAATGGTTGGGCCAAACAGTTCCTTAATATCATCTAAAGTCGCCCCAGTATCTTCAACAATATCGTGAAGGTACCCAGCACAAACTGTCTCTGGATCCATATGCAGATCAGCTAAGATTCCCGCAACTTGAATCGGGTGAATGATATACGGCTCACCTGATTTTCGTCGCTGATCTCGATGACAAACTGCGGCAAAATGGTATGCCCGTTCAACTAAAGCAACATGTTCATCATTCATATATGAAGAAACCATTTTAAGGACATCTTCATGTGATAATTCTTTAACCTCTGACAATGTGCCACCCTCCAATCTAAACTACTTTGGTTGGCTTTGTGAACTAATCGACCAAGCTAGGTAAGTAACTCCTAAATAGAATAGAGCAAAATAAACAGTATACTTTGGCATAAATACGTATGAAACAAGGAGGTATAAGACTGGAAATACCAATAAGTTCCACCATTTTAAACCACTCCTCTTTATATATTGACCGAGCCAAATACTAAAAAGCATATTAACCAAGAACAGGAAAAAACCAACCATCCATACACGGTGAATTAACCGAAATTTATCGCTAAATAATGGAAGAATAATTCCAAAAAGGATCCCGAATCCCCATACAGCAATGCTTTTGTTACTTTCAACTTTTTTTAGCCAATCCATAACCTAACTTCCTATACATAATATGATGAAAATAATTGTACCACAATCTATTAATTATTCTTCGATAATTCAGTAACAAATGAGACGGTTGCCAAAAAATATAAAGGAGCCGTTTCCGTTCGTAGAATTCGTGGTCCAAAGCCAACCGGGATGATCCCGTTTTCTTCCATTATAGTAACTTCTGCCGAACTCAATCCACCTTCTGGACCAAATATGGCAAGAATGGAATCTCCTGTTTGTAACTTAGCCAGCGCTTGAAACAAACGACTGCTCTCTCCCTCCTTTGCCGACTCTTCCCAGGCAACTAAACGAATCGTTGCAGGATAATTAGCAAGGAGCTGTTTTAATGAAGGGCAATATTCAATCTGTGGCTTAACATTTCGGTGTGATTGCTCAGCCGCAGCGTCAGCAATTTTCTGCAAGCGGGCAATTTTCCGTGGTTGCTTTTGGCTATTCCAGTGACTAATCGAACGTTCAGCCTCAAAAAAGACGATCTTATCGGCACCAAGTTCCGTCCCCTTTTGAACAATCAGCTCAGGTTTTTCCTTAGTCTTAGGTAAGCCACAAGCAAGAATCGTTTTTACTGGGAGTTCACTATCTTTACCAAGGTTCTCGATCAATTTGGCTATGACATTACCTGGTGTTATTGAAACCAGCTCAGCAAGATAAGCCTGATGATCCGCCATTACTAATTCAAACTTGGTTCCAACGGCTGCTCGAAGAACTGTTACAAGGTGGTGGGCAACTTCTTCTGGAAGGATAACTTTACCTGCTGTTTTACTTTGATCTATAAAATAACGTTGCATTATTCCTGACCCTCTACTGCTTTATGAGCAATCATTCCATACCAATCTTTCATTCGTAACTTCTGGTCAATAACAAAGTGGTGGCCCTTTAATTCCCGTTCAACTAAGTCTGCCTTATCCTTAATAATTCCGGAAACAAGGAACCGACCACCTGGTTTTAAATTTTCAAACGCCTGAGGGATTAATGGAACAATTATTTCAGCCAAAATATTTGCAACGATTAGGTCCACCTGGGTATGAATCCCATCAAGCAGGCTATTAACACCAACTTTAACGTCAGCAGCAACCGGATTTAAGTCGATATTCTTCTTTGCGGATCGAACAGCAACCTCATCGATATCATAAGCAGCTACTTGGCCTACCCCTAGCTGTTTTGCTGCAATACTTAAGACTCCAGAACCTGTACCAACATCAATCATTGATTCACCACCACGAGCAACAATTTCAAGTGCTTCAATCATTAAGCGCGTCGTTGGGTGAGTTCCTGTTCCAAAGGCCATCCCTGGATCCAAAAAGATTAATTTCTCATTAGCAGAACTTGGTTGATAGTCTTCCCATTGAGGAACAATTGTTAATTGGCTGGTTACTCGCAATGGGTGGTAGTATTTTTGCCAAACGGTTGCCCAATCCTTATTATTGACTGCTTCTGAAACAACAAGGCCTGCTCCAGGATCAAGTTGGTAATCCTTTAACTTTGCAACCCGCCCTTTAATTGTTGAGATAAGTTCAGGAACAAAGACATTTCGCGGAAAGTATCCGGTAACTGCAGCCCCATTTTTCCGGTGGGGGATCTCCTGCAGATCAATGATTTCTCCGTATTTCCCATAACGACCAGGCTTTAAATTTGCGAAATCTTTCGCATCATCAATTTGAACCCCAACTGCTCCTTCGTTAGTTAAAATATAACTAACTGCTTCAACTGCTTCACTGGAAGTAATTACTTTTACTGCTGTCCAATCCATATTATTCTCCTCTTTAAATAAAAAATGACCACCAATATGATGGTCACAGTAATATCACTCACCTATTTTTCATTCCCAAAATTAACAGGCTGCGATGGATTCTCCTCATCATCTTTTTGGGCAAAGTGACTCTTTAAATATTCAATCAAGTCAGCTTCAGTCCGAAAAATCCGTGGATGATGCTGGTGGTGCAGGCGAACATCAATCTCATTAATCCTTAGTCGCCCCGTCCATGTATGGGAGTAACGAATGATTACCCGATTGTTCAATCGATGCTTCCCAAATCGAAAGACATATACATGCTGCGGCGTCATCATTGGCCGAATATATTCTTTCTTATACATTAAGTCATTATCACGCATAAAACGCTTCGTTTGATTCAACACGGTAATCACCTCCTCCTTTTATATAATCAATTCATTAACATATGTTTCATTTTATCACATGGTTAAGATTGTGCAAAATGTTAACGTGAATTAATCTTTTCAATTTAAAAAATGATATAATTCCTTCACTATTTAGCTTAGGAGGTTAGTGAAGTTGGGAATTTTGATCACATTATTAGTTTTATGGATCATGTGGAAATTAGGTGTTTTTACCCTCAAAGTTCTCGGACTGCTCTTTTTAATTTTCGCGATCGGCTTAATTTTTCATGTCTTACTGATTCCTGCAATCGTAATTGCACTTTTTATTATGTTAGTTAGCGGTCTCCAATCATAAGCAAAGCTAGCAATTATTAGCTACTTTTCATAAAAAATGACAATAATTCCGAATTTAATAGCTTTTTTCACAAGGAATGTTATAATTAGTCATGTGAGAGAAATCTCAAATAGCATATTTACTGGATGAAAGGGAGACTGTTTAATTATGTCTAAGAATCATCAAAAAGTTGTTCTTGTTGGTGACGGTGCTGTAGGTTCAAGTTACGCTTACGCATTAGTACAACAAGGTTTGGCTGAAGAATTAGCCATCGTTGATCTTGTTAAGAAGCGTACTGAAGGTGACGCTTTGGATCTTGAAGATGCTACTGTCTTCACTGCACCAAAGCAAATTTACTCTGCTGATTACGACACTTGCAAGGATGCTGACCTGGTTGTTATCACTGCTGGTGCACCACAAAAGCCTGGTGAAACTCGTCTTCAATTAGTTGACAAGAACTTGAAGATCATGAAGTCAGTTGTTGAACCAATTGTTAAGTCTGGCTTTAACGGTATCTTCTTGATTGCTGCTAACCCAGTTGACATTTTAACTTACGCTGTTCAAAAGCTTTCTGGCTTCCCAAAGAACAAGGTTATTGGTTCAGGTACTTCACTTGATTCATCACGTCTTCGTATTGCTTTGGCTAAGTTGTTCGATGTTGACCCACGCGATGTTTCAGCAAACATTCTTGCTGAACACGGTGACTCCGAATTTGCTGCTTACTCAAGTGCAACTATCGGTGGTAAGCCACTTCTTGACATTGCTAAGGAAAACAATGTTTCAATGGATCAATTACTTAAGATCGAAGATGATGTTCGTAACAAGGCTTACGAAATCATTAACCGTAAGGGCGCTACCTTCTACGGTGTTGCTACCTGCTTGATGCGGATTACTCGCGCTATCTTACGTGACGAACACGCTGTATTACCAGTTGGTGCCCCAATGGACGGCGAATACGGAATTAATGATCTTTACATCGGTACTCCTGCTGTTATCAGCGCATCCGGTATTGACAAGGTTATCGAAGTTCCTTTGGATGACCGTGAAAAGAAGGCTATGGATGCTTCTGCTGCTGCCCTTGAAAAGGTTGCTAAGGACGGTATGGCTAAGCTCCAAAACAATTAATTTTCACTTATCAATATAAATGATCAAAGAAGACTAGGAAGAATCTAATTTCTTCCTAGTCTTTTTGTTTATTACTTATTAAATTCAGCATTATAGTTCTTCTTAGCGCCTGGTAAAGCGAAGGTATTCTCATAGAGATACTTTTTTGTCAGTTTTTCCAAATAACCATTATCATATAACTTTTTAATTTCCTTATTCAGTACCCGCGTTAATTTTTTATTCTTTGCATCCTTATGTAAGAGCAAGTATGCTGACCGCTGATCAATTGATTTTGAAACTGTCAATTTCTTTCCATTTTTGGAATTAGCAACCTGTTTATAGGCAGCGTATGGGTATAGTGCAACGTCATATTTACCATTAGCCACTTGAGCTAACGCATCAGCTGAAGATTGGTCACCAATTGCTTTCAAGTTCACCTTTTTACTATGTGATTTATTATAGTTTTCTAAAACACTATAACGGGCATCATCAGTTGAAACGGGAACTAACTTTAAATTCTTCTTAGCAACATCATCTAATGAGCTAGCTTTCTTTCCACTCTTATTATAAACCAGGCGTAAGTCGTCAAGCCCGACTGCCCGTGTATGATAATATGTCTGGAAACGCTGCTTGTTGTACCAAGAATTATTTAAGGCAACGTCATACTTACTACTTTGCAATCCTGAAAAGACCGCGTTTTGGGATGTGAACGTAGTCTTAAACTTATATTGAGGTAAGTCCTGATCAATTTTTTTGATTAGTTCACCGTAATATCCCTCAGGTCCGTTATCAGTATTAACAATATATGCCGGATTACCATTTGGTGCAGCAACATTAACCGTTGTTGTCGCATGAACTGCTGTTGCTGAACTAACTGCACCAGTACTAACTAAACCAATCACCGCTAACTTTGTAAATAACTTTGAAATCTTCATAATAAATAACCTCTCTTTCCCTATACAACGAAATAGCGTTGCCGTAGTTTTCCTTCAACCAACCTAAATAATTGAGCAAAGATCCAGCAAATAATAATGTAAATAATTAATGCATCAGTGTAAGTTTCCAGGTACTTAAACCCAATTGATGAAACAATATTTGCCTGCCCCATGATCTCGACTAAGCCAATATTGTAAATCAGCGCTGTGTCCTTGATTAAATCTAAAAAAATGTTCGTAAAATTAGGAATCAAATTAATAATTAACTGGGGAATTACAATTTGAGTCATTGCCCGAAAAGGCGTCATTCCAATTGATAACGCGGCCTCATATTGTCCAAAATCAACCGAATGGTAAGCTGCTCGAATGCTCTCCGACAAGTTAGCCATCGCATTTAAGCCGTAAGCAGAAAAGGCAATGATGATTGCTGGCAGGCCATTAGGATTCGTGTTCCAGCCCCATTCATTCATCAACACTAACAATTGAGGTAGTCCATAATAAACAACATATAGTTGAACTAAAATTGGTGTCCCCCGAATAAACGATACTAGTATCGCTAAAAACTGAGAAAGGACCAGGATTCGCTTTTCTCTGGCAATTACTACTAGAATCGCTAGACCTAATCCAATAATAGTTGCAACTAAAGCTACAATTAGCGTTAGTGGTGTGGCTGCCAGAATTTGGTTAAACGAATCCTTCGCGAAATTCAAATCAAACACATAATCACATCCTTCCTAAGCTAGCCACTGGTAACGCCGTCTGATAAGACGAAATAAGACTTCAATTACTAATACCAATCCCCAATAGCTCAAAGCCAAAAGAATAAATATTTGCAACTGGTGTAAGCCGGCAGTTTGGTTTGAAAGATTAGATGCCTGATTATACATGTCATATAAACCAATAACATAAACTAATGAAGTTGCCTTAACCAGCCCCACTACCAAATTTTCAATATTAGGCAAAGCAAGCATTGCCGCTTGAGGCAAGATAATTTGCCTAAAGGTGGTCTGATCCTTCATTCCTACAGAACGAGCAGCTTCAATTTGACCCGTATCGACTGAGAGGTAGGCTGACCGAAACGCTTCCGCTAAATAACCACTCCACCCTAAGGAGAGCCCAAGAATTCCAAACATTAACCTTGTCCAATGATCAATATTGATCCCGATTGCTTTCAACAAAACCGGTAACCCATAATAAGCAAGTAACAACATTAGCAACGGTGGTGTTCCTCGAACCAGATTCAGGTATACTGTTGCAATTCCTTGAGCTAACCTATTTTTACGCAACCCAACCCAAGTTAAGAGCAATCCCAAAAGAGTTGCAAAGATAAAGGAAAAGATTAGTAATTCAATCGTGTTCGGAAAGCCTCGCCAAATAATCCCAATAATCTTCTGACTATTCATTGATCTACCTCCCATTCCTAATAGTTATCTGCCAATGCATTTAAGAATTGTTTAGTTCTTTGTTTCTGTGGATGTTCAAAGATTTGCACAGGCGTCCCTGACTCGATGATCTCACCATCAGCAAAGAACAACACTCGACTTGCAACGTTCCGCGCAAACCACATCTGATGGGTAACAACAATCATCGTTTGCCCTTGTTCAGCTAACTGCTGAATATCTTTTAAGACAGTTCCTACTAACTCGGGATCAAGAGCACTGGTTGGTTCATCGAATAATATAATTTCTGGATTAAGAACTGTTGCCCGAGCAATTCCGATTCTTTGCTGTTGACCACCTGATAGTTGCGAAGGATAATAATCTTTTCGTTTATCCAAGCCCAAATTTTTCAATGCTTGGACTGCTTTTTGGTTTGCCGTCTTAGCATTCTCACCATGACCATAAATTAATCCCTCAGCAATATTTTCCTGAGCAGTTTTATTCTTAAACAGATTATAATTTTGAAATACCATTGCTGTTTTTCGTCGAACCATCTGAATTTCTGACTTAGTCGCTTGAGCCAGGTTAATTTTTTCTCCAGCAAATTCCATCAAGCCACTATCAGCTTGTTCGAGGAAATTTAAGTTTCTCAATAGGGTTGTCTTTCCTGAACCAGAGGGACCGATAATAACCACTACTTCGCCCTTGTTAATTGAAAGGTCAATCCCATTTAAAATTTGTTGACCATTAAATTGTTTTTTCAAATCCGTTATTTTCAATAACATTCCCGATAACCTCCTAGCCCTGGTGAGCCGCTTCAATCGCCCAATTTAACCGTTCATAAGAAATATCACGGGGAACCGTGCAGTCAGCTCCCAAAATAATCCCCCGGTGACCGGCTTCATCAATTAGCCTTTTGACTTCTGTTTGAATTTGCTCCTTAGTTCCGCGATAGAGAATTCCGGTTGTACTATTATCAAAGCCACCCATTACTGGCCGATCACCAAACAGCTTTTTCCCCTCACCTAGCGAATAACCATCAATTCCCGTTGCCCAATTAACAACTTGCAACGGATAATTAGTGAACCATTCAAGATGATTAGTTGCACCATCAAATCCGCAGATATGAAGAATATTCAATCGTGACACTTGGTTAATTCCTTCTTGAACCTTAAGATCAATCGGCTCCATTACTTGCTTAAAGAATTGGGTGTCATCACGTAAACGTGAATCCTGAATTGACTGCGTACTGTAATAAATACCATCGACTGTAGTGTTAGCCATTATTGCCTGGACAACTTTGATTTGATCGTCAGCAATTACTTCTAAGACCTGAAAAACTAGCGATGGATCTTGTTCATAAAGATCTGTGAATCGTTGATCGGCTAATAAAAGTGGCTCTGCATAATGCTTAATTAACGCCCACTTAAAAAGCAGCATTGGGGAAAACATCGTAATAAAAGTTGGCCGTTTCCCAGCAATCTGTTGTTGTTGTTGAGCAAGTTCAACTTGACCGGTAATCCACGGATCGTCCTGGTTCAGCGGCCGAAGTCTTTGAAGATTAGTTAAACTCCGTGGATCATCAACCCCACGAAATGGGTAAGCAAAATAGCCATCTAACATCGTTTTAGCAAAATCAACATCTACAGCATTGTAGTATTTTTGGTGACCTCCCAAGTTTGTTTGGAGGACTGCTGGCTCTTGAAAGACATTCGTAAACTCATCTACCGCAAAATGGCGCCAAAAAGAAATTGGGATTTTACCAGTTTCTTGATTATTTAAAGCCGCAATTACTTCTTCACGTGCCAATGTCATTATCATCACTCTTTTCTCTAATTCAGTGCACAAAAAAAGCTACTAATCACTGACATGATTAGTAGCTTTGACCACTTATTTCGGAGTAGCCGCTCATTTTAAGATTTAATCAACCTTAAAAAGAATGGCCAACTGAACTCATGTCAGAATGTCCATTAATTTTTGAAGTTTGACAACAATTAAATAAACGGTTAACTAACATGAGCCCTGCTCCTTTCTAATAATTAATGACCTTAATATACCGGTTACCTTACTTTTTGTCAACAGTAAATTCTAATTTTCTCAGATTATTTTAATTTAATAGTGTAAGTCTTTTTCAGTAAGTGCTTTTCGCCGACCATCTTGTAGAATGTAAACCGCAATAATAACAAGAGCAATTCCAATTATTTCAATTAGGGTTAAGTGAAGATTAAAGAAGAGCACACTTAATAACGAAGTGGTAATCGGCTGTAAAGCATCCATAATGCTGACAACATCGGAAGGAGCATAACGGGTAGCAACCATTAATAAGCTAAATGGCAAAATTGTCCCAAAAAGCACAACGGTTGCAACTGCTGCGACCAACTCACCGCTAATTTGTGGCGGATTAACCCAAAATGGCCGATAAATGTTAAACAGAATACTTGCGATAATGGTTCCCCAACCTAACACGACAATCGGTGGGTTAGAATCAGCGGCTTTTTGAGGCAAAACAACATATAATGCTGCCGTAATTCCTGAACCAAGGCCCCACAATAGTGAATCAAGCGGAATATCCAACTGGGTAAAGTTTCCCTTAGTTAAGGCAAAGAAAACCCCTAAAAGGGCTAAAGCAAATGCAAGCAAGTCGCTTCTAAATGGATGTTGACGTTTAAATACCACGCCGCCAAGGACAATAAATAACGGTGACAAATATTGTAGAATCGTTGCTGCTGAAGCATTTCCCTTTTGAATAGCATAGTAAAAGGTCAATAGGTTAGCCATCAATCCAAAAACAGCATAGGAAATAACAGAAATAGTCGTATCACGACGTTTAAAAACATTGAAGGTTTTTTTGCCGTACATAATCCCACTAATTACAAGTAAAATAATTCCTGCAGAAAATGTTCGGATAGAGAGCATCCATGCTGCCGGGATTGCAAGGTTTTGGGAGATCAGTTGAAGTGTCGTTCCTGAAATCCCCCACATTACTGATGCAGCTGCAGCAATGATAATCCCTTTCATTACCGGATTATTTGTTTTTTGCGCCATAAAGCACCCTTCTTCCTGTAAATTAATTCTTTTTTGTTTGCGAGTTAAGGTTAAAAATTGGAATCTTAGGACCCTGAATTTTTCTGGCATCCTGGTGTGAATAATTTGCTTTTCGTTCTTCAAATTGACGTTCATGCTCCTGAACATCATGAACCGACTTCAGACCTTGCCTGGACCAGTTTCTTAAAATCCGGTCCATATACTGGAGACTTAGTGCATTATTCATTACCGCCTGTCTTAATGCAAGATCAATAATTGCGGCTTTATAATGATCACGATCAATCCAATCATTGACAATTTGCATTTCCATTGGCGACAATGGCCGACCAACTTCTGCCTCAATTTTATTGAACGTTTCTTTTCGCTGATTTCCAGTATTTGTATTAACCTGCTCAGTAGCTTCCTGTTCGTTAAACGTACTAAGCTTATTTATCAGTGGTGTGAAATCCCAAAAGGCATCTTCCTTACCATCATCTAACTTCCGCATCTGCTGAACTACTAGTTTATTACTCATCATTTGGTGAAGAAGATCAAACACTTGATTTTCGTCCGTTTGTAAGTGCTGGGCAATTTGACGAATATCAGGATCAAGCACACCCCGATCAAGATAAGACTTAAATTCAAGGTAAACAACCAATTGAGCCGTTGACATCCCCAATTCATGGTAATGATGGAGGAGAATATTACTAATGGAAGTTTCTCCGGCTTTAAGGTATTGGACTAGTGAATTAGCTTCTGTCATCATGAACCCCCTTAACAAAAATTAACCAAAAAAGATAAGGGCGTAACGACAATGAATCGTCCCCCTATCTTCATGAGCTACAAATTATTAATTGTCTGAACAACCTTACCTGTTTTGAAATTAATCAGGTCATAGCATAGTTGTCCTTTTTGGTTATGGTAAGTAACTTCCCAAACTACTTTATCATTAAAGACTCCTGGAGCAGCTTTTAACACTTTTTGCGGATGATGATTCTGCCGCACTTGCTGGATTACCTGCTGTGCTGTTAAGCCACTACTCTGTTTTAATACCCGAACACTGCCACCATGCTGAGGAACAACCACTAAAATCGGTTGATTTTGATTGTTCCTTCCGGCAATGGTGTAATAAGTATTCTCCCGATTATAAATATAGAAACTCCCTGGATCCTTGAGGTGGGCATACTTCTTTGCAATTGAAACGGTTTGTCGTCTGGCTGCCGAACGTGGCTGGTTACTGATAAGGTAAAAGATCCCCACAATAACGATAATTGCAACAATGACAATCAAAAGATTACGAATCGTTTGTCCAGTAGAACGATGTTGCTTATCACGCTGGACCTCACGACGACTTTGCATGTAACTTCCCCTCTTTAAAAAATTATTAATCTTAGAAATTATACCAGAAATTCTTACTTTTCGTTATTTGTCCGGTACTTTTTTAAAAATTTTTTGGCACTTTCCACCAGCTCGGTAGTTGGTAATTCCTTTATCGGCAAGTCTTTAGGAAGGTTTTTGAGCATTGAACTTCCGTAACGCCGAGTGCTAATTCGTGAATCAAGGATAACCCCTACTCCAAAATCATTTGGTGTCCGTAATAATCGACCAATTCCCTGCTGAAGTCTCATGGTTGCCTTAGGAAGAGCTGCGTGATAGAACGGATTCTTCCCTTCACGTTTTAGCAAATTATTATGTGCCCGCGTCATGATTTCGTTTGGAGAATCAAAAGGCAACCGGGTTATAATCAGTAGTTCCAAGGATGATTTAGGAAGGTCAATTCCCTCCCAAAAACTAGATGCACCTAACAAGATCGAACTTGTTCCGCTTGCAAACTGCTTTAATAGTTTTTCCCGGCGTCCAGTAATCCCTTGCGCCAAAATATCCCGCTGATCAAATAAGTCGGTTTCTTTAAGCTGACTATAAACCTGCTCAATTGTTACTAGCGAATTGAAGAGGATCATTGTTTGACATTGGTTATTTTTACATAATTGATAAATTGTCTGCGCTAAATAACGAGTATATTCCTCATTATTAGTTTGGTTGGGAATCGGTGCATCCTTAGCAACCAGCAACTCTGCTCGCTCCGCATAGTTAAATGGTGAAGCAAAGCGCTTTTGCAATGTCCGGTCTTTTTCTAAATCTAACTGTTCATACAAGTAGTTAGAACGACTGGAGGTAAACAGCGTTGCCCCGACAAATAATGGTTGGGCAAAATATGGATAAACGTTCTCTGTTAAGAAGTGATTAACAGCCAGAAGGCCACCACTAAGTCGCATTGAACTATGCTCAGCAGACTGCTGAACAGTGAGCCAAAAAGCAGCAGCTTCACCACGTTCCTCAAGGGTTTCAATAAATTGGTGAAGCTTATTGTCAGCATCAGCAAGAACCATCCACTGGCTCTGGAACTGGCTCATTAAGTACCGATCGCTAAATAACCACCGGTCGGCCTGCTGTTCAAAAAGGTGTCGAAGAGCCATAAAATGAAACTGCACGCTTGCTAATGCCTGCTCAAGCTGCATAATCGGCTTATTACTTGGCGTTAATAGTGAAAATAGTTGCTGATTATCTAACGGTTGCTCAATTAACTCATTACTATTATTACCTTGAACATTAAGCATAAATTGACGGTATAATGCCTGCTGAAAAGCATCCGTGGCCTCACTAAGCGACCGTAAATCGTCCCTTAGCAGTTCGACGTTGTATGTCCCTAGCGCATGCTCTTCAAATATATTTGCAAGGTTTCGCTCCTGATTATCACTAACTAAGTTCTCCAACACATGAATCGCAGTTCTGATACTTTGAAAATCAAGCGTCTGTCGTGAACGACGAAGGATGCTTTCACTTAAGTGCTGAGCCTCATCAACCACTAGGTACGGTCGTCTAGTACCATCCCCTAATTCTTGCGCATGAGCAACCAGGTAGGCATGGTTAGTAATAATTACATTAGCAGTATGCAGTTGCTTTTGCCGGCGAATTAAAAAGTCATCGTTATAAAACTCATTATCTTCGCGCAAGGTTTTAACACCTTGGTGACGAATTTCAGCAAAATACGGTGAACGTTGCGCGTTTAGGTTCAATTCGTCAAGATCGCCACTGGTAGTTTTTAGCAGCCAAACAAGAATTTTCGCCTTAATCAACTGAATATAATCAGAATCTTCAACGATACTTAATGAATGGACGAACTTCGCCAGATCCAGGTAATGAGAATTTCCCTTAATTACTACCCCATTTAATTCGAATGGCAGGAGGTGGTTTAACTGCTTCATTGTTCGTTGCGCTATTTGTTGTTGCAAAAGGTTAGTTGCCGTACTGATAACAATTTTTTTATCTGGATACGCTGCATAGGCTAAGGGAAGAAGGTACCCTAATGTCTTCCCCGTTCCTGTTCCGGCTTCCACAATCATTGATTTGGGTTCATCATGAGTATAGTTATTATAAATACTATTCATCATCTTTGATTGAGTAGGACGAAATTCCAGTGAATCACCATACAGCTTTATCTTCGCCCGTTTAGTCGATGGATAACGGACATTGGTTACTTCTCCTAAACTGGTTGCTGGACGAACCTTGTGGAGAACAATGCCGTGACTAACGTATAGACTATCATCTAATGGCAACGGATTAGCAACTCGTCGCTCTAACTCCTGTTCCAAAACCATTGTCGTTTGTTGAGGCAGGTTCAATTTAAGTTCAACAAGCTTTTCAAGGGTTAGTGTCGGCAATTCTCGTAACTGCTTCATTAAGTCTACTAGTAAATGAGCAGTTGCTTCTG
This sequence comes from uncultured Lactobacillus sp., assembly GCA_946487795.1. Taxonomy (GTDB): domain Bacteria; phylum Bacillota; class Bacilli; order Lactobacillales; family Lactobacillaceae; genus Limosilactobacillus; species Limosilactobacillus kinnaridis. The sequence goes on along the minus strand of CAMLUN010000020.1, from coordinate 8,479 downwards.
CATCAGAAACCGCACTGTGAGGATGATCGTGTTCAATTGACAATGAACTTGTCAGATCTCGCAAACGGTAGCTTTTTACAGTCGGCATTAGTATTTGACTTAGCGTTACTGTATCAATAGCCTTTATTGATAACGAAGGGTAACCAGCACGCTCCAACTCAGCATTTAAAAACGGAAAATCAAAATTGACATTATGCGCTACAAAAATAGTCCCACTAAGGAGACTGTATAGTGTCCCAGCAATATCTTCAAATAACGGTGCATTCCGTACATCATTATTTTTAATTCCCGTTAATTGAGTAATGTGCCGCGGAACTGCTACCCGCGGATTAATTTTTGTTTCAAAATGATTAATAATCTCGCCATCTTGAACAAGTACACAGCCGACCTGAATGATGCGGTCACCATGATTAACGCTTGTTCCGGTCGTTTCCAGATCAACAACCGAATATATTGGTCCACGTGACTTTTTTGTTTTCTGTCGACGTTTTTTCGTTGTTGACAAACTATCACCATGTTTCATTATTTATTCGATCAAAGTTCTGTTTTTATGATACACCATTCGTTTTTTAAATTATAGTAACAATTACCGTTGTTCTTTGGCAAATCAGTAATTTTACGCTATTATTAATAATGGTATTTTACGAAGAAAGTAGGTTTTGATGTGAAAGAACAAGGAATCGGTCACAGTCATGCCAAAATAATTTTAATGGGCGAGCATAGCGTGGTCTACGGCGAACCAGCAATTGCCCTTCCGCTCCCGGATGTTACGTTAACGGCAATAATCAAGTTAACGAATAAGGGCGGCCACCAAATTAAAAGCCGTTGCTTTGAGGGACCACTAAACCAAATTCCCGAAAAGATGGCAGGAGTTCAACGATTAATTTCTTCATTGATGCGACGCTTTAATAGCGAAAGTGATCAATGGATAATGACAATTAAAAGCCAATTACCGGCAGAACGTGGTATGGGATCGTCTGCAGCTACAGCGGTCGCTATCGTTCGCGCTTTTTTTGATTTATATGAAGAAAGGCTTGAACGCAAGCAATTGCTCCAACTTGCTGATATTGAAGAAGAAGTAACCCACCGAAGTCCTTCCGGTTTAGACGCGGCAACCGTCAGCTCAACATCACCACTCTACTTTGTCAAAGGACAAGCAGGTGTACCACTAAAAATGAACTTACAGGCAACAATGGTCATTGCTGATACAGGGATTAAGGGCGCCACCAAGGAAGCAATCATTGCTGTCAAACATGAGTTAGATACTAACCATAGTACAGCGTTAAGCCATATTAATCATTTGGGAAAACTGGTTAATTTAGCTAAGGATTATTTGAGTAATAATGAGGCAATGAGCCTTGGAATCGCACTTAATAGCGCACAAAATGACCTGGCTGCATTAAATGTTAGTGACGAACACTTGGACAGATTAATCGCTGCTGCTAACCATAATGGCGCATTAGGAGCTAAACTAACAGGCGGTGGCCGTGGCGGTTGCATGTTTGCGATTACCAGAACCGCGCTTGGAGCCAGAAAACTAGCAGGAATTTTAAAAGATAATGGTGCCAAGCAAGTATGGTTACAACCACTTGGGGATACGGAGGAAACAAATTAATGATCACCGCACGTGCACACACTAATATTGCGTTAGTTAAGTACTGGGGTAAAAAGGATCAAAAGCTGATCATTCCGCAAACGGATAGCCTTTCACTAACGTTAAATGAATTCTATGCTGATACAGGAGTTGAATTCAGAGACGACCTGACAGCTGATGACATTGAAATTGATGGTCAACCGGTCACTGGCCATTCTGCCGAAAAGGTTAAGGACTTTCTCGATCATATTCGGCAAATTAGCGGCAACCACAATTACGCCAAGGTTATTTCCACTAACCATGTACCAGTATCTGCAGGGTTGGCGTCTTCCGCTTCAGCATTTGCTGCTCTTGCAACTGCGGCTAGTAAGGCAGCCGGACTGAATCTCGACCGACGCTCTCTTTCTCGTCTTGCCCGTCGCGGCTCGGGGTCAGCTACACGCTCCATTTATGGTGGCCTTGTTGAGTGGCACCGGGGAACCGATGATCAATCTTCCTTTGCTGAACCGATTATGGAAAAAGTCGATTTTGGAATTGAAATGATTGCAATCCTAATCAATACCACTAAGAAAAAGATTTCAAGTCGCCAGGGAATGCAATCAAGTGTTGAGTCTTCACCTTATTACCCTACTTGGCGAAAAGTTGTTGCTCATGACATGGTAGCAATGAAGGAGGCCATCTCAAACAAGGATATTGATCAGATCGGTCACATTGCTGAAGAAAATGCTCTTCGCATGCACGCTTTGACCCTTTCAGCTGATCCGGGGTATACCTATTTTAATGGTGATACGATCCACGCAATTCAGGCAATTAATGACTTGCGTTCACAAGGGGTGAGTTGTTACTATACTATGGATGCTGGTCCAAATGTCAAGGTGATTTACGATCAAAAAGATCGCAAAAAAATTGTTCAATATTTGGGGAACCTTTTCGGCAAGGAAAGGTTAATTATTTCACAGCCTGGACCAGGAGTAGAAATTATCGATAAATAGGATTTGATTGAGAGGTTATGTAAAATTGATTACTGAAAAAGCACCCGGCAAACTTTATATTGCTGGTGAATACGCTGTTGTGGAAAATGGTTATCCGGCAATCCTAGTAGCATTGGATCAATTCGTCACTTGTTCAATTGAAGAAAGTGCTGCAGAAGTTGGTAAAATCATTAGTCGACAATACCACAATAATGCTTTACAGTGGCATCGTCTTGGAGAACAAATGGTTGTTGATAATCGTGATAACCCGTTCTCTTATATTTTATCCGCAATTAAGGTAACTGAAGAGTATGCCCGGAGTTTTGCTCGCGAATTGCGAATATTTGATCTACATATTGATAGTCAGCTAGATAGCGACTCGGGAAAGAAATATGGTCTTGGCTCTTCCGCTGCTGTTACGGTTGCCACGGTAAAAGCCCTTTGTCGTTTCTATAACCTGCCAGTTACTAAGGATGAGATTTTCAAACTAGCAGCGATTGCTCACTTTGAAGTTCAAGGGAACGGATCATTGGGAGATGTGGCGGCCTCCGTTTATGGCGGTTGGATTGCCTACCATTCATTTGACCGTCAATGGCTTGCTCAACAGCGGAAATATCTTGATTTGAGAACTCTCGTTGATTTACCATGGCCCGATCTCAAGATTGAATCCTTAAAGGCCCCAAGCAACCTTCAACTCCTCATTGGATGGACAGGCAAGCCGGCCTCAACCTCGCAATTAGTTGATAAGATTTCCCTATTCAAAGCCCGGCAACAAAAAGAATACCGACAGTTTTTGGAGGACAGCAAGCACTGCATTCAGCGAATGGTTGATGGCTTTCATAATGCTGATTTAGAATCAATCAAAAACGAGATCCGGTATAACCGGGAACTATTAAAACAACTCGGTACGAATTCCGGTGTTCATATCGAGACACCCGTCCTAAATAAACTCTGCGAGATTGCTGAGGATTTTGGCGGGGCAGCAAAGACATCCGGTGCCGGTGGTGGTGATTGCGGAATCGTTGCTATTGATCGTGATAGCAACTTCAAGTTAGTATTAAAAAAATGGGCAGCAAATAAGATCGAACAACTACCCCTTTCAGTTCACTTCATCGAAAACGTTAAGGGTGAGATCAAACACCACCTCATCAAAAAATAATAATTAATGATAAAAGAGTGTGATAATTGATCGATCATGATTCAAAGGTCACACTCTTTTAGTTAATTTTAAATGTTATTAATTCAGAAAGTTTATTTAAGGAGAGAAACTATGGAATCAAGTCATGCCCAACGAAAAAATGAGCATCTTTCGTTAGCAACTAAGCTTTATAACCAGGTCCATACTAATTCATTTAATAGTATGCAGGTCATTCATAAAAGTCTTCCAGAAATTAGCCTTAATCAAGTAAATCCCGTTACTAACTGTGGAAATTTAAGACTCGCGTTCCCCTTTTTTATTGAAGCAATGACTGGTGGCAGCCAGAATGCACTTAAAATCAACCAGGAACTGGCAACTGTTGCTAAAAAGCACCACCTCGCAATGGCACTTGGCTCAGCAAGTATTATTTTTCATGATCCAGCCGCTAAAAAAAGTTTTAAGATTGTCCGTGACGTTAATCCAGATGGAATTATTATTGCCAACCTAAGCGCCAAAGCGAGTCTCGAACAGGCAAAAACAGTTATTGACTTACTAGGTGCCAATGCTCTTGAACTCCACATTAATACTACTCAAGAATTAATTATGGATGACGGCGATCGTGATTTTCATTGGCTAACTAATATTGAATCTCTGGTTAACCACCTTAATATTCCAGTCATAGTTAAGGAAGTTGGTTTTGGCATGGATAGTTCAACAATTAACCAGCTGCAATCAATCGGTGTCTCCATAATTAACGTTAGTGGTCGTGGAGGAACTAACTTTGCTGCCATTGAAGATCGACGAAACCATACAGCAGATTTTAGTTTTCTCGACCAGTGGGGACAAACAACCCTAGAATCAATGTTAGAAGCACGGGAAGCACGAACTAAGGATACCCAAATTATTGCTTCTGGCGGGATCTGTTCCCCACTAGACGTTATTAAGGCAGGAATCTTAGGAGCCAATGCTGTTGGCGTTGCCGGCTATTTTCTTAATATTCTTATTCGCGATGGAATTGATGCCCTTGATAAAGAACTTACTAGTTGGCAAATAGCCCTTCCCCGACTTCTCGCCCTTCTTGGTTGTAAATCCTTTAACGAGCTACCATCAACTAATTTTGTCTTACATGGTGAAGAATTCGAATATGCTCAACAACGCAATTTAATTTAAGGATGGTGATCATAGAATGACAGCGTATCAAAACATTCTTTTTGACCTTGACGATACACTATTAGATTATGGAGCTGCCGAAAGCCACGCCTTAAAACAACTCTTTAGTGATTTTAACCTGAAATTAACACCAACCGTTAAACAAACATTTCAAAATTATAATGTCGGGATGTGGCAACGGTTTGAACGAAATGAACTCACCTGGGATCAACTTATGGAACACCTCTTTGCCGACTATTTTAAGGCTTACCACCAGCTAAATGTTCCTGGTAGAGAGACAATTCAAACCTACCTTAAATACCTCAGTAACAATCATCAACTTGTTTCCGGAACGCGAACGGTAATGGAGTACCTAAAGCAAAATAAATACCACGTATATGCCGTTACCAATGGGCAAAAGATAGTGCAAGATCAGCGACTGAAGGATGCTAAATTACTTCAATATTTTGATGATATTTTTATTTCACAAGTGATTGGGCTTCAAAAGCCGAACAAAGAAATGTTCGATTTTGTGCTTCAACACATTAACGGTCACCGTAATAACACTTTAATGATTGGAGATTCATTAAGTTCTGATATTCAAGGCGGCATTAACGCTCATCTTGATACAGTCTGGTTCAACCCCCATTCATTGCATAATTCAACCCGCTTAAAGCCAACCTTTGAAATCCACCGTTTAACCGAGCTTAAAGCAATTCTTTAAAAAGAAAAAGATGTGATGAATTTTTCATCACATCTTTTTTATTACTACTTAATCAGGTAATTAACTAAACCAACTTTAGTCATCCCATCAGTAGCAATTTTCTTCAAAGCTTCAGCTGACTTAGTCATTGCTTCACTTTCACGTTCATTTAATGGAACTTCGATAACCTTTGAAATACCAGATGCATTAATAACAGCTGGAGTTCCAAGATAGTTATCCTTAATACCATATTCACCATCAATGTAAGCACCAACTGGTAATACAGCATTTTCATCCCGTAGAATTGCCCGCGTAATTCTCATTAAGCAAGTTGCAACACCATATGCAGTAAAGCCTTTGCGGTTGATGATTTCGTAAGCCTTGTGACGTACGTCATCTTCAATCTTTAGCAATTCATCATTACTGATGCCTTGTTCTTCACAGATTTGAAGAAGTGGCTTCCCACCAACTGTTGCACTAGAATATGCAGCAAATTCTGAATCACCGTGTTCTGCCATCACATTAGCACTAATATCAAGTGGACTAACTCCCAACTTCTTTGCTAACGCAACACGTAAACGTGCTGAATCAAGCGAAGTACCGGATGAAATAACCCGGCTAGCAGGTAATCCTGAAATCTTTTGAACTGCATAAGTTAAAACATCAACTGGGTTTGTTGCAAGTAAAAGAATTCCGTCGAAACCAGTAGCCATAATACTCTTCGTAATTTGCTTCATGATTTCAAGGTTCTTTCCAACTAAGTCAAGGCGAGTTTCACCTGGCTTTTGGGCAGCCCCAGCACAAATTACAACTAGGTCTGCATCTGCACAAGCATCGTAATCAGCTTGATAAACTTGCTTTGGGGCAGTGAAAACAGTTGCGTCTTCTAAATCGAGGGCGTCACCTTCAGCTTGTTCCTTTGACAAGTTAACAATTGCTAATTCCTCAGCCAACCCTTGTTGAACTAATGCATAAGCATAAGCTGAACCAACTTGTCCGTCACCAACAAGAACAACTTTTTGATGATTTTTTGACATAATTCAGTTTCTCCTTAATGATAAATTAAATTACATGAATAAGTGGGCGTAGATTGGAACCAAGATATCCATTGCTAATGAAATAATCAGAACAGAAACACCAGCCATGGCACCTTGAATTTCACCAAGTGAAAGAGCCTTAACAGAACCAACGGTGTGCCCTGCAGAACCTAAACCTAAACCAGTAGCAACAGCTGAAATCTTCTTCAAACCAAGAACCTTAATAAGGAATTCGGCCAAAGCATAGATAACAACGGCGTTAAGGATACATGCCATTGCAGTAACGGCTGGAACACCATGAACACCAGCAGCAATTGGCATGGCAACAGCAGTGGTTGCGGCTTGTGGCAACATTGATGCAGTTGAAGCGGCAGAAAGGCCGAATAACTTACATACAAGGTTGATAAGGAACAATGAAATAAATCCACCAACGAAGCAGATTACGATAATATCGAACCAGTACTTCTTGAAAATGTTGTTAACACGGTAAACTGGAATAGCGAAGGCCATAGTAGCTGGGTTCAAGAACCAGAAAATCATGTTACCACCAGGAAGGTAGAACTTCTTGTAAACAGCAGCGGTAGTGGAACCAGTACCCTTAGCCCAAATTGCTAAGACAACGATACCAAGTACCATCCCAACAAGTAATGGGTTAAAAAGGAAGAATCCATTACTAATCTTTGTTAACCACATACCAATTAGGTAAACAATCAATGAAATGAAGATACCAGTAAATGGTAATGCTAGATTTGTAACAATCGTATTAGCCATAATTATTGTGCCTCCCTAGTCTTCTTTAGTACCAGTGATCTTGTGGTGAATGCTCATAACAAGGGCACCAACGTAGGCAATAACAACAAGAATGATAATCGTAGCAATAATAATTACGATAACGTCTTGAAGTCCTTCCTTCTTCATGATGTCAAGGTGAGCAGCTAATTGGATACCTGATGGAACGAACAGGAATGCAATTAGTCCGATCATAAAGTCACCAAACTTAGCAACTTGGTGAAGCTTAACAATATGAGTAGCCAACAGAATGTAAAGCAATACCATACCAATTAAAGGAGTTGGTACAACAAAGCTCTTTGGAAAAAGATCAGAGATCAATTGAGAAACAAATAAAATAGCAGCAAAGATTCCCATTTGAACATAAATGTTGGAATCCTTAGGTTGTTTGTCCTTTTCCATAACTTATTCCCTCCCACAGAAATAAAAATAAATTTTGTTCGGTACCGTTTTCACAGTGCCTCTTCAGTTATTTAATTTACACTTTTTTTACTATTTGTGTTGAATTTCACACTTAAATAGCCATATTTAAGGATGAGATGCCCTAACCAATAGATGAAATGCCCTCAAGATTGTTAATTTATTTACAATTAGTTACTATATCAATCGATCTTTAACCATTAATCCTTTACTAATTCTTTTCTAATTTACTGTTATAACGGCTGTTTTACTATCTTCCATCTACTTTGTACATTACTGATCGAATGATTAACAGGAACCGGGGCAGAAAAACAAAATATTTTTCTGCCCCGGTTCTTATTTTTTAATATTCTAAAACTATTAAAGTATAATCGCAGGAATTTAATTTGCTAACTATACTCCTAATGCCTTCTTGGTGGTAGCAACAAATGACCGGCTCACAGGAACTTTACTCCCGTCATCAAGAGTTAGTTCGTAAGTATGATTAAAACTTGGTTGCAGTTCATGAACCTTATTAAGGTTAACAACAAAACTGCGGTGAACCCGAATAAACCTGTTAGGATCTAACAAATTAATAATACTATTGAGAGTTTGCTTACTAACGATCTCCTGATCTTCGGTATGAACAATAGCTTTCCCCGCTTGTGCTTGAATATAAAGAATATTTCGCTTCTGAAT
>CAMLUN010000019.1 GCA_946487795.1 uncultured Lactobacillus sp. | reverse complement strand
GATTTCCACGACCAGATGAATTATTCATCCAACCTATGAAAATCTTACACTAACGATTGAAATTAGCTTAAACTTAAAAAATAGAGCCTAGGCAGAACACAGTGCTCTGCTAGACCCTACTATACTATTTTGTACCCTTACTACTTATTATTAGCATCTGGGTTAGTGATCTTAATACGGTTGGAATCAGTGGAAGAGTGGTTTTGCTCAGGGGCGTCAGTGCTGTAGTCATCTACAGTTGAACGGTCACCGTTTTCTGAGTAAATACTTGTTGATTTAATTCCTTTCTTCTTCTCGATTCGCTGCGCTCGTTTTAGACCATTTGAATAATTGTAATCAGCTGGGTTAACGTTTTTAAACCCTTTTGGATGATAGAACCGCAAGAGATTCTTTTCATTTAATGAATCAGAAAGAGTTAATTCCTCATTTACAAAATCTTGATCCTTCTTTAATTTCTCTTGCTGCTTCTTGGTAAGTTTAGCTTCTTTCCCAGTCTTATTATTGTAAATTGTTCCGCCCACACTCGTATAAGTTGGCGTAACAAAATCCCGATTACGGAAGGCAACCACTTGATTATGCTTGCTGGAGAAGAGATCGGTTCCAAATTGAATATAGCGTTTACTGCTAATTCCTAATAAGTGAAGGAGGGTTGGAAGAACATCAACTTCTCCACCATAGGTATGATAAACTTTTCCGTGACCCGTACCAGGAATGACAAACATTAGTGGTACACGTTGCAGTTGAGCATTATCAAAGTCAGTCCAATCATCTGCACTCTTCCCAAGAACACTTGCTAAGGAAGTATTTTCACTGTTTGAAATCCCATAATGATCACCATAAATCATAATGATTGATTTCTTATCAAGACCAGTCTTTTGGAGATAGTTAAAGAATTCTTGGATTGATTGATCAAGATAATGAGCTGTTACGAAGTAATTATCGACGTTACTGTCCCCGGTATTAGTTGTTTGGAAGTTTGGATCTTTATCCTCATCATCAAGCGTGTAAGGGAAGTGGTTAGTAACAGTAATATATTTAGCGTAGAATGGTTGTTGTAAACTTTGAAGATACTTGATCGAGTTTTTGAATAATAACTTATCTTTAAGTCCATATCCGGTAGCCTTGTCTCCAGAAGTATCGTAATAACTAGCATCAAAGAAGTACTGATAGCCTAAATTCTTGTATACATTATTGCGGTTCCAGAAACTAGCAACGTTTCCGTGGAAGACTGCGCTCGTGTAACCGGCGCGTTGATTAAGAATCGCAGGAGCACCTTGGAAAGTATTGTCACTCCCTAGTGTGGCAAATAAAGATCCTTGTGGCAATCCAAATGTACTAGTCTCTAAAAGGTTTTCCGCGTCACTGGTCTTACCTTGACCGACTTGATGGAAGAAATTATCAAACGAGTAGGCATCCTTACCGTTATAAAGCGAGTTAAGGAATGGGGTAACTTCTTGCCCGTTGATCTTCTTGTTAATTAAAAATTGTTGGAAACTTTCAAGGTGAATAATAATCACATTACGACCCTTTGCAATTCCATACATTTGTGGATTGGCCGGAGCGTAGTGCTTATCAGTGAACTTCTTAACTTTTAGGAGCTCAGGTTTAGTAGCACTTTGTCGCATATTATTGATATGTTGCGACTTCACTAAATCATAACCAGTAAAAGTATCAATCCCAAGATATTTCACAATGTAGGAACGATCAAATGTCCGGCAGAGTAATTGTGGGCGACTCATTTCTGCAAAAGATAAATTAACCCCAAATAAGACAAGGCCAACGGAACTAAAAGCAAATGCTAACCGCGTTCCAATTGCTCGTGGATCAAATTTGATAACTTTACAGAGCATTAAAATAAGAATTACAACGATATCTAACCAGTAAAAAACATCATGAAAGTTAGTGAGGGCAAGTGAACTACCACTTAAACCTTGATTAACTTTTGAATAACCGGTCATCGTAGCAATTGTCATAAAATCGGTAAATTCACGATAATAGATGACGTTTAAATAGAGTAATAGGGTGTTTGCGATATCTAGACCCATAATAACTGGGTAGAAGAACCGCGAACGCTTAAAGTAGAATGCTAAACTGTAAATAAAAAAGGTGGTCGCTAATGGGTTAAAAATTAAGATAAGGTATTGAAAAATTCCCGTAACGCCAAGCTTAAAGTCAGTAAAGTAAGCAAACAGGGTCTTTAACCAAAAAAGGATAACTAGGAGGGTGAAAAAACCAATCCTAGTATCCACAAATTTGCTTAATTTTTTCATTAGGAATGTTCCTCGCAATCAATATGGTTTGTTCTATATTATCGAAGTGCAATTTCGACAAATCAAGAATTATTTTATCATAGATTACTACAAAACATTCTTTTTATGGAAATCATTGAAGAAACTTAATTCTTTGCTGGGACCAAGGCAGGAACAAAAAGCCAGTCATAACTAAATAATTTTTTTAGCTTTTTATTTACTGGAATCCATATTCCTGCTTTCAAGATATCAACCAATGATGCCCGTAAAGTTTTATCTTCCCGATATTGTTTAGTTAATGGAATCTTGAGTAAGTGGCCTTCTTCAGTAATTACGGTAACATTTTTCGGAGTAACTTTAATAATCTTAGCGGCAACAATATTTGGTTGACTAGTGTCTCTAAGTTTCATAATAATTCCTTCCTTCTATATTTTTTAGTCTACGTGAAGAATATGAAGAAATTATGTTTAAAGCTCAAAGTTAATACTTAAATAGTCTTAAGAATTTGTAAGCGGTACAATAAGATTATGGAGGGATCGTTATGACTAAATTGAATATTTATCTTGTTCGTCATGGACAGACTTTCTTCAACATCTACAACAAATTACAGGGTTGGAGTAATTCGCCATTAACTATGAAGGGCAAAGAAGATGCAAAGGTAGCTGGGGAGAAGTTACAAAACATTCACTTCGATGGTGCGTTTTGTAGTGACCTTTCCCGAGCAATGGAAACAGCACAAGTAATCTTAAATCTTAATAATGCTAATTCTGTAGCTCATCTAGTCACTGATTCTTATTTTCGGGAAGAGTTTTATGGATCATATGAAGGAACAAATATGGATCTTGCTTGGTACAATGCGGGTGCCCCTCATGGCTTTAAGAACTTCCGTGAAATTGTAACCGCATATTCCATTGGTCAAGCCAAAGACTGGTTAAAGGATGCTGATCCATTTCATGATGCCGAAAATAATGAAGAGTACTGGCAACGAATGAACAAAGGGATTGAATTAATTCGGAATGCTGATTTACCTGATAATGCAAATGTTTTATGGGTAAGTCATGGAAATACCGTTTTAAGTTTAGTAGAACGGTTTGGTCATGGAAAGTATGATGTGACAGAGCGCCCATCAAATGGAAGCCTGACGCGCGCAACGTTGACTGATAATGATATGGAAATTGTTGAATATAATAAGTAAAGATGAATACTCTGTGCTTGAATGCATGGAGTATTTTTAGTATAAATAATAAAAAATTTCAAATAGTGAAACTTATGGATGACTTTTGGCTAATCGTAATAAACCGAGTAGATTAGGAGACAGATTATGAATGATAATTTTTCAACCACTTTGGTTAAAGCACAACAAATAAAAGATTATATCAAGAAACAAGAAAATGGTTGCACATTAACCGAAATCGCTAAAAATGTTAAATTAAATAAAACTACTACCTATCTTTTATTACAAACTTTAGTTACATTAAAAGACTTAATCAAGGTCAATCGTCGTTACTATCTTAATCAGCATTTTAATGCTAATTATTTACCAGTTGGATGGCTTGCAAGCCGGATAGTTCAACCATTGGTAAATAAATATGAGCTGAGTGCTTTTTTAGGGATGCCGTTTAACCAACAATTAGTAATTACCCAAGTCTTTGCCTTCGAAAAACGACTGAATGATTTCCATCAGTTAGGAAAAGCCCAGGCATTTAATACTAGTGCGATGGGAAAATGTGCACTAGCCTTTCTGAATCAGACGGTTCAAACTGATGTACTAACGAGAACTAAACTACAAACGCAAACCAAAAACTCGTTAACGGATCAAAATAGTTTAGCTTATAGTTTACAAATTATTAAAGACCAAGGCTATGCATTAGATGATGAAGAAGTGGAATTAGAGAATCGTTGTTTAGCGGTACCAGTATTTGGTAAAAATGAGCAACTAGTTGGAACGTTGGGAGTATTAGGAACAAAGACAACATTACAGCGTCGAAAAATCAATAAATTAGTTCATGATCTGCAAATAGCTAGTAGCCAATTAACTGGCCAAATCTTTAATAACTAGGAGATTGATGATGAAAAATATTATTATTACTGGTGCAGGGACTGGTATGGGCCTAAGCATGACAAAAAAGTTTTTAGAGAATGACTGGCATGTGATTATGGGAGTTCATAATCTCAATAAAGCTAAAAATGTGTATCAGGAGCTTGTTCAAAAATATTCACTTGAAAAAGTTACACTAAAATAAGTAAATGTAGGGGATTCTGAATCAGTTGAAGAATTTAGTAACGAAGTAAATGCGGAAAATGATCATATTGATGCAATTATCAATAATGCAGGAATTTTTATTGGCAGTTAGCTTCAAGATTTAACTGAAAAAGAATGGGATAAGACGATGGCAGTCGATGTAAAGTCAATTTATCTAATGACAAAGGCATTTATCCCTGGAATAATTAAGCGTCGGGCTGGCAGCATAATTAATATTGCTTCAGTTGCAGGGTTACTTGGGGATTATAGTATGCCAGCGTATAATGCCGCAAAAGGAGCAGTAGTAAATTTAGTTCGATCGATGGCGCTTGATTATGGTCCTTATGGAATTCGTGTGAATAATATTAATCCAGGTGTAACCAATACCCCAATGTTTAAAGGAAATCCAGAAACAGTAAAGCAGAGTTATCGAGATGCAAGCCCGCTAAAGAGAATTGCAGAACCAGAAGAAATTGCCAATGTTGCTTACTTTTTAGTTTCTGAAGAGGCAAGTGCAATTACTGGACAAAATATTGGCGCATCAATGGGATATGGGATTTGGAGCGGACAGCCTAAACAATAAAAATCATTAAATATTTAGAACTTTAGTAGGAAAAATTAAGGGTTCACAATGTTCAAGTCGAAAGAAAATTGTGAGCCCTTTAGTATTTTTAAACAATAAATATGCATTTGTTGAATTAATCTGACTTATTATGAAGTTTATTGAAAACGCTTGCTAAAATTAACAGAAGGGAGAAAGAAGACTTGAAGAGTGAGGAAGATGGGAGAAGCAACAGCAGAGAAAAGACATCGGTTCAAACTGAAAAATGCCAGGCGCGTTTACAATTTTATTCTTTCTGACAGTGATCGCAGTAATGCTTACTTGGATTGTTCCAGCGGGAAGTTATTCTAAGTTAGCATATGTCAATGATCATCTCCAAGCAACACAACCAACTGGAGAAAAAATTAGTTATCCGGCAACACAGGCAACATTAGATAAATTGCACATTCAGATTGATGTCGACCAGTTTAAATCTGGTGCAATCAATAAGCCAATTTCAGTATCGGGAACTTATAAGCGGCTTGAACAGCATCCTGCTTCGGTCAGCGATATTTTCTCTAGTATGGTCGATGGTACGATAGAATCAGTTGATATTATGATTTTTATCTTAGTCTTAGGTGGTTTGATTGGTGTTGTTAAAGCAAGTGGAGCCTTTGAATCTGGGCTAGCCGCGCTATCTACCAAAACTAAGGGGAAAGAATTTATTTTAGTGTTCCTCGTGACAGTTTTACTAGCACTTGGCGGAACCCTATGTGGGATTGAAGAAGAAGCGGGTGCCTTTTATCCAATCTTAGCCCCAGTTTTTATTGCGATGGGTTATGATTCAATTGTTTGTGTTGGGGCTATTTTCTTAGCAAGTTCGCTTGGAACAACATTTTCAGTAATTAATCCGTTTTCAGTTGTAATTGCGTCAAATGCTGCTGGGACAACTTTTACGCAAGGAATGGCAGGACGAATTTTTGGCTTGGTTATTGCAGTTACTTGTTTATTATTTTACTTTCATTGGTATGCACGCAAAGTACAACAGAATCCACAGTTCTCCTATTCCTATGATGACCGGGACAAATTTGATCAAATGTGGGGAATGACTACTAGCGAAGAAAAAGATCAGCGGTTTACTTTAAAAAAGAAAATTATTTTAATTTTATTTGCTTGTGCTTTCCCAATTATGATTTGGGGAGTAATGGCCAAAGGATGGGCCTTTCCTAATATGGCATCAGCTTTCTTAACAATTGATATTATTATTATGTTTTTAACATGTTTCGGGCACCAAGAAGGTTTAGGCGAATATAAGACCACAACAGCTTTTTCTGATGGAGCAGCTAGCTTAGTCGGTGTGTCATTAATTATTGGTTTGGCACGGGGAATTAATAAAGTGCTTAATGATGGCTATATTTCTGATACAATTCTCTATGCTTCTTCAAAAATGGTTGCGCATATGAACGGATCATTTTTCATTATTGTGATGATGTTGGTATTCTTTGTCTTAGGCTTTATCGTTCCATCATCATCTGGTTTAGCAGTGCTAGCAATGCCAATTTTAGCGCCACTAGCTGATACGGTTCATATTCCACGATATACGGTTGTTACTGCATATCAATTTGGGCAATATGCAATGTTATTCTTAGCACCGACTGGATTAGTAATGGCAACTTTGCAAATGCTTGATATGCGATATTCCCATTGGCTGCGGTTCGTGTGGCCGGTAGTTGTCTTTGCTTTAATCTTTGGTGATGGATTGTTGCTAACAGAAGTATTAATTGCAGGATAATAAAAAAGTCTGGGTAAAAGAAATTCTCAAACCCAGATTTTTTAAGCTTCCTTTATTTGATTTTCATTTGTAGTATTGCGTTGCTTTCCTTTTTGCCACTTCAAACCAATCCCCGTAACTCCACTTAAAATTGAGAAGACTGGTGAAAACAGACTAAAGAAAGCGAATGGTAGGAAGTGAAGGACTGGTACACCAAGGGTTGAGGCGACGAATGAGCCGGCAACTCCCCATGGGATTAAGTAGTTAATAACACTTCCGCCATCTTCAAGGACACGACTAAGAGCTAAAGGTGAAAGACCCATTTTATCAAATGCATCCTTAAATGCCTTACCTGGAAGAATAACGGAAAGGTATTGCTCCCCAACAAAAAGATTAATGCCAATACCTGAGAGAATGGTAACAGTAATAAGACTGCCAGGCTTGTGAAGATGATCAACGAGTGGCTTCATTGCTGACTGAACAATGTTAAACTTCATCAAAATTCCTCCCAGTGAAAGGGTAACAATGATCAGGGAAACTGTTCCCATCATGTTGCTAATCCCACCACGAGTAAGCAATGTATTAACAGTTGCATCGCTGGTATGAGCAACAAAACCATCACTAATTAATTTAGCGAGGGATTGAAGAGAGATTCCTGGATTTTGGAAGGAGATCATGACTACTGTAACGATGATATTGATAAATAAGGTTGGAATAGCTGGAATATGACGCCATGCACAGATAAACATTAAGGCGATTGGTAGTAGGGCCCACCATGAAATCATAAATTGTTGATTAAGGATAGCCATTGTGTGGGCGATCTTACCGGCGCTGATATGAGAACTGGAATTACCAAAGAACCAGAATAGAATTAGCGAAACGATAAAAGAAGGAATCGTTGACCACATCATATTCTTAATATGGGCGAAAAGGTCACTACCTGCAATTGCAGAGGCAAGATTAGTTGAATCAGAGAGCGGCGACATTTTATCACCAAAAACGGCTCCCGAAATGATCGCACCCGCTACCAGCGCAGGATTAGCATTAAGCGCAACTCCCATTCCAAATAAGGCAATTCCGATTGTCGAAATAGTTGTAAAACCACTACCAATGGATAGACCGACTAAAGAGCAGACAATAAATGTTGATGGAACAAAAAATTGACTGCTAATCAGTTTGAAGCCGACAATCATAATTGTAGGGATGACTCCAGCTTGAATCCAAACAGCGATTAATGCGCCAATAAGGATAAAGATAAAGATGGGGATGATTGCGGTACCGATTCCTTCTTGGATACCCTTATGAATCTCGTCCCAACTAGCACCACGAAGCTTAACCCAAAAAATAAGTAAAGCAATGACAAATAGGACGGGGATCTGTGGTGACAAGCCAAACCTAATCACGGCAGTCCCTAAAATTATTAGCATGATAAGTAAGAGGGTTGCGGCCTCTTTGAAACGAATACTCTTCATCGTTGTTCCTCCTTAGAAAAGAAATAAAAAAAGTCCCGTTGATAAAAGTATCAACGGGACGATTATTTTAATCGCGGTACCACCCACCTACGCATCTTGATTTTATGCGCACTCATATCAGGTGGTAACGGCACTGAATATGGCCGGACAATTCAGATCACGTGATAATTCGAAACACTTCGCCTGACCGGTTCGCACCTAACCACCGGCTCTCTTACGCCCAACGAAGGTTCTACTGAAACGATAATTGTTGAAATTATAATATCGTGCTGAGATTTGAATGTCAACAACTAAATTAAAAAAGAATGAGAATTAATTATGATTAGCCCACCGGTGATTAAATAACAGATTAAGAAGAACGGCTGAAAGACTGGTGACGACAATCCCGTTACCCAGGATGATTTGAAATTCAGTTGGCATATGCTGGAACAGTTGCGGATACATGGTAATCCCTAATCCTAGTCCAATTGAAACAGATGCAGTAAGAAGGTTGGCATTGTTAGAGAAATCAACTTTATGGAGAATTTGAACTCCTTGAACACCGACCATCCCAAACATCACAATCATTGCACCACCAAGGACCGGTTCTGGAATAACCGTTGCGAGAGCGCCGACTTTAGGTAAAAGACCAAGCAATAAGAGTAAAAAGGCGGCATAGTAAACGGGTTGACGACTTTTCACTCCAGACATTTTAAGAACACCCACATTTTCAGAGAAAGTAGAATAAGGGAAGGTATTAAAAAGTCCGCCTAAAATTGCAGCAATCCCTTCAGCGCGGTATCCACGTTCTAAGTCGTTGGTTGTTAATTGCCGGCCAGTAATGTCGCTGAGGGCAAAGAAAACACCGGTTGACTCAATCATTGTCGTGAGCGAAACAAGAATCATTGTGATCATGGCACTCATATCAAAACGTGGAACGCCAAAGAAGAATAATTGTGGAGTGTGGAACCAAGCAGCTTCACTAACCGGTTTAAGAGAGACAAAGCCTAATGCGCCTGCAATGAAAGAAGAAATTAAAATTCCTAATAAAATGGCGATTGACTTCATAAAGCCGCGAGCAAAAGCATTGAATAACAGAATGATGGCAATTGTTAGAAAGCCGATAAGGAGGTTAGCGGGATTACCAAATGAAGCAGCAGTTGGCGTACCTCCTCCTAGGTCTTGGAAACCTACTGGAACAAGGGTAAATCCAATAATAGTTATTAAAGATCCAGTAACGACCGGTGGAAAAAACTTTTTTAAGCGGGCAAAAAAGCCAGCAATTAGGAAAACAAAGATCCCGGCTGCAATAATGGCCCCATACATATAAGTGATTCCTAGCTTCCCACCAATTGTTTCGAGGGGAGTAACAGCTTGAACTGCGCAACCGAGGACAACAGGCAAGCCGATTCCAGTTAATGGTGTTCGCTTTAATTGTAAGAGGGTTGCGACACCACACATGAAAATATCGATCGAGACTAGGTAAGTCATTTGAAGCGTGGAGAAATGTAAGTAATGTCCAATTAATAGCGGAACAAGAACGTCCCCAGAATACATTGCAAGTAAGTGCTGGAAACCAAGGACAAAATTTTGCCATTGACGAGTGAAATCTATTTTAGTGTGACGACTAGGTGCTTGAATAGATGAAACAGGTTCTTTCAAAATATACCTCCCCAAAAATTAACACGCCTAAATAAAATAAGAGACTGAAAATTCAGCCTCTCTACCGATTTTTAAAAGCTTGAAGTTAAAAACAGACAGTGTCAGTTTTTAAGAAGTGCTTATAGTCTAAAGTTTACGGCTTTAGGTAGAGACTAACCGACCATATTTCGGTATTATATAGGCTATTTATTTGATGTAGTTATCCTAGCACTAATACCGAACATTTTCAATGGCTTGTTCGGTATTAATGATATTTTAGATTGGCTTGTGTGATTAACGTTCAGCTTTTTCTTTATAATCCAGTTAATTCCAGATAGTGGTATTATTAGAAGGTACAGTAACTACTGTGGAAGGAAGCGTATATTATGCAAAAGCTAATGAGTAGTTGTACGGCAATGCTTGTTGGAAAGAATGCGACGATTGATGGTTCAACAATTATTGCACGTGATGAGGATGCAGAAGATGGAGTCAATCCTAAGACATTCAAAGTATTTCCTGCCAAGGATTACACCGGTGAACATTATGTTTCAAAATATAATGGGTTAACTGTTGAGATGAAGGGACAGGGATGCCGTTATACGGCAACTCCCAATGGCATGCCTGATGAAGGACGCTGGGATGAACAAGGCATTAATGAATATAATGTTGCGATGAGCGCGACAGAAACCGAGATGACAAATGCCAGGGTGCTTGGTCATGATCCGTTAGTAGAAAACGGGATTAATGAAGATTCAATGGTTTATCTCGTCCTACCATTTATTAAGTCCGCCCGCGAAGGAGTTCAACGTCTTGGTTCCCTAATTGAAAAATACGGTACCGGTGAGAGTAATGGAATTGCCTTTAGCGATAAGGATGAAGTTTGGTATTTTGAGACCGGTGGTGGCCATCAATGGGTTGCTCAGCGGATTCCTGATGATGCTTATGCAATTGCACCAAATATTATGTGCATTGAAGAAGTCGACTTTAATGATCACGATAGCTTTATGTATGCGCCGCAAATTAAAGATTTTGTAGAAAAATATCATTTAAACCCTAATTCACGAACGTTTAATTTCCGGAATATTTTTGGCACACAAGATGAGGCGGATGCTTACTACAACACACCTCGTTCTTGGTATGGTCAAAAACTCTTTACCCCATCTTTAAAACAGGAGCCTACTAGCCAAAAAATTCCGTTTATTCAACATGCAGAAAAGAAAATTGCTGTTGAGGATGTAGAGTATTTCCTCTCATCGCATTATAATGGCACTCCTTATGATCCAATGGGAACCTATGCGTCTGGAACACCGGAGGAACAGCGAAAATTCCGTTCAATTGCACTTGATCGTAATCAAAGTTCATGTATTTTGCAAATTCGGAATGACGTACCGGCACAATATGCTGCTATTCAATGGATTAATTTTGGCTTTTATTGCTATAGCCCTTATGTTCCGTTCTTTACAAATATTAGTGATACTCCGGCAAAATATAAGTATGCGACAGATGATGCGCAGCCGGATAAGAGTGCTTATTGGTTAAATAAATTGTTAGAAGTGATTGTAGAACCACACTATCATGAATTTATCAATGAGGTAAATGATTTCCGTGATCGGTGTCAAAGCTATGGCGTAGGACGAGTAGACACAATTACAAAAACAGCCCAGATTCAAAATTCAGCTAATTTAATTAACTACCTAACTGAACAAAATATGAAAACCGCTAATCATGTTCTGAATGAAACACATAAATTGATTAACCAGCTTTTACATGAAGCGTTGTTGAATTCTAAATTTCAATTTGAACGTGGCGATAACTTATAAAAAATCGGAAGCTTGAGAAAAAAGTTCTCAGCTTCCGATTTTTATTTCCACCAATGACGATTAATAAGAAAGATGACACATGCCAACATTAAGACAATAGTAATGAAAATTGTAAAAACCCATGAATAGGTCCCGTTCGCAAGGGGTAGTTTGACGTTTTCACCGTAAAAGCCAGATACAATTGTTGGGATTGAGAGAACAATTGAATAAATGGTTAGGTATTTCATCGTTTGGTTTAGATCACTATCAAGAACCTTGCTATAAGCATTAGAGACACGGGCAGAAACATCTGAAGTCATCTGTGCCATTTCTAGCCCTTGCTGTGCTTCGACAATTACATCGTCAAGATCATTATATTGCTTAGTAGTAATGTGGTTACCAAAGCGGCGTTTAAATTCTTCAAGTAGGGAAACATTCCCTTTGAGCGAGGTAAGAATATAAACTAGGCCAGTTTCAATTTCCATAAATTGAGTAATGGCTTGGCGGCCCGTTCGTCGTTGAAGATTTCGTTGAATTTCTTGTCGCTGTTGATCTGCACGACGAAGGGGACCAAAATAATCAGTCGAAAGGCGATAAAGAACTGGGAACACTAAGTTTAATTTGTCGTCATTTTCCCCGTGTTTCTTTAATAATTGTAGCTGATTAGCGATGATTCCATTTACAAAGTTAGTTTTTGCATTTGTAAAAGTAATGATATTATTAGCGGTGAGCATGATGCCAATTGGTGCAGTCTGTGGAGCAGTCACAGCATGAGTTGGTACATAGACATCGAAAATTAATAATGTAACTCCTGCATCTGGATCAATTTCAACCCGGGCTTTTTCGTAAGGGTCAATTGCATAATCAAGTAATTCTTGAGTAACCTCATATTTTTCAATTAAATCTAATCGCTCATGGGGGAGAGGTTCGAATATACTTATCCATTTACTATGATCATTAATTTGTTCTGTTGTTAACATCAGTACCCATCCCCTTAAAATTACTCATACTCTATTCAACGCTATTATCGGATAAAAGTAAACCGGCTTAAAAATATTATAAATATTTACTGGGAAATACAGTAAAATAATCTTATCAGAATTTAGGCGAAAGAGAGGTGAGTAAGATGAAATATCGGTGGCAAATTAGTGAAAAGTTAGCTGATGACCAGGTGACAAAACCATTACGCAAATTACTGCATGATCAATGGCTGCTTCCTAATCGTCTAATCCACTATTTACGAATTAGGCGGACAGTGCTTGTTAATGGTGAATATCGGTCAATGAATGAACTGGTGGGAAGAAATGATAATATTCAGTTGCTATTTTGTGGTGATGAAATTCGGACCCCTGCCGCAAATGATTATATTCCGTCTTCACAATCACACTTAGAGGTCCTCTATGAGAATCGCGATTTGTTAGTAGTAAATAAACCGCGGGGACAAAAAACTCACCCTAATTACCATGGTGAAACAGGAACGTTAATGAACGATGTTGCAGGCTATTTAGCGCATAGTCAAAATAATGCTTATATGGTTCATCGGATAGATTTACAAACGAGTGGAGCAGTAATTGTTGCTAAGAATCCAATTGTTGTCCCAATCCTTAACCGATTAATTAGTGATGGGCAAATTCACCGACAATATTTGGCGTTAGTGGAGGGTAAGATGGCTCAGAGTGGAAAGTTCGATTGGGCAATTGGGCGTAATCCAGTGAATCCCCATCTTCATCAAGTAAACGGACAAAACGCGCAGCCGGCCTTGACCTATTATGAAACACTGGCAAGTAATCACGAACGTTCCTTGGTGAGACTTCATTTAGTAACTGGCCGTACACACCAACTCAGGGTTCATTTGGCGCATAGCGGTCATCCGATTGTTGGCGATCCGCTTTATAATCCTTTATCAACAGAGGGGATGCTGCTTCATGGTGTAGCGCAAAAACTCATATTACCCTTCGTAATGAAATCTTTAAATATTAGTGCGCCATTACCGTCGTATTTTGAAAATTATTTGGTAAAATATAACTTAGCTAAAAAGCAAATTTAAATTAAGGGAGGACATTAATTGTCACTTTTAGAGAAGTTGTATGGACCATTTTTTGATCCACATAACTGGGCAACAGTCGTTACATCAGGGCAGGATTGGTTAATCATCTTTTCGTTGGTTATGATTGAATGTTTACTGTCAGTTGATAATGCTGTTGTGTTAGCAGCTCAGACACGTGTATTACCAACGTTAAAAGAACAAGAAGAATCACTTTTCTATGGTATTTGGGGTTCTTA
Organism: uncultured Lactobacillus sp.; assembly: GCA_946487795.1. Lineage (GTDB taxonomy): Bacteria > Bacillota > Bacilli > Lactobacillales > Lactobacillaceae > Limosilactobacillus > Limosilactobacillus kinnaridis. The sequence continues at coordinate 8,848 of CAMLUN010000019.1, read as the reverse complement.
CATTTTCCGATTCTTAATTATTGGAATCGGAGTATATCTCATTAACTTTTGGGAAATCAAAGTTATTGGAGCTGCTTATTTAATTTACCTTGTCTATCGTTACTTTCATAATAAGTTCTTTGGTAAGCGAGCAATGCGAAAGACCCGTGAAGGTAAAACGCATTTAACTGGACGAAAGCTTTTTTGGACAGTTGTTTTACAGATCGAATTTATGGATATTATTTTCTCCATTGATTCTGTTTTGGCGTCATTAGCTGTCTCTAATAATCCAGTTATTGTTTTAATCGGTGGTCTGATTGGGATTGCATGTATGCGAGGAATTGCTGAAGTTATTATGAAACTGATGCGCAAAGTTCCTGAGTTAGAACCGATGGCATATATCTTAATCTTTGTGATTGCTATTAAACTTTTCTTAACAATTCCTGCAATTGACATCGAGATTCCATCAGGGATTTTCGGTAGTTTTATCTTGCTTGTTTTTGCGGTAACGATTATTATTCACTTTATACGTAGATCACAGAAAAAGAAGGTAGAATAAAATGGCAATTGATGCGACAGCTGAGACCTTTGATAAGGATGTTCAAGGCTCAATGACGATTGTTGACTTTTGGGCGCCGTGGTGTGGCCCATGCAAAATGATGGAACCGGCTATGCAAAATCTAGAAAAGCAATACGGTGATAAAATCAAGTTTGTACGGATGAATGTTGATGGAAATCAAGAAATTGCACAACGGTATAAAGTAATGAGTGTCCCAAGTCTGGTCCTTTTTAAGGATGGACAGGCGAAAGAAAAGGTAACTGGATATTATCCAGAGGCTAAACTGGCTCATTACTTTGAACGAAAAATAACTGAATAAACTAATAAAAGGCTTCTAACGTTTGAAAAATTTAAACGGGAGAGGCCTTTTTTGTATGTCTAAATCTATTTTATTTAAAACGTGGACGATAGCAATAGAAGAAAATAAGTGCCAGGATAAAGGTTAAACAATCGGAAATAGCCTGAGCAGCAATGATTCCAGTATAACCAAATAATTTTGCGGAAATACTAATCACTACCCCGAAAATCAACCCCTGACGACAGAATGAGAGCCAAAATGCAGGCATTGCTTTTCCCATTGATTGGAACATGGTTGTAAAAACAAGAATGATACCAGCAAGAGTAGTCGAAACTGATAGCCAGCGAAGCATCAAGGCACCTTCTTTTACTATTTGGGGATCATTCATGAAAATGCGAATAACCTGGGGAGCGAAAATGAAAAGAATAATAGTGAGCATAAAGGCAAGACTAGCAACAACTTGAATATCAAATTTAACAACTTTATTAAACCGTTGCTCATCTTTAGCGCCGTATACGTATCCGATCAAGGGTTGCGCGCCAAATGCAAAACCAACTATTACCATATTGATGATCATATTTGCTTTCATCGCAATTCCCATGGCAGCTACACTATCCGCACCATAAACAATCAAGTAACGATTAGTTAACGCAACCGCAAACGTTGCCATGATGTTAGTGACCGAGGCCGGGATTCCGATAGCGTAGATTTCAAATTGAAGCTTCCAGCCGATTTTCGTTTCATGAATTGAAGTCGTCAACTTTTTACTCTTTGTTCGCAAATAATAAATCATTAAAATATCGCCAATAACAGTACTTGTTACAGTAGCCAACGCTGAACCAGCTGCGCCGAGTCCACATGTAAAAATAAAAATTGGATTTAAAACGATATTAATTCCGGTCCCCACCATACTAGCGATCATCGACTGAATGGCTAGACCTTCTGTTCGCAAAATATTAGTTGGTGAAAGTCCAAAGATAATGAAAACCGCGCCCCAAGCAATCACTAAGTAATATTCTCGTGCATATTGCCAAGTAGCTGGCGAGGCACCTAATAAATGTAAAATTGGTGTTTGAAAGATAATCATTATTGTAGTAACGATGATCCCACAAATAATTGGTGCATAGAAGCAATAACCGCTGACAAAGCGTGCTAATTTATCACGGTGTTCACCAAATAAGCGGGAAATAACTGAGCTACCGCCAAGACCAAAGATATCCCCAAGAGCAATCATTAACGTAAAAATTGGTGCTCCCTGAGAAACACCGGCAACTAAATTGGGATTCCCAGTTTTGGCCACGAAAAAAGTATCAACCATGTTATAAATCAAAGTTACAGCCATGCTTAATACAACAGGTAAGGCCAGCGTAAAGTATGCCCGCTTGATTGAAGAATGTTCAAATAGCTCGTCCATTTTAAATCTCCTTTTAACGATCTGCTAACCATTTTACGCTACTCAGAATACAAAGTGAAAGACTGATTATTTTATTAATTCAATTCTTTTATCCACAAGAGCGAAAAATAATCAACAACAAAAAAAGAGTGAATAGAGAATACCCTTTTGATGGTTGTTTCCTGTTCACTCTTTATTTATATAAATTACGGGGATGAGGTTCACCCTTAATTTCATGTTTAACGTGCTTTAACATATCATCGATCATTTCAATGACATGAGGATCATCTAAAGCATAGTAAACGCGGGTCCCTTCTTTATGGCGATTGACTAACTGATAGCGATACAAAATACCGAGTTGCTTTGAGACGATCGGTTGCGCAAGGTGAAGGTCATTAACGATTGTTTTGACATCCGCTTCACCGTTATAGTGCCGGAGATAATATAAGATATTTAAGCGCGTACTATTACTTAAAACTTTATAGATTTTAGCAGCTTCATCAATAAAGGCTTGAGTTGAAGACAATGGTTGCTGCTCCTCCTTTTAATCGGTTTAGTAATTATTATACCAAACTAAAGAAGGTGAATAAGGTGGGTAATTAATCCACTATCCCAAAAAACATAACAACCAACACCGATATAAATGACTTTCATTAAGCTTTCGCTATAACGTTGCATTGCTTGCTTAATTAGTTGAATATTACCAATTCCCTTAATGAGAATCCCGATCGCAATTGAAAGGACTGCGATAAAAAGAAGTACCTGAGTAAATTGCTGGAAGGTAAGATTCGTTAAAATTGGTAAGAAAATTGAGAGGTTACAACCAGCGCAAACTGCCAGATAGGTTATTAAGGTGGTAATAATTGGGCCGTGCTTTTCTGCATGAGTTGGGTCTTCATCGTTGTCATGCAGAGCCATGTAAATAGGCAGGATCCCTAGTATTCCTAAAATCCATTCAGGGAGGAAAATGGCGAGAGTTTTTCCTAGTAAAAAGCTGATGGTAACCAGAACAAGAAGGGCGCCAAGATAGCCAATGATTACATCACGAAGGTTATACCTTTCGAGTAAAAAGATTAAGATGAAAAAGAAATCGAGGTTTACGGCAAGAAATGTGATAAAAATGATCCACCAATTCATAATTAAGTCTCCTATATATCAAATTCGATATACTTAATATATATCGAATTTGATATATAGTCAAACTATCCTTCAAAATAAGTATAAAGTTTCTCAGGGGTAAGCGATTTTCGTTGCTCTGCATTAAAATCTGCTTTGATTTCACCATCTTTAAGCACGATTAGACGATTTCCATACTCTAAGGCATCTTCAAGGTTATGGGTAATCATTAAGGCGGTTAAATGATCTTTAGTGATCCGTTCATTAGTAGCGTGTAATAGATTTAAGCTTGTATGAGGATCAAGAGCAGCAGTGTGTTCATCCAACAAAATAATGTCAGGTCGTTTGATTGTTGCCATTAAAAAGCTTAATGCTTGCCGTTGTCCCCCCGAAAGGGCGCCAGTAGCTGTATTCATGCGATTCTCAAGACCGTTATTCATTGTTGCAGCTAGCTTGGTGAAACGGTCCATATTACTTTTGAGCTTCCGGGGAATAAGATGGCGACGTTCACCACGTTTAGTTGCTAATAGCATGTTTTCAGCAACGGTCATTCGTGCAGCCGTCCCCAGTTTCGGATCCTGAAAAACCCGGGATAAGAAAGCTGTTCGCTGTTCTTCTGTTGTATTGGTAATATCTTGTCCATTATGCAAAATTTTTCCTTCGTCAGCGTGCAGGTTTCCGCCGATGACATTAAAAAGGGTCGATTTACCAGCACCATTCGTTCCAACGATCGTAATGAAGTCTCCCTCGTTGATTTTAAGGTTTAAGCCCTTAAGAATAGTGGTTTCACTAGATGTGCCCTTATTAACAATGGTTTTGACACCCTGTAATTCCAAAATAGGTTTATTCATGAGGCCGGACTCCTTTCAAGATTGGCTTTTTAAGGTGAATACGTTCTTCAAGTTGTGGCAACATCATGCAGATTGCAAGGACAACTGAGGAGATAAGGTTGAGGTCGTTGGCGGAGAAACCAAGTTGTAGCACAGCAAGTAAGATGATTCGGTAAATGATACTACCAAGAGTAACGGCGACAAGTCGCTGGTTAAGCGTTAATTCACCAAAGGCTACTTCACCAATAATGATTGAAGCAAGGGCGATAACAATCGTTCCAATCCCCATATTAATATCAGCGTATCCATTATTTTGAGCAATCAACGCACCACAAAGTCCAACGATCCCATTTGATACCATTAGACCGATGATGACCATTGTGTCGGTATGAATCCCGAATGATTTTGCCATCACAGGATTATCACCAGTTGCGATAAAAGCTTGCCCATAGTCAGTTGAAAGGAAGAAGACCAGGATTACGGTAATAATCGCAATCGTAACTATTCCCAAGAAGACACTATCAAAGTATTGGGGCAGACTTCGCATGAATTCACCGCTAAAGAGAGTCTTTTGACCAAGCAACGAAACGTTTGATTTACCCATAATGCGGAGGTTAACGGAGTAGGCGGCGGTCATAGTTAGAATTCCGGCTAATAAACTGGGAATTTTTCCTTTAGTGTAGAGCAATCCAGTGATCAAACCGGCGAGCATTCCAGCACCAATTGCAATTAAAGTTGCCAGAAAGGGATTAATGCCATGTGTGATTGCAGCAACAGCACTGGCGGCCCCAAGCGGGAAAGTTCCTTCAACAGTCATATCAGCAAAATCAAGAATTCTAAAAGTCAGGTAAAGACCAAGACCAAGTAAAGCCCATAATAGTCCTTGACCGATTGATGATACGATTAGATTCATTTGTAAACCTCTCCTTTCGTTTCTGCATCCTTTTCAAATTGAGCAGGAATTTGTAAGTTAAGTTTTCGGGCCTGCTTAATGTTGAGAACAGGAGTCCCATGCTTCATGTACTCAATCGGAGTATCAGCTGGTTTTGACTTGCCTTTGAGGATTGCAACCGTCATCTTTGCACCTTGGACACCTAAAGCACGTTGGTTAACACTGTAAGTTGCAACGCCACCTTGCTTAACCATTGTGTCAGTTGCCGGGAAGACTGGTTTGTTAGCAGCATCGGCATTCTTAACTAAAGTTTGCATTGCTCCAGCGATGGTATTATCTGTTGGTACAATTACTGCATCAACCTGGCTAAGCATTTGTTCGGAAACTTGGTTTAAGTCATTACTGTTGGCAATTGAATAGGCCTTTAAGTTAATATTCATCTTGCGACATTCACGCTTGATTTGGTGATAACCGGCTACTGCTGAAGCATCACTTGAAGTGTAGATGACCCCCAGTGTTTTCATTCGCGGCATGAATTGCTTGATCAAATTGAGTTGCTCGCGAATTGGTGCTTGGTCAGATACTCCAGTAATATTGCCACCCGGATGCTGATTATTTTTAACTAGTCCAGCTGCTTTTGGATCGGTAACAGCACCAAGTACAATTGGTGTTTTGGTAGTAGAATTAGCTAATGCTTGAGCAGCAGGGGTCGTAATTCCAAAAAGAACAGTTGAGTTATCATCAACGAGTTTTGAAGCCATTGTTTTAAGATTACTTTGGTCACCATTCGCATTTTGATACTCAATCTTGATATTCTTACCGTTGTGGTAACCTTCCTTTGCTAATTCATCAACATATCCTTTATAAATTTCATCTAACGCTGGATGATGCATCAAGGTTAACACACCAACTTTTGGAATTCGTTGCTTAGTTACGAATCCATTGTTTTCTCTAAAGAATGCGAAACAAAGGAAAGCGATAATAATTGCAATTAAACTATACATTCTTTTCATCTAAAATCTCACCTCACAAAATAATAAAAAACGAGAGCCCACATGACGGACCCTCGCTTTTTGAAAGGCAAAATAAAAGTCCGCATGTGGATCCATGCGGACTGAAATGAACATCAAACTCAGCCGGCACAGATGCAATCTGTTCTTCAGGTCGCATCCATGACGAAACAACCTGAATTACCGGCTTTGCCAACGAGTATTAACGTTGATAGTTTGATGTACGTTCATTATACTTACTCCCTACTTAATTAATTGTTGTTAAGTATAACCAATGATAATAAAGCTGTCAATATAATTATTAAAATTTGCTAAGAAAAAAGAGTAAGGTAGAAGAAAATCTTCTATCTTACTCAATGATTATACTACTCGTATCTTAGTTCATGCTGATGTAGAAACTAGGAGTGTAGTAGTTGATGTTACCAGTTTGAACGTTTTGACCTGGTGTAGGAGCTTGGATGTAACCACCATTACCAGTAGCGATTGCAACGTGGTAAGGAGCACTATCTGGGCCCCAGAAGTAAAGGTCACCACTTTGAGCGTTTTGGATATCACTGTGGTGGGCACCGAGGTTAGTTTGTTGGTAAGTAGTCCGGTAGTTCGAACCAAGACCATATGCATATTGAACTAATCCTGAGCAGTCAAATCCGCCTGGTTGGTTACCACCCCAAACATATGGAGTACCAATTTGTGCTTGAGCAACGGCAACCGCATTAGCAGTAGAACCATTACCTTGGCCAGCAGCAGTTGAAGTTGCTGGAGTAGCGGTTACAGCAGCAGTACTTTGAACAGTAGTGTTGCTTTGTGGAGTAGCAACTGCTTCAGTGGCAGCGTATGTAGTTTGTGTTGGAGCTGCAGTGTTAGTAGTTGTTGTTAAAGTAGTAACGTTGTTGTTAGTATTTGCAGCACTAGTTTGAGCAACGCTAATAGTAGCAGAAGCAGCACTTACTTGGGCTGGAGCTTGGGATACAGCACTAACTCGAGCAGTAGTGTTGTTATCAGAAGCAGCAGATACGACTGTTGTTGGTTGTGCCTGGTCGGCTACGTTGCTTGCGTTTGTGGCAGAAACAGCTGGTGTAGTTGATGCAGCGGTTGTTTCAGTAGTTTCAACGGCTGCTTGACTAGCAGTAGCGTTATCAGTTGCAGTAGGTGCAGCAACTGTTGCGGCAGCAGAAGCAGCACTGACAGCAGAAGATGGGATAACTAATTGTTGACCAACGTAAATTACGTTAGGGTCAGCTAATTGGTTAGCAGTAGAAATTGAATCAACAGTAGTAGCGTATTGTTGAGCAAATCCCCATACTGTATCTCCTGATTGTACTTGAACTTGTGTGTCAGCACTTGCAGTGTTAGCAACAGCTAATGCACCAGCAGCACCTAAGGCAGCGGCAAGGACTTTTGACATTGTTTTTTTCTTAGCGATAATTATTCACTCCTGAATTATTGTTTGTTTTTCTTTTATGTATGCAACTAATTGTGCACTCTTTTACTATATGATGATATTGTGAAGAAGATATGAAAAATATCTTAAGGGTGGCGGTTGTTACATAATTGTTAAATTGCTGTAATAATTTGAATAGAAAATTATTGGAATAAAAATTTTCTATACTTGAGAAATCGCTGTGGCTACGGCGTATAGCAGAAAAGGCTAGAAATTAATCTTAGGTTGTTTTTCTGTAACTAAAATCAATCCAATCAAGTTTTTCCTTCCTAATAAATTAAGGAGATATTGTTAAAGTATCTACATTGGCATATGGTATTATGACTAGATACAATTATTCTTTCCGAGAAAGGAACTATTATGACGAAATCTAATGATAAGCTTCAAAAGGAAATAAAAGAGCTTAGAAGCGATTTTTACATTTATTCATCTTTGATAATACTAACAATTGCTGGATTTTGTTTAAGAAATATGATTCCGTGGAGCTGGTTAAACGCAATTGTTAATTTTTTGTTTATAGGCTCTGTGTTTGGATTAGGGCGCTCAATTGATAAGTATTTAAAATTGAGAAAACAACTAAAATGAAATCGAGAAATGTGTTAGTCAAAATCAATATCAAGTTGAAATTGATGGCCAAAACTAATTTTTCAATTATTATTTGTCATTGAAAAGCTCCCTCATTGCGTCATCAGTATTATCAAAGGTTTTTGCAGTGTCTGAAATAATTTCTTTTTCTTCAGCATATGCACGAACTACTGCCTCTATTTTTTGGAAATATAATTACTTATGTATTAATAGAAGGCTAGTAATAACGATAATAATAAATAAAACTAACCAATATTTTTGATGTAAGTGATTTTGAGTTACTTTTTTGTCATTAGGATCGCTTTTAATTTGATGTATTTCCCAAGTACCCATTAATAGTCCGTAGATAAGGCCACTGACAATAACACTACTAATTGTAGAAGGTTCTGTAAGTAATGGAATTAAGGCTCCTTTGTTAGGTAACCAATTGATAAGGATTGTTAATCCGTACATTACAATTGCAAAATAAATTCCTAAGCCAATTGCTCTTTTAATAAATTTTTGTTTAGTCTTGCTCTCCTACTTGGCTTCAACATCAATTTCTGTTAAATGATGTCGTTTAGTTTCATATAGAATATAGCCTAAAGAAGCGAAAACAGTTAATAGTAGGACGCTTACTACGATATCAAGAGTAAGTTCAGAATTATTAGTACTAAGCATTAAAAGGCTAGCAATAAAACTTAATAATAGATTTATCCATAAATTTGCGAGAATACCCCCACTTCTATAAGTAGGGGATGAATCG
>CAMLUN010000018.1 GCA_946487795.1 uncultured Lactobacillus sp. | reverse complement strand
CTTTTTGCGTAATCTGCGTCACTAACTTTGTTCAAGTTATTTCTTGCAATCTGCCAAATTAAAAAAAGTCCTTGGTCAAATCTCAACCAAAGACTTCTTAGTTAATTAATCTTCTTTTCGATGACGGATATTAAATGCATGGCGACTGGAATGGCTCTTTCCATGGTTATCATTTCGGTGACCACCACCATGTTGGTGACGGCGGAAATTCTTACGCCGGTAGTGGTTGCCACCATGCGAATTATTTCGGTTGCCATTACGGTTATTCCGCTTGTTACGCCGTGGGAGAGGACGTTCAGGAGTAATCTTAACTGGAACTTCACTGGCCGCTTCCTTCGTCATGTTATTTAACAATGCTGCTACCAGATCAGTTGCATTATGAGTTTCTAGTAGCTTTTCAGCGGCTTCTTCATAACGATCAGTTGAATCCTGCGCGATTAATTCATCGATATCATTAAAGGCTGAGGCAACTTGACCCTTAAATGCTTCTTCAGCTGTTGGTGGCTTAAGTGGCAGCATCCGTACCCGGGTTAATTTTTCAATCTCATGAAGGTAATCCATCTCATTTGGGGTAACAAAGGTTAAGGATACCCCGTGATGTCCGGCCCGTCCTGTTCGGCCAATCCGGTGAACATAGCTGTCTGGGTCAGATGGAATATCATAATTATAAACATGCGTAACCCCGGAAATGTCTAAGCCCCGAGCAGCCACATCTGTTGCAACTAAGATATCAAGTTCATTGTTCTTAAACTTCCACATGATCTTAGAACGCTTATCTTGAGTAAGGTCACCATGAATACCAGCTGCATTGTAGCCACGCGCAATCAAGCCCTTCGACAATTCATCTACCCGCCGCTTTGTCCGACCAAAGACAATTGTTAAGTCAGGATCTTGAACGTCAATTAAACGGGTCATGATGTCAAACTTTTCATAGTCACGCGCGCGAATATAGTACTGATCAACTAAGTCAGTAGTCAATTCTTTGGCCTTGATCCGCACAGTTTCCGGATCAGACATAAATTGAACTCCAATCCGCTTGATTTCTGGTGGCATGGTTGCTGAGAAGAGCAATGTTTGCCGATCATCTGGTGTTTCCTTGATGATTGATTCAATATCCTCTAAGAATCCCATGTTTAGCATTTCATCTGCTTCATCGAGGACAAGGGTCTTAATGTGGTCAAGTTTAACTGTATGACGGTTAATATGGTCACGTAACCGTCCAGGGGTCCCCACGAGAATTTGTGGGTGTTGTTTCAAGCTCTTAATTTGGCGCCGAATATCTGCCCCACCATATACTACTTGCACGCGAACATGTTTATCTTTACCAAGACGATAAAGTTCTTCTTGAGTCTGGATTGCTAATTCACGTGTTGGTGAAATGATAATTGCTTGAATATTGAGATTTTCAGTATCAACGTTTTCAATAATTGGCAATCCAAAAGCAGCCGTCTTACCAGTCCCGGTTTGTGCTTGCCCAATAACATCCTTACCTTCAAGAACCATTGGAATCGTTTGTTCTTGGATTGGTGTTGCTTCTTCGTATCCGCTCCGTTTGATTGCTTTTAATAGGCTATCGGATAAGCCTAATTCACTAAACTTCAAAAATTTTCCTCCTAAAAATGACCAGTCGATTTATGATATAAGCATCAGTAATCGACTGGCAAATATATTAACTATTCTGCTTTTAATGCCGTCAAGACTTCTTCTAGGTGAATGCCATGGCTTGCCTTCAATAGGACAATATCATCACCTGTCAAAGTAGTCGTAAGATCGTCAATTAATTGTTGAAGGTCACTAGCAGCATAATGATAGATATCTTCAGCTGGGTATCCTTCTTGGATCAACTTGTCTTTAAGATTTTTCATTTGTTTGCCTACAAGGTAAACACTAGCAATCTTTTGGTGGTCAATCTCTTCTGCTAAGCTAGCATGCAACTTTGCCGCAGCATCCCCTAATTCCAGCATGTCCCCTAATACGGCGATCCGGCGACCAGCTACTGGTGTTTCTGCAATCGTCTTAAGGACTTCCTTGGCAGCGGTCGGGTTTGAATTGTAAACATCACTTAAGATCTGTTCACCATTCTTTCCTTTAACCCATTCAGCACGATTTTCCGTTAATTCAACGTTTGCCAACGCTTGCTTCATGTGGGCGGGAGTAATATGCAGAATCTTACCCACTTCCATAGCCGCTAACGCATTATTAATATTGTATTCACCAACCATTGGGATAGTGAATTCTTCATCTGGCCATTCGTTGACGGTAAATGATAACTGCCGTGGTTCATCGTGGACACTTGTTGCATACAAATTATTGCTTAGTTGCCGACCAAAGCGCATCTGTCGTTGGGCAAGATCTTTTACCCGTTCCTCTAATAATGGTTCATCCCCATTAAATACTAGTGTTCCATCTTCCTTTAGGCCATGGGTAATTTCCATCTTTGCATCAGCAATCTTATCACGAGTCCCGAAGAATTCGATATGTGCTTCCCCAATCATTGTAATAACGGCAATGTCAGGATTTACAAGCTTACTTAAGAAGTCAAGCTGACCAAAACGGTCCATGCCCATCTCAACTACCACTGCTTCGGTATTAGACTCCATGTTAAGAAGCGTTACTGGAACCCCAATCTCATTATTAAAATTAGCATATGTCTTCGCGACATTAAACTGCGTACTTAAGATTGACGCAATCATATCTTTAGTCGTCGTCTTCCCATTACTGCCTGTAACTGCAACAACAATCGGATTGATCTTATGCAAGTAGTACTTCCCTAGTTGTTGAAGGGCCGCTAGTGGATCACTAACGACTAATAGCGGGTGCGTCTGATCCGTTATCTCATGGTCACTAGCCCATAAACTAGCTACTGCACCATTGGTAAAAGCACTCGGTACGTATTGGTGGCCGTCTTGGGCACCTTGCAATGGAACAAATAAGCTCCCTTGATCTAAGTGTCGACTGTCAAATGACACACTAGTCACTTCTACGTCTTTCCATTGTTCAATGTCATTTTGTGCGTTGATCGCCTTGGCAATTTCCGCTAATTTCATTTTCATGAAAAAGATACCTCTTCTTTTGATACTTTGGTCTAGCTTTTTAATTATATCACCCTCACTAGTATAAGGCGATTAAAAACAATAAGTCGTGAGTAAAAATAGCAAAGACTGAGAAAAAGCAAAAGTTTTTTCTCAGTCTTTGCTATAAACTTATTACATTTGACGCAACCGTTCAATTCGCTTCTCTAGCGGGGGGTGAGTGTCAAATAGATTTGAAAAAGGATGGTGCTTAGCGTTCTTTTCTGGATCGCTAATATATAATGCCGAACTGCTTGGGTCCACATGTTTCATTGGAACAGCAGTTTTTAGCTTTTCCAATGCACTAATCATCCCTTGCGGATTACGGGTTAATTCCACAGCACCTGCATCGGCTAAGTATTCCCGATTACGTGAAAGAGCCATCTGCGCAATGGTTGCTGCCAATGGCGCTAAGATAATCAAAAGAATCGAACCAAGGATGGCGAAAATACTTGATGGATTATCCCGGTCATCACTACTGCTCCGACCACCAATCCACCAGAAATTTCCAGCAAAATTAACAAGCATTGCGATTGCGGATGCTAAGGCTAACGCAATTGTTTGCAGACGGATGTCATAGTTACGAACGTGAGTCATTTCATGGGCCATTACCCCTTCTAGTTCCTCACGATTCATTTTTTCCATCAAACCAGTAGTAGCGGCCACAGCAGCATGCTCAGGATCATTACCAGTCGCAAAAGCATTGGGACTTGGGTCATGGATGATATAGACTTTCGGCATTGGTACCCGTGCAACTAAAGCCATATCTTCAACAATATGCCAAAGTTCTGGCGCATCACTCGCTGATCGTACCTCTGTCGCGTTATTCATCCGCATCACTACATCAGTCGATTGACCAATGATCACGGACATATAGATCACCGCAATAATCGCCGCAATGATCATGCCGCCAATCGCTGTCCGCGCAAATAAATAGCCAATCGCGGCCCCAATTAAAGCAAGCAATACAAAGAACCCAAACATCACCAAAATTGTTTTTCGTTTATTACGGGCAATTTGCTGATATAACATGCTTAATCACCTAAATCATCAAATGAAACTTTTGGCACAGCCTTGGCTTCTTCTGGCACTTGTAAGTAATCCATTTGTTGGAAGTGATGAATTTTAGCCACAATATTGCTTGGGAAAGATTGAATCTTAGCATCTAAAGCCGCCACAGTACTGTTGTAAAGCTGCCGTGAGTAGGCAATCTTGTTTTCAGTATTGGTTAATTCTTCCATTAATTTTTGGTATTCAGCACTTGCTTTTAAGTCTGGATAATTTTCAGCGACGGCAAACAATGTCCGTAAAGTTCCCGTTAATTCATTGGAAACTTCCATTTTTTTAGCATGATCGCTGTCTGGAATACTATTTAATTCCGTCCGCAGCTTTGTCACCTTTTCCAAGGTTCCCGCTTCATACTTGCTATAGCCCTTAACTGTTGAAATTAAGTTAGGGATCAAGTCGTTACGTCGTTGTAATTGAACATCAATTTGACTCCAGGATTCTTGTGCGTGTGTCCGCAATTGAATCAAACTGTTGTAAAGTCCTGCATAAATAGCAATCAACAAGACAATGACAACAATTACAATAATAAGGGTCATTTTTGTTCCTCCTCTAAAAATATTTGTTCTTAATTTTACCAAAAACTTAAGGATAGTGTTAGGATTCCCGAATATTTTAGCAAAATATTATCTTTTTCGGTATGATAGAAGTATAAACGAGGTGATTACATGAACGTTTTATTTGTCTGCTTAGGAAACATTTGTCGGTCACCAATGGCCGAGGCAATGTTCAAGCAAATGGTTGATGACGCAGGATTAAATGGCAAAATCAATGTTGATTCTGCTGGAACAAGTAACGAAGAAGAAGGAAATGGTCCACACCCAGGTGCCGCAAAGACAATGCACGCACACGGGTTATCAACGGATGGCTTAATCTCACGCCCAATTACACGACAAGACTTCGAGTGGGCTGATTACATCATCTGCATGGATAATATGAACAAGTACAACTTACAACGCATTGCACCAGCGCAAGATCGTGATAAAGTCCACTTAGCATATGAAGTAATTCCTGGCAAAGAAGATCAAGAAATTCCTGATCCTTGGTATACTCACCGCTTTGAAGATACTTACAATAGCCTAAACGAGACATTGCCATTATGGCTGGATAAAATTACTAAAGAATTGTCCTAACAACAAAAGAGGTTTGGAAAATAATTCCTTGCCTCTTTTTATAGTTTAAATTGATTGTATCTAGTAATTTCAACGTCTCTAGCTGTTAGCTGAACCTTCATCAGCGCGCCGTTATGTAAGTTTTCATACTTATATCCAGGTTTCCCATACATCCCCGCAATATATTGGATAATCGATCCATGGGCTACTACAACCACATTACTCTCATCCGGTAAGCTTTGCAAAAAGGCAATTGCCTGCTCTACACGGGCATTTAATTCATTACTATCTTCTGCAAGGTGAGCCGGATCGGCGGCTTTCAGTAAGTCATGCGCTTTTTCAACGCCAAACTCATCAACTATTTCACCGATACGCCTAAATCGCTTGCCTTCAAGATAGCTCGCCCAGATAGCGCCTTCTTCATTACTATGACCTTCAAAAGACCCATAAAATACCTCGCGGAAGAACTTTTTTTGGATTGGTTCCTTCACCGTCGCAGTTGGGTGATCCGCAATTAAAAGCCGTGCAGTATCAACTGCTCGTTTTAAATCACTGGAGAAAAGGTAATCGATCCTTAAGTCCGCTAAAACTTGGCCGATCTTTTTAGCATCCATCTCTCCTTTTTCCGTAAGCGGGGTATCTGACCATCCTTGCAGGCGAGCAAACCGGTTGAAGTAGGTCTCACCGTGTCGGACAAAGTAAACTGTGATTGCCATTCGATAACCTCCGTTATAATTAGGCGACTGCTGGCGTGCCTAACCATTCAATCATATCTTTCATTTTAGCAGTTATTGCATCTGTTCCGGGAAGTAATAATTTCCGCGGATCATATCCTTTTTGTTCTTTATTGAGGTCTAATTCATTTTCAATATACTTCCGGGTTGCATCTTGGAACGCTAACTGAAATTCAGTATTGATATTCACCTTTGCAATCCCCATTGAAATTGCTTTTTGAACCTGTTCTCTAGGAATTCCTGAACCACCGTGAAGCACTAGCGGAATATCAATCGCATTCGCAATTTCTTGAAGGCGGTCAAAGTCTAACCCTGGCCAGTTAGCAGGGTAAATGCCGTGAATGTTACCAATCCCACAAGCAAGACGATCAACCCCCATTGCTGCAAACGCCATTGCATCTTCAACATCAGCAAGTTCCCCACTGCTGGTATCCTGATTTTCTCCCACTTTACCGATTTCGGCTTCAACCGCAATGCCGCGTGAATGCGCTAATTGGACAATCTCTTTGGTTTTGGCGTAATTTTCTTCAATCGGCAACTTATGGCCATCAAACATAACTGACGAATACCCTAAGTTAATGCATTCAATCGCTGCATCATAGTCACCATGATCAAGATTTAGGATAACTGGAACTTTAATTTCCATTGCATCCATCTGGTCTTCAACCATATCTTTGACAAATTTATAACCACCCATATATTTGGCAGCTCCCATTGAAACTTGGATCAGAACTGGGGTATTAGTCTCCGCTGCCGCCCGCAAAATTGCCCGGGTCCATTCAAGATTATTAATATTATATGCCCCAATTGCGTATTGATTCTTCCGTGCATCATCAAAAAGTTTGTTTCCGTTATCAAAGTAAGCCATCATTCTTCCTCCTAAATTACCTGTAACTTCTGCTTGCTCGCTAATTCGATATAATTAATCATTTGTAAGAAGCTTTCAATCTCGAGACTTGCGCGACCGATTAGCGCCCCATCAACATTTGGTTTACTCATAATTTGACCAATATTCTCGGGATTAACACTGCCACCATAGAGTATTCGGACTTGCTCGCCAATCTCATTACCATACATTTCAACTAGACTTTGACGAATTGCCTGACATCCCTCTTCCGCAATGTCTGGATTTGCTTGATGCGTACTCCCAACGGCCCAACTTGGTTCATACGAAATAACAATCTGTGATAGTTTATTAGCTGGTACCCCTTTAAGGACGCTTTTTAGTTGGCGAAATACATAATGAATTTGTCCGTTAACTTCTGTTTGGACCATCTCTTCATCCGTACAAATGATTGGAATAATACCAGCATTGAGGGCTGCTAAAACTTTTTGATTAATTGAATCATTATTCTCGTTAAAAAGGCGCCGGCGCTCTAAATGCCCTAGCATCACGTATGTCACGCCCGCATCTGCTAAACTTCGCATGCTAATTTCTCCAGTATACGGTCCCTCTAACTCAGCAGATGCATTTTGAGCAATAATTTGTAAGTTGGAAGATCCCGCCACTTTTTTCATGTTATAGAGCGAGACTGCTTGTGCCGCGATCCCAATTTCTTTATTTGCCGGGAGTTTTTCTTTAATTGCTTTAACAAACGCAACGGATTCATGAACATTTTTATTCATTTTCCAGTTCGCAATAATAAACGGTTTGCGCATTCCTTTACCTCCTTAAAACAGTAGTCTAAATAAGCGTTGACTATATTCTTCTTTCGTATCAAAAGGTCCAGCGGTTACACTAATTCCTTCACGATGTTTCCCTAAGAAATCTGTATCAAAATCACGGGCAGTCTCGGGAGTAACACCAACCGCGATCACCCGACTAGTATCTTCATTCAAGTAGTCGCAAATATTACTATGAAGAAATACCCCATCTTCACTTGAATCGATGGCGACCTTAACGTCTTCTTGCTCATCATTCATAAAGATATTTCCTGCTTTATTAGCTGGAATATAGCTTCGTTGTCCACTGGCTAGGCCAACATAAGCAGCATTATCATCGCTAATATGATTATCGATTGGTTTTTCACTTGCCTGTTTGTGGGCAAATGCAATTAATTTTGCCATTTCACTCCGGAGGTTCTTCCGGATAAAGACATTGTTATAGAAACAAGAAGAATCGTAAGGAGCACTTTCTGGCGTATTTTGTTGATAAAGGCGGTGGTAGTAAGGATCATTTTCAGCAACATTCGTATTGCTTAACCATTCCACACTGCCATTAATTAGGTTATGAACGAGAAGGACGCCCTTAGATTCGAGCTTAAGCGCACAATCCGATAATAGGAAATTGTTATCAATCAAGGTCACACCCATCGAATCCTTAATTTCAATATCTTCACCAAGGGCCACTACTAAGTCCTCCCGATTTTCGTTTGTGACTTCAAATGAATCTGGCAGTGAATTGTTGTAGAACACATTCCGTGAAATTTGGGTATCTTCAACCTTGCCACCAAGCCAAATTCCGCGCGTGCAATCATGAATGCAGTTGCGTAAAAGCTTAGCCCCAATCGCTGGCGAAAGGTTGATCGCACTGACATCATCACTGACAAGGTTTTGGCGGACGTTAATGTTGTAAATACTATTGTGTTCAATAATCGACGATGGGTTGCCTTCAACACCGATAATTCCAGTCTGCCCGCAATCATGAATCGTATTGTTCTTAATCCGGTGTGGATAAACCTTATCATCGTCAATGGTTGGAACAATATTTCGACCAAGGGAGATCCCAGAACACTTAGAGTGAGAAATGTCACACTTGGCAATCTTCCATCCCTGACCACGATTAGTACCAATAATCCCCTTATTATATTGCGAAGATGCCCATCGACAAGCAGCCTTCGTCATTGTAAAGCCCGATAGAATAAGGTGATTGAGTCCTGCTTTTTCTGGATAGAAACACGTCTCACGGAAAGTCAGTTCAACATGTTCATCATTAGGATTTTGCGCTTGAAAGTTTCCATAGATTACGGTTGAATCTTCTGCTGGCAACTGTTCGGTATACCAGGTATAGCAGGTAAATTTCCGGTCTCGAGAAAATTTGTTTTCACTTGGTGTTTCAACTTTGGCTAACTGATCAACCTCATACATTGCTTTATTATTTAGGAAGATTTCACCGGCATGATTAAAGGTTTGATCAACTAAAACGTTGTATGGATTATAGTTACCAAATTCGGCATTAGGTAGTTTTAATTGCCATACCGGACCAGAAACATGTTGCCAGCCAGTAACACGGTCAGCGCCCGTAATGATTGCCCGATTTTGCTTAGCAGATGCATAAATAATCGGCTTATCACTAGTGCCGGAATATTGTGGATGAACTTCCTCATGATATTCCCCCGGCATTACTTGAACATAATCCCCCGGTTGAGCGATATCCGCCGCTTGTTGGATGTACTTAAACGGAAACTCTTGTGAACCATTACCATTTTCAGAAGCATTAATATCAACAAAAATTTGCATTTTATTCAATCCTTTCTACCATGCATAATTTTCCACAGCTTGTCGTCCCTTACCCGTCGCGTTATCCAGGATTATGCGCTGTTCAATTCTTGCCACGTTCTGTTTGGTTTCTTTAACCATATCTGGATTAACTGAAATATAATCAATCCCTTGTTGAATTAAGAAAGATGCTAATTCAGGATATTCAGATGGTGCTTGCCCACATATTGAAACCGTCTTGTTATCTTGGTGAGCAGCCTTAATAAGGTGGCTAATCGCACGTTTCACCGCAAGATTACGTTCATCAAAGAGGTGGGCCACTGTATCATTATTCCGATCACAACCTAAAATAAGCATTGCTAAATCATTGGACCCAATCGAATAACCATCAACATATTTATTAAACTGATCTGCCAAGATGATATTACTTGGGATCTCGGCCATCATGTATACCTTAAAATCTGGACCACGATGTAACCCGGCAGCTGCCATTAATTTTGTAACTTTATCAGCTTCGGCAACGGTGCGGACAAACGGAATCATTACATTGAGGTTCTTTAACTGGAATTCTCGACGCACCTTTTTTACCGCCGCAAGTTCTAGCTTAAAAGCTTCGATATATTTGGGATCATAGTACCGAGAAGCGCCGCGCCATCCCAATAAGTCGGCAGGTTCATGGGGCTCATATTTATCGCCGCCCGTTAAATTACGGTATTCTCCCGACTTAAAATCAGAAAAACGTAAAACCATCGGCCGTGGAGCAATCGCCCGAGCCACTTTAGCAATCCCATCTGCTAACATATCAACAACTTTTTCGGGATGACCAGTTTCAATTAAGTAGAGGGGATGGTCATGAATATAAGTCGTCCAAAGAAATTCTTCTCGCATTAAGCCAATGCCATCAACAGGGAGTTCTGCATATTTTTCTGCTAGTTCTGGATCGCCTAAATTCATCATGACCCTGGTTGCAGTCGGCGCGTAGTATTCTGCATGGTGACATTCCGTTGTCTCTTTTTCGCCATTAAATTGTTCTGTGAGATCACCTTGATAAACGACTCCATTTTTAGCATCAATGGTCACTTGTTCACCATCTTGTAGCATTTCAGTAACTGCCTGCCCACAGCTCTTGGTTCCAACGATACACGGAATCTGCATTTCACGAGAAACAATTGCGGCATGGCAGGTCATTCCACCATTATCAGTGATGATTGCTGCTGCTTTTTTCATTGCCGGTACCCAATCAGGCGAAGTCATCAACGTTACTAATATTTCTCCTTCTTCAAATTCATCAATATCTTTAGGATCCGCAATTACATGTACCTTTCCAGTGGAAACGCCTGGACTTGCTGGTAATCCTTTGACCAAGATTTTTTTAGTTTTATTCATTGAGACAGTGGACTCCTTTGTTGCTTGCTTATTATTTTTATTCGACCAAACCGTTTCTGGACGAGCTTGTACTAGCCATAACCGATCTGTGCGGGCGTCTAGCGCAAATTCCATGTCCATGTAACAACCATAGTGCTTTTCAATTTCCTTTGCGTATCCTGCTAATTCATGAATTTGGTTTTCAGTTAGCGCTGGCCGGATTGCCCGGTCTGCTGGCACCGGTTCTTCATGTACTCCGCCACCAGGGGTTTGACACAATTCAATTGCTTTCGGAACTACCGAACGTTCTACTACTTGAAGGTTATTTTTATTAATCACAAAATGATCCGGTGTTACTTTTCCTAAAACAATGTATTCACCTAATCCCCAAATCGTATCAATAACAATTTGGGCATCATTTCCGTTCGCCACGTTAACTGAAAACATAACCCCAGAAGCTTTTGAGAAAACCATCATCTGAACGGCCGCAGATAAAGCCACTTTTTCATGAGGAAAATGTTGCTTATGCCGGTAATAGGTTGCCCGATCGGTAAACAAGGAAGCATAACATTCTTGAACCTTTGCTAATACCATTTCAGCTCCACGCACGTTCAAATACGATTCTTGCTGCCCCGCAAAAGAAGCATTCGGTAAATCTTCAGCGGTAGCACTTGACCTAATTGCTACAAATGGTTCAGTTTCACCCATTTTTTCTGATAAGGCTGCGTAAGCTTTTTTGATTGTCATAGCGATCTCACTTGGCATCGGTGCTTCGACAATCATCTGCCGAATATGTGAGCAAACCCGATGAAGTTCGTCAGCATTTTCATAGTCATTAATTTCGGCTAATAATTTATTAATTTGGTCGTTTAATCCCGTTTCCGCCATAAATTGACGATAAGCGTGAGTTGTCGTCGCAAATCCATATGGAACTGGAATTTTCATTGCAGAAGTCATTTCCCCTAATGAAGAGGACTTCCCACCAACGAGATTAACGTCCGAGCGATGCAATTCATCAAACCATAAAACATTCATTTGTTCGCGTTTTTCCATTACTGCATCTCCTTAAATTCAATGTATCTCCTTCTTAGGTGGTTCCTAAAAAAGAGTCAAGAAATTTATTTACAGCAAAAAAATGAGCAAACGGTGGCATTCCTGTCCGTTCGCTCATCTGTTTACTTAAAATTTATTTTAATTTGGCTATTTTTATCGTCATTGTGTTTTTCTTAATTTGGAATGGATTACAAATATTGCTAAAAATTTGCAAGCAAAAAAGGACTTTGATATAAGTTAAGTTACTTTCATAAAAAGCAAATACGCAGTACAACAATGGCCTCCAACGTCCGGCTTAAAAACCGAACATTGGAGGCCTATTGTTGCTTGCGAGGGCTCCCAGAGGCTTGCTTCGCGTCGAAAAACGAAGTCACAAGTGACTTCTGTCTCGCTTCCTGAACTAATCTTAGGTTGTTTAACGACCTGTTGTATATTTCTCGCTAAAATTCTTTTGCACATTTTGTGGTGCTTGCGTAAATGGTTCTGACTTAACAAATTTACCGCGGATCATCAACCGATTGGTCCCGGTAGCATCACAGGTGATCAAAGTAATAATCTTTTCCGGTGTATTATCTACCACATCAACCCGGGTCGCCGCAATGAATTCACGTTGATAAATCTTATATTCATAAACGCGATCCATGTTGGTGATATAAATCATCTGTCCCACCTTAGCATGATAATACAATGGGGAAAATAGGATTTTACTCCCGTGGGCCATATTATGACCAGCTAACGCATAGTTACCTTCCCCCATCTTCATGTCCGGACGAAGGGTTCCTGCTGCTAACGCAAGGGTTGTATTATCAATCCCATTAGCAATTGGAATCGTCATATTAATAGCCGGAACCGTAATTGCTCCAATGGTATTAATCGATTGCTTATTTGCACGAGCCTTGGCAGCCGTTTGCAAGTTAAGATCTTTGACACTTTGAAAATCATAGGTCGCTTTTTTCTTTTGGTTGCTTTGAACCGTTTGCCGAGTAATCTCAGGTTTATAACTCCCTACTAAGTAAGACTTAATCTGTTGGTTAAAAATTAAGACAACTGAAATCAATAACAGTACAACAACCGCTGTCCACCATAACCATTCAAATGATCGCTTTTTATCTTTTTTCACGATATTGAACTCCTTACTTTTTATTATGAACTTAGTATAACCTGCTTAATTAATTTTGAGTAGCCCCCTGCTTATTTTGCGAATTAGGATTACCGTTGTCATTTGGATCAAGCAAATACTCTTCAATTAACCGTACAATCTGTTTATTTTGTGGCAAGTTAGAGTGTTGAGCATCTTTTCCCGTGACCGTCATACTCGTATAATGGGCCACTTGTTTTTGATAAATGTACTTACCGGCATCGACGCTTCCTTCTGGGACGAGACCATCCGATGTATAAGTTTCTGTCCCTGCGACCGAATAAACTAATAAGTTTTTAGGAATTCGACTTCGATACTTTACAAAATCAGAAAACATTTGCGTCGGATGGCTAACAGAAGACTCCGCAAAGTTGTATGGCGTTCCCAGTATCATTAGCCTTTTAATTGTAATCGCATCTTTATATTCAGAGTAGTAATGTTCCAACCAATAAGTCCATACTAGACCCCCATTGGAATGGCCAAACGCCTTAAAGTTATTAAAATTATACTCTTCCGTCAATCGTTCAAAGGCTTTATTAACCATTTGCGCTTGTTTCTTTATATTTTGATAGCCATCGCGATTATTCTCAAAGCCAATCACGATAATCGGCTCGTTATCGCCGCGATTTATCCATCCTTGCGAAACAATTTTACCGCTGTTCATTACTTCTAAGCGCAACACACTATGCTTTTTAGGGCTATCCTCGTTAAGTTTACGAATAAGTGGATTAAAGCGGTTTTGTGTTGCTGAGCTTCCAGGAACCATAATTATCGGCGACATTCTAGAATTATGTTGGGCAGCTAAATATTTATTTGTATCTTTCATCCAATAATATGCTGGAATTGCCATTAGGACTAAGATCAATATTAGGCCAATCAATACTAAACGAGTGTGGAGAATTGATTTAGTCATTTTTTTCATGACTGATCACGTCCTGTTCTGCTAATGTTAAGCGATTTTCAACGACTAAGGCCATTTTTACAAAGGGGATATAGGCAGCGCTATCGATTAAAAGCAATACCAAGGTAAAAATCAAAATTCCCCAATTACCATTTGTCCCCAAAAAACTAATAAGGGGTCCCGGTGTCCCCTGTAAAACCGGGTAAGGCGTTGAAGGTATTAATTGAATCGTAATCGCTAAACTGGCAAGGAGAATGTTTACAATCGGTAAGAAGACAAATGGGATCAGAAATAAGGGATTAAATACAACCGGTAAGCCAATCATTGTTGCATAATTAAAATTAAATAGTGTTGGTAAGGCCGTCCACTGGGCAACACAATGCATATAGGAGCCATTAGAAGTTAACAGAATGGCAACTATCAAGGCAAGGATCAATCCATCGCCCCCAAAGTTAGCAAATGAATTATAAAGAGAACTACCTAAAAACTCATACGGTACATTCCATGGAGTTCCATGAGCAAGCGCATAGTTCAAGTTAGCAGTAAATGAATCTCCAGAGGTTAACGCCATCGAAGTGTATGGAACACCTAATCCTAACCAATCAAATATTGTTAGCCCCATTGTAGCTAATAACGTCAGCCATAATTGCCGATGCTCTTGGGCAGTCGTAACTAACGTGGAGTAACTTGTTGACCAAGCATGATAGATTGTGTTGGAATTTAAGAAAAGAGCAATCGTCACTCCAAAAATAAGACTAATTGTCATTGGCAGCATTGAACTAAATGATCGTTCCTGTAATAACGGCAACGCATTGGTATTATCACCATCTTTGGGCGGGGTTAACCACCGGTAAAGCTGGCCGATTCCGTAACCAAGAATTAAAACGATTAACAAACTATTGCCACTGAGGAGCCGTTGATAAAAGCTAAGGGAAAATTGCGGGGACGACTTGCCATAACGATAAGACATTAGTAAAAGGGTCAAAATAGCGGTTATTCCGGCAAATTTACCGTCTCGCCGATACCTTTTCGCCGTAAATTTTGCTGCCATATAAACAGTATAAATTCCTAGAATCCCTAAGGTTAATTGACTAATGCTAGTTAACATAAATTGAATAATCCGCAACACGTTCTGTGGTATTACATCAAGAAAAGCAATATTATAAATAAATCCATCTGGTTTAAAAACAGTTTTCAAAATCATCTTTGCCATCGTTCCAATAAAAACAATGGGAAAAATCATAATTAATGTCTGCCGGGTTATTCTAACAAAAGAATAACGATGCAGAGCAATTATTCGATTAATTATTTTTTCATGCATAGGTAGCCCCCACTTTCTCAATTATCAATATTATACGCAGAGAAAGATCAATACTTAAAGACGCAAAATAACGTTAATAATGATTTATTAGACTTAATTCAAAAAAAAGCTGGGAAAAACTTTCGCTTTTCCCGGCTTTTTTGAATTATAAGAAGTTCGATTACTTGAGACCGTACTTCTTGTTGAACTTGTCGACAGCACCGTCGGCTTGGGTAAACTTTTGCTTACCAGTGTAGAATGGGTGTGAATCTGAAGTAACTTCAACCCGTACTAATGGGTATTCATTACCGTCTTCCCACTTGATAGTTTCACTTGAGGTTACAGTAGAACCTGAGAGAAACTTGTAACCAGTAGATGCATCTTGGAATACTACTGGATGATAATCTGGATGAATTCCTTGTTTCATAATTTATTACGCTCCTTTTGCCATGAATCATTGCCTGAAACATAGATAATCAACTCTAACAGGATACCACGATTTAAAGAAGTACGCAACTTCTAACCAATTTTTACTGAAGAATCGTCCTCAATAGAAACATTGGCATGAAGGCGATTAAGCTTCCATACAATTCGATCGTAACCCCGTAAAATATTTCCGGCATTATTAATTACAGTCTGTCCATCTGCCATTAATCCAGCAATGGTTAAAGCTGCTCCGGCACGAATCTCACCTGCAGAGACTTCTGCGCCATGAAGCTTTTCTGTATGTTTAACGATAATCATCCCATCATGTGCTTCAATCTTCATCCCCATTTTTTGTAGTTGGGAAATGTGCTTTACACGCTTGGGATAAATGGTATCAACAATCGTACTATCACCATCAGCAAGAGACATCAATGGGGTAAGCGGTTGTTGTAAATCAGTAGCAAAACCAGGGAATGGCATTGTCTTAACAGTAACCGGATGTAAATGACTGGATTTTGGTACATAAATCTTATCGCTATCGATTTGAAGTTCAACACCCATTTCAATCATTTTACTGGTAAATGATTCTAAGTGTTCAGGAATAACATTATGGATCATAACCCCATCACCAAGCGCTGCTGCCAAGGATAGGTATGTTCCTGCTTCAATTCGATCAGCAATAATTGTATGAGTATTCATTGACTGAAGTGTCTTTACTCCAGTGATACGGATAGTATCGGTTCCAGCACCCCGAATTTTGGCGCCCATATTATTTAAGAATGTTGCCAAATCAATAATTTCCGGCTCACGAGCTGCATTTTCAATAATCGTTGTTCCTTCAGCGCGAACAGCTGCTAAGGTAGCATTAATCGTTGCACCAACTGATACCATATCTAAAAAGATCCGAGACCCATGTAAGCCATTCGGCGCATCTAAATGAACAGTACCCTTTTCTTCGCTAACGGTTGCTCCAAGTGCTTTAAATGCTTTTAAGTGTTGGTCAATTGGGCGGGGGCCGATATTATCGCCTCCCGGAAATGTTAATGTCGCGCGATGGAAACGACCTAATAATGCACCCATAAAGTAATAGGAAGCCCGAAGACTTTTAATTGCCTTGCTTGGAAGTTCAGCTTCTACGATTTGTGTTGGATCAATATCTAAAACTCCGTGACTAAACTCGGACTTTACATTCATTGACTCCAAAATAATCATCAGATTGTGAACATCCAAGATATCTGGAACCGTGTCAAACTCTACAGGGGTATCCGCAAGAATAGCAGCTGGAATTAATGCCACTGTACTATTTTTGGCACCACCGATCGTAACTTCGCCAGAAAGACGGTTTCCTCCTTGAATGATCATTTTCTTCATTTCTGCGTTTCCTCACTTAAAAATTTTAGTCTGTTTTTCATTTAAGCTAAGTTAATGATTATTTCAGTTACAAAACAGTCAACTGTAATGATAATGAAATATCAAGAGAATTACAACCTTTTATAAACAATCTTAAAAAAAATCATAAGGTCAGGCCAAAAATTAGCATATTTAACTTAAAATTTAACAATTCTACTAAACAAAAAACAAGAGAAGTGACATTCTTGCCCCCATCTCTTGTATTAAATATATTATACAATTTAATTTTTTATTTGTCCTCAGCAGCTGCTTTTACAAATGCAGCAAATAATCCTTCTGGATGATTAGGACGCGACTTGAATTCTGGGTGGTATTGAGCAGCCACGAAGAATTTTTTATCAGGAATTTCAACTACTTCAACTAAATTCCGATCTGGGTTTACTCCAGAAATAACTAAGCCATGGTTTTCCATTTCTTGACGGTAGTCGTTGTTGAATTCATAACGGTGACGGTGCCGTTCACTGATCATTGATTGGTTACCATAAGCCGCTGCCGTAACTGTTCCTGGCTTAAGCTTACATGGATATGCACCAAGCCGTTGTGTTCCTCCCATATTTTCAATGTCCGCTTGATCTGCCATCAAGTCAATAATATTGTGTTTTGTGTTTGTATCAAATTCAGTTGAGTTTGCATCAGTGTAGCCCAATACATCGCGTGCAAATTCAATACATGCTGTTTGCATCCCTAAGCAAATACCGAGATAAGGAACATCATTTTCCCGAGCATACTTAATTGCAGTGATCATTCCTTCTACTCCCCGATTTCCAAAACCACCAGGAACAAGAATCCCATCGTAGTCTTTCAATGTCTCTTCAACATTTTCTGGAGTAATGTTTTCAGCATTAAAGTGGTCAATCTTTACCTTAGCATTGACAGGATAACCAGCATGACGTAATGATTCATTAACTGAAATATAAGCATCCTGTAAGTCAGTATACTTACCAACCATCGCAATCTTAACGGTCTTAGTTAAGTCATGTTCAATATGATTTACCATTTCAGTCCATTCTGTCATGTCAGCTTCTGGCACGTTTAAACCAAAGTGGTCGACAACCAATTGATCCATTCCTTGCTTTTGTAAGTTTAACGGAATTTCATAAAGGGTATGAACATCCATCGATTCAACAACGGCTTTAGGATCAACATCACAGAATAAGGCGATCTTCTTCCGCATATCATCAGTAATTGGTTGCTCTGTCCGAACAACTAAAATGTTAGGTTGGATTCCTAAACCACGTAATTCGCGAACACTGTGTTGAGTTGGCTTAGTCTTCATTTCACCAGCAGCACGAAGATATGGTACTAAGGTAGTGTGGATGTACAATACATTTTCACTGCCCACTTCTTCTTTCATTTGGCGAATAGCTTCCATGAATGGTTGTGATTCAATGTCCCCAACTGTACCACCAATTTCGGTAATTACAACTTCAGCATCGGTACTTTCACCAGCACGTTTAATCTTGTCCTTAATGGCATTAGTGATGTGTGGAATAACTTGTACTGTCCCACCAAGGTAATCCCCACGGCGTTCCTTACGAAGAACTTCAGAGTAGATTTTACCCGTTGTAACATTTGAATATTTATTAAGATCATTATCGATAAAACGTTCATAGTGACCAAGGTCCAAATCAGTTTCTGTTCCGTCATCAGTCACAAAAACTTCACCGTGTTGGTATGGACTCATCGTACCGGGATCAACATTGATGTAAGGATCGAATTTTTGGATTGCAATCTTCAGGCCCCGATTTTTTAATAACCGTCCTAAAGAGGCAGCAACGATTCCCTTTCCTAATGATGATACAACTCCACCGGTTACAAAAATGTATTTCGTCATTGTCGTCTACTCCTTTTTTATATTTGCGGGTGTGATAATAGAAAAAACTCCCTATTTCAAATAAAACACTGAAACAGGGAGCTTATTTATCTACGAACTTATTGGCCTGTTTTTACAGGCGCCCAAGAAAAATAATACAGGGTCAATAAATAATAGTCAAGCACAAAGTTGAAAATCATTCGTCATCCTCGTCTTCATCTTCTTCATCATGTAATTCTGATAGCTGACCTTCAATACCGTCGTCAAGATCATCATCGTCGTCACTGAAGTCATCAGTGTCGTCATCATAATCATCTTCAGAATCAGTGTCATCGTCAGTATCAAGATCCTCATCTTCAGGATCATCATTGTCATAGTCAATTACATCGTCATCGTCATCGGTGTCTGCGAGGAAGGCATTGACTTTACGCCGCTTCTTCTTTGGACGATCATCCTCTTCATCTTCTTCGTTTTCACCAACTGTGGCTTCATCGATAGATTCGAATGGGTACCAAGCACGCAGACCCCAGGTGTTGTCACCAAGGGAAATAAAACTGCCATCAACATTTAAGTCAGTATAGAACTGTGCAAGACGTTCACGAATTTCCTCATCGCTCTTACCCAGATATTGCTGAACCTCGTTGGTTAAATCAACAAACGCCATTGCTTCTCCATGGTGAGCTAAAATAGCGTGTGCGACTTCAATCATTGAAAGTTCTGATTTGTCCTGACCGTCAAAAACCTTTAAATCCAAATTGGTGCACATCCCTTCAAAAAGTCTAAACTACATCATACAATATTAAGCAGCAAATTGCAATTCTAGTTGGTAACTACCTATTAATTGTCCCGCTTGTTTTAGTTGGTACTTAACAGAAAGGTGGCCAGCCGGAGCCTTTACATCAACGTCTTTTTCCAAACTTTCTGTTAACACGTCAATTTTAATCATGCCGTATTCTGTTTGGTACCGCATGATGGTTTCTTGTGTTGGGTCTAAAAATAGGTTTGTTTCGACATTTCCACGCCTTCTTAAGCGGATTAGCTCATCTTCAAATTTAATTTGGACCGGCGTTTCTTGACCATCTTGGTGTTCAATGTACCGTAAATAATACTTACCATTCATTTCAACAAAAGTACCTTCTTCAGTAAAGGTAAATTTTTCTTGCTGTCCATTTTGATCAATGATCGTTGAGAGATTTACATGAACAGGAATTACACTTTTGATAATAAACCCCTCCTTTCACTTTGCTCATCGTCATTATTATACTCTTTTTACCAATAAATACCCCGTGAAATATCCATGTTCTCGTGAGTTCTTGTATAATATAGATATATTATTTCATAGAAAAGAAGAAGTACGATGGCTAATTTTAAGAATCAGTGTTTTCAACAGTTTATTCAACCTTTAACTCCAGCGGATAATCTTTCGTCTTTCATCTATACCAACGCTTTGTTACGTTCAGCTAACGAACTCAAATATCCTCTTCTTCATTTTTGGACCTTAGAAGATACGGTTATTTTAGGGTTAAAAGATCAACGATTACCGCATTTATCAACTGCCCTTACTTCGCTTACGCACCGTGGTTTTCATTATTTCATGCGTAATTCAGGGGGATTAGCAGTTGTAAGTGACGACGGTATTTTAAACCTGTCAATTTTCTATCCATGGCACATCGAAGACCATGAATTAACTATTGATGAAGCATATCAACGAATGGTCGACCTAATTCAGGCTGCTTTTCCTAGCCTAAAAATCGCTACTGGTGAAATCACTCATT
Organism: uncultured Lactobacillus sp.; assembly: GCA_946487795.1. Taxonomy (GTDB): domain Bacteria; phylum Bacillota; class Bacilli; order Lactobacillales; family Lactobacillaceae; genus Limosilactobacillus; species Limosilactobacillus kinnaridis. The sequence goes on along the minus strand of CAMLUN010000018.1, from coordinate 3,569 downwards.
CATACTGTCCGGGGAGTTTTGATATCAGCGTTAACGGACAAAAAATCGGTGGCATTTCCCAACGCCGAAACAAAATGGGAGTTACAGTAATGCTTTACTTAAGTGTCGGTGGCAATCAGCAGGATCGGGGCAAACTAATTCGTGACTTCTATGATACAGGATTGCAGCAAAGCCAAAATAAGTGGCATTTTCCAGATATTTGGCCGGGAGCGATGACAACTATCTCTAAAGCCCTCAACACGCAATTAAGCGTTCAGGATGCGATCCAGCGAATCCAATCAGTCGTTCAAATCATTGCTCCTGACAGCCTTAATAACTTAATGTGGTCGCCTAATTTTATATCAACCCTCAATAAAGAACTAATCAGCATGGAACGTTTACAAGAACGTTTAGAGAAAGAAGATTAATATGAATCACTTTTATGACGAAAAACTTCGCCGTGAAAAGGTTTTTCGCGATCCAATTCACGGACAAATTATTGTCGATAATCAAATTATTATGGACCTAATTAATACTCCTGAGTTTCAACGATTACGACGAATCAAGCAGCTAGGAACTTCATCATTTACCTTTCATGGAGCCGAGCATTCCCGCTTTGGCCATTGCTTAGGCGTCTATGAAATTACCCGCCAAATGTGCAACTATTTCCAGCGAAACTATCCTAGTCAGCATCCTGGCGACGGCCTATGGGATGATCACGAACGACCAGTTGCCTTATGTGCAGCCCTCCTCCATGATTTAGGGCATGGTCCTTATTCCCATACATTTGAGCATATTTTCCATACAAACCATGAGCAAATTACCCGTCAGTTGATCACCGACAGCAGCACTAATATTAATAAAATATTACAACGGGTATCCCCTGATTTTCCTCATCAAGTTGCTAGTGTGATCGACCATACTTATGAAAATCCACAAGTGGTGCAAATGATCTCAAGCCAAGTTGATGCGGACCGGATGGATTACTTGCAACGAGACGCGTATTACACAGGAACAAACTACGGAAAGTTTGATCTTGATCGTGTTCTTCATGTTATGCGACCAGTTAAGAGAGGAATTGCCTTTGAAATTTCGGGAATGCATGCGGTAGAAGATTACATTATCAGTCGCCTTCAGATGTATCTGCAAGTCTACTTTCACCCAGTTTCCCGTTCAATGGAAGTTATCTTAGACCACCTCTTAATGCGGGCAAAATATATTTACCAACATCCTAATGACTTTGAGCCCGACTTCACCCCTCATATGCTGATGCCGTTTTTTAATGGTAAGTTTACCTTGGATGACTATTTGGCGCTTGACGATGGTGTCTTAACCACCTATTTTATTCATTGGACCCATTCTCGTGATGATATTTTAAGCGACCTTGCTAGTCGTTTTCTTAACCGCCGACCATTTAAATCAGTCATTTATGATCAAAATACACAAAAACTTTTACCAACTTTACGAAAGCTCATCCAAACTGCTGGGTTTAATAGCCAGTATTACACCGCAGTCAACGATAGTTTTAAACTTCCATATGATACTTATCATCCACAAGATTCTAATACTCAAACGCAAATCGAGCTTCTCCAACCTAATGGCGATTTTGTGGAACTATCCCAAGTTAGTACCTTAGTCGCTAGCGTATCGGGACGAGAAGCCGGAGATCAACGGTTCTTTTTCCCAAAAGAGATGCTTGAAACGCGAAACAATATTGAAATTTTCGAACCAATCTATGAAGAATTTCAAAGCTATATCAAGAATAATCATATTATTAACCCAAAGGAGCAAAAATAATGGCAATTAAATTAGTCGCAATCGATATCGATGGAACATTAATCAATGACCAACGTGAAATCACACCACAAACTGTTACTGCAATAAAAAAAGCCAGCGCGCAGGGAGTAAAGATTGTCTTATGCACTGGACGTCCAATGACAGGCGTAAAAGCATACCTTGACCAATTGGGCTTAAATGATTCAGATAACGAATTTGTTATTAGCTTCAACGGTGCACTGGCCCAATCAACTAGTGGGAACGTCCTGGTAAATTACACGATGCCTTTCAATGACTATGCAGACTGGCAAACTTATTGTATTAAAGAAGGCGTCAAGTCCCAAATCGAAACGCGAGATTACATCTACACAATTAACCGGGATTTGAGTCCTTATACAGTCTACGAGTCAGACCTTGTAAGTATGCCAATTCGTTATCGTACCTTTGAAGAACTTTCTAAAATGCAAGATCAATACGTAATCGCCAAAGCAATGATGGTTGATACTAAAGAACAAATTGACAAAGCATGGGCAGAGCTTTCGGCAGAAATGCGTGACCGCTTTTCCATTGTTCGCAGCGAAGACTTTTATCTAGAATTCATGAATAAACAAGCAAGTAAAGGAAATGCCCTTCAATTACTTAGCGAAGAACTCGGAATTAAAAAAGAAGAAGTAATGGCCCTTGGCAACGCACAAAACGATGATTCAATGATCGAATTTGCTGGGTTAGGGGTAGCGATGGGAAACTCAATTCCTGGTACCTTAAAGATCGCTGACGTAACAACCGCTGATAATAATCATGATGGTGTTGGAAAAGCGATTGAAAAATATGTTCTTAAGTAAAGACAGAAATAAAAAGCAAGAAGCGTACTTTCTACACCTCTTGCTTTTATTTTTTGTCATCTTTTATATATTAAGCGATTTTTGTTACCGCTCCAGTTTGACTATTGTATTGGTAAATACCGATTAAGTTAGCAACAGTGTTATCACTATTGTTTTGACGTACTTCAAACTTGTAAACATTACCAGTCTTACCAGTTGGCATAATTTGATAACCTTGGGAGCCACTAAAGCCCATCTTGTTAGCAAATTGTTGTACTACATTATCGCTAGTTGCATCAGATGCAGCTTGGTTAGCAGCAGAGGATGATTGTTGAGTTGCTGCACTTGTAGAACCGGATTGCTTATTTGTTTGCTTGCTATTATTAGTAGATGATGAAGTTTGAGAACTAGTAGAACCCTGTGCAGAACTTACCTTGCTTTGTAAATCAGCGTATGCATTCCGCATTGCCGGACTAGTTGACTTTTGTGATTTCAATTTGTTCTTAGCACCATCATAATCGCCATTTTCATATGCTTTTTGGGCATCCATGTAGCTTTGTAAATCATCAGCAAGTGCTTCCGTTTGAGCATTATGATCATTTAATTGGTTTAACTGTTCATAAGCCCCTTCATAATCATGATTTTGGATAAGCTTATTAGCTGTACGATAAGCCTTTGAAGCTTTACTTTCGGAAGAACGGACAGACGACGATGTGCTGGAAGAACTTGTATCACTACTTGACGCAGATTGTTTACCACAACCAGCTAAGGCAAAGATAGTAGCGACTGCAGCTGTTCCAACCATTGCTTTTTTGAAAAACTTAATTGTTGTCATTTTTCTCCTCCTTATTTCACATCGTATTATAACATGAATTGATAATGACTGTTTGTCTTTCCCAAATCTTTATTTTCTTTTAAATACAGAAATGGAATATAAGAAACAACCTAAGATTAGTTCAGGACAAAAATAATTATTGTCCTGGACTTTTTTGT
>CAMLUN010000017.1 GCA_946487795.1 uncultured Lactobacillus sp. | reverse complement strand
TCTCCCACTTCAAGCATTAAACCGTAGGTTTAGCTAAGTGGGAGTAGTTCAATTTAGTCCTAAATATTAGACGAAAAGATCTTAAATGGTTTAATGTAGAGACATTTAAAGGAAGATGGTATTCTATGAATAGTAGTAATTATGAGGAGTGAGTTGACGTGAAAAGATCTTTAACGGCGATTATTTACCTCGAACCCGATCAGGTTAATTTACGGATCATTGAGATACCTACTTTAAAAGTGATAAATAATGTTCGATCGGGCCTTCTAAATATCGGAAACGCTAAAGTTGCTAATTATTCGGAAAATATGACTGCAATTGTTAATAATATTGAAGGATTTAAGCAGATTATTAATGACTACCAGGCAACACCAGTTAAATTTTATGGCGATTTAGAAGACCTTGACCCAGTTGCAACTAGGTATGTGGCCGACCAGTTAGAAGTTCGGACAGGATTACAGATTGAATGGTTAAACAATAACCAGCTAATGGCACAGTCGATGAGTTACCTTTTAACCTTGCTACCAGATTTTGAAAAACTTAGTAAACATAATATGTATCTTCTAAGTATCGGTCTTAGCTCGACTACCTTAGCTTATTTTCACCATGGAAGCTTTGAACGAGCATGGGATATTGATCTTGGTAATGCAAAAATCAGTCAGTTGGTGGGGCGTCTCCGAAAAACTGCTACCAATCCAACTGAAATTATCCAAGATTATATCAGTAGTAAATTAGAATACTTAACACCAGAACTGACAAAGAAAAAGCATACAGTAATGATGGTGCAAAATGCCCTCTCACTCAATAAATTATTTTTGCCAAATGATCAGCAAATCGCGGAAGTTCCCCTAAATAAATTTCATGATGATTACCAAAAGATTTTATCGCCAGTAAAAGATGGCTTAATGAAAAATATTCAGATTGATGACCAACAATTTGAATTATTATTACCAAATTATTTAGTAACGGCGCGAACAGTGCGCTTAATTCAACCAGCAGGCCTTTACGTAACTGATATTTCAACGATGGATGGGATTTCCCATGGAATTGGGGTTGATAATCCTAAAACGAGACGGCAAATTAATGAAATGATCAGAACAGCTGCCGACAATATTTCTTCACGATACGGTGTTGATTCAGCTCATCGGGATTTTGTAACGCGCTTTTCACTCCAACTCTTTGATCAATTGCGCCCAATTCATCGTCTTGGTCAGCATGAGCGATTATTATTAGAAATTGCTAGTAGAATTGATGACATTGGTAATTTTATTAATCAACGGGGACACTACCGCCACTCTGCTTATATTATGGAGGCTAATCCTCTAATTGGGCTTTCAGATAAAGATAATCGGATTATTGCTGAAGTGGCAAGATATCATAGTGCAGAGTCTCCAGATATTAGTCAAGCTCATTACCGCCATCTCGATGATGAGATCCAGATGCCAGTAGCAAAACTAGCTGCTATTTTACGATTGGTGGATGCATTAGATGATTCGCGGCTGCAAAAAATTTCAAGTATTAGATTGAAGCTGGTAGGAGATAGCCACTTAATCATTAAAGCAATAGCCAATGATGACCTTGTTCTTGAAAAGTGGTCTTTTAGTAAAAAATCACAACTATTTAAGGATGTATACGGAATTGAACTGGTCTTAACTGAGAGGAGCGATCATTAAGATGTATAAGGAGTTTTATAAGCCGCAGAATTATGTTAATCGAGAATTGAGTTGGATTGACTTTAATGGCCGAGTACTGGGAGAAGCAACTGATACTGCTAATCCTTTGTTAGAACGTGCTAACTTCTTGGGAATTACTCAAAGCAATGTTGATGAATTCTTTATGGTGCGGGTTGCATCGCTTCATAAGCTTGCTGCTGCCAATGTTACTACTACTGATGCGTCTGGTCTGACTCCAGAAGAGCAGTTGGATGCAGTAAATGAAAAAGAACACCGGATGGTTAAGCAACGGTATGAAGTTTATAATCAGCAAATCATCCCGGACCTTGCTAAAAATAATATTCATATTCTCCATGTCCCCAAACTTGACGAGAAGCAATATGAATTTATTCGTCGGTACTTTAATGATGAGCTGATGCCAGTTTTGACTCCCATGGCAGATGATGCCTCACGTCCTTTTCCTTTTATCTCCAATAATTCTTTAAATATTGCTGTTCAGCTACGGCGTCAAATCCGTTCAACAAGTGAACCAGTTGCAGAGGAAATTCTAGAGGGAGATCAAGAAGTTCATCGTCCACAAATGGAACCACATGATGATCGTCAAGAAGCAGATATCAAATTTGCAACAGTCCGTGTTCCAGAAATTTATAAGCGGTTAGTTCGGTTACCAGGAGAAAATAGCTTCATTTTGATTGATGAAATCATTACTGAATTTCTGAGCGCGCTTTTTCCAGGATACGAGATCTTAGCTACAGCGTCATATCGAGTTATGCGGGATATGGACTTAGATGTGGCTGAAGAAGATACGTCTGATTTGCTCCGGGCAGTCAAACGGCAATTGCGGGAACGAGAGCATGGACAGGTGATGCGCCTAGAAGTTCCTGCTTCTATCGATGAATGGTTAAAAGATCAATTAATTGATAATCTGCATGTAAGTGAACGGTCACTGTATGAAGTAGATGGCCCCGTCGATTTAACTTTCTTAAAAAAATTATCGGGGATGGTTGATGGTCATAATGACTTGCGCTATCCACCATATAAGCCATACCTCAACCCAGCGTTAGATATGGATCATAATATTTTTTCTTCAATTCGCCAAAAGGATTACCTAATGCAGCATCCTTATGATAATTTTCAAGCCGTGGTCAACTTTATTCATCAAGCAGCCATTGATCCAGATGTTTTGGCAATCAAGATGACTCTTTATCGGGTCTCTGGTAATTCACCGATTATTAAGTATCTCGGAATGGCCGCGCAACAGGGTAAGCAAGTAACGGTTTTAGTTGAAGTTAAAGCGCGGTTTGATGAACAAAATAACGTTCGGTGGGCACAACGGCTTGAACAGATGGGGTGCCACGTTATTTACGGTTTAGTTGGCCTTAAAACGCACTGTAAAGTTGCTTTAGTTATCCGTCGCGATGAAGATGGGCTGCGGCGTTATATGCACCTAGGAACTGGGAACTATAATGATGTAACAGCTCATTTTTACACTGATATGGGATTATTTACTTGTGACCATGAGCTGGGCATCGATATGACAAACCTGTTTAATATGCTGTCAGGATTTGCACGACCAGCTTATTTCAATGAATTACGGGTATCTCCTGATGGGATTCGGACATTTATTAATGCCAAAATTGATGAGCAAATTGAAAATGCCAAAAATGGTAATCCTACGTTAATTCGGATGAAGATGAATTCCTTGTCTGACAAGCAAATCATTGCCCGCCTATACGCTGCTGCTGCTAGTGGAGTTAAGGTTGAGTTATTAATTCGAGGCATTACCTGTTTAAGGAACGATTTGCCAGAATTGCATGGGAATATTGAGGTTCATTCGATTATTGGGCGTTTCCTTGAACACTCCCGGATCTACTACTTTAAGAGTAATGGTCATGAGGAAGTCTACCTCGCAAGTGCCGATATGATGACGAGAAATCTTAATCGACGAGTTGAAGAATTGTATCCCGTTACCCAGCCAGACACAAAAGCTCATGCAATTCATATTTTTGACGTTATGTGGAAAGATAATGTCAAGGCTCGACGGTTAGTAGGAGATCATTACGAACGGATTGATCGTGGTGATGTCGCACCATTCAGTTCACAAGAATACTTTGTTAAACAAGCAATGAAATTGAATGCGCGTGAGAAAAAGGAGAAGAAAGCAAAAAAACATTTTTCTTCTGTTTTTGAAACTTTAACTCGCCATGTTCCCAATCTTCATTTAGATGAGCGAAAGGATGAGTAATTTATGAGCAATGAGCAGTACCTTGCAATTCTTGATTTAGGTTCAAATTCAGTTCGGCTTAAAATAACAAAAATTCAAGATAACGGGAGCTTTGAAACGGTTCAATATGAAAAAAGATATGTTCGCCTCGCTTCTAATATGGGGCCAGAAAAAATGTTGAAGTCAGCTCCTGTAAAGCGGACTATTGATGCCCTAAAAGAATTTCGAACAATTTGTGATCGATACCGTAATAAGAAATTGACAATTATTGCGGTGGCGACTGCTGCGGTTCGTCAAGCACAAAATCAACTGCAATTTCTTGAAAAGGTCAAGCAGGAAACGGGCTTTGAAATTCATGTAATTAGTGGAGAACGAGAAGCATATCTTGACTATGTTGGTGTTAATCAGACTCTTCCAATTGATAAGGGAATAATTGTTGATACTGGAGGAGCAAGTATGGAATTAATCTCGGTGAATAATGGGGAAGCAGAAGAAGCGATTAGTATTCCGATCGGTTCAGTTAGCATTTCGCAAACCTACCATCTTGAAGATCAAATTAATCCAGCTGATTTATTTGATGCCATGATTAAAATTGATGAAGTTCTTTCTCAACAATTATGGCTAAATCGGATGCGGGAGACAAAAATTGTGGCACTCGGGGGATGTAACCGTGCATTAGCAAAGGTATATCGGTGGCAACAAGCTCTTAATCCTGATGAAGTCAGACCAGTTCATGGGCTAACAATGCGTTCAGAAGAAGCCTTTTTGATTATGCGGCAGCTATTAGAAACGGATCGCCAGACGCGGGCAGGAATCCGTGGAATTACGAAAGTGCGAGCGGATGTAATTGTTGGAGGACTTCTCCCCCTTATCTCTCTTGTCCGGCAATTGTCAATTAATGAGATTTGCTTTAGTAATAGTGGATTAAGAGAAGGTTTATTATTTAAGTACCTTGAGCAGCAAATTAATTTTGGTCAATTAAAATCCTCGCTATAAAATTATCTGCTAAAATTTTTACTTCTTTTTACTAAATTTTACTAATTAGAAACAGTAAAATTGTGCTACAATCACTATGAAAGCTTTAGTTGGAGCAAGGAGGAAACAAGATGTCAATTTTAGTTGCTGGTGGTGCCGGATATATCGGTTCCCATATGGTAAAAGATCTTATTGAAAATGGTGAAGATGTAGTAGTTGCTGATAACTTATCGACGGGTCACCGGGATGCGATTAATCCCAAGGCTAAGTTTTATGAGGGTGACATTCGTGATCGTCAATTCTTAGATAAGATTTTTGACAATGAAGATATTACTGCAGTTGTTCACTTTGCTGCTTTCTCAATTGTACCTGAATCAATGAGTAAGCCATTGAAGTACTTTGATAACAATACTGGCGGAATGATTACTTTGCTTGAAGCAATGCATGATCATGATATTAAGTATATTGTCTTCAGTTCAACCGCTGCTACTTATGGGGTTCCAGAACACATGCCAATTAAGGAAACGGACCCACAAAACCCAATTAACCCATATGGCTTGAGTAAGTTAATGATGGAAGAAATGATGGCTTGGGCTGATAAAGCTTACGGTATTAAGTTTGTTGCCCTTCGTTACTTTAATGTTGCCGGGGCTGCCCCTGATGGTACGATCGGTGAAGATCACGGTCCAGAAACGCACTTAGTTCCAATCATTCTTCAAGTTGCGCAAGGCAAGCGTGATGAATTGAGTATCTTTGGGGATGACTACAACACACCAGATGGTACCAATGTTCGTGACTATGTCCATGTTATGGATTTAGCAGATGCTCATATTCTTGCTATTAAGTACCTTAAGGAAGGTAACAAGAGTAATGCCTTTAACCTTGGTTCATCCACTGGCTTCTCTAACAAGCAAATGCTAGAAGCAGCTCGAGAAGTTACTGGTAAACCTATTCCAGCTAAAATGGCACCACGCCGTCCAGGAGATCCAGATTCATTAGTTGCTGCTAGTGATAAGGCTCGTAATGTTCTTGGATGGAGTCCTAAGTATGATGATGTTCACGACATTATTGCAACTGCTTGGAAGTGGCATTCAACTCATCCAAAGGGTTATGATGATCGCGACTAATAATCGGCTTTAAAATAACAAACAGGCTCTCAGTAAAACTTTTGCTGGGGCCTGTTTTGTCGTAAATAAACAAAAGAAATTAAAAGAGAAGTCAAAGCGGATCCAGTGTGATAAGATGTAAGATGATTGAAAGGATTGATAAAAGATGAAGATTCTAGCCGTCGATACATCCAACCACCCAATGAGCGTAGCGTTGGTTGAAGATGAGCAATTGTTGGCAACGACGACCCTTAATATGGTTCGCAATCATAGTATTTATTTAATGCCGGCAATTAGTAAGTTATTTGAGTTAGTTCAGTGGCAGCCAACAGATATTGATCGGGTAGTGGTTGCACAGGGACCAGGATCTTATACAGGAGTACGAATTGCAGTTACAACCGCTAAAGTATTGGCTGATACAGAAAAGATTGACTTAGTTGGCGTATCAAGTTTAGCAGTATTAGCACGTAATGTAGTTCCAACATCATCAGCAATTATTGTTCCTTTCTTTGATGCACGACGAGGAAATGTATTTGCTGGTGCTTACCAGTGGGAAAATGGCGAGTTAGTAAATAAAATAGAAGATCAACATCTAGGGATTGATGTTTTGCTTAATCAACTTGCAAAATTAGATCAACAAGTTGTTTTGGTAGGTCATATGACTGATAAAATTCAAGCCAAATATGATCAATTACCAGCTAATGTGACCCTTTTGCCACGATCTTATAGTATTCCGTCAACTTATCAATTAGCTCTTGCAGGTAAAATGAAGGAACCAGTTAAAGAGATTGACCCCTTTGTTCCGCATTATTTACGAATTACTGAAGCAGAGGCTAATTGGCAAAAACTTCATCCTGGAGAAAAAAGAAAAAATTATGTTCGAGAAGTTTAAAGAATGGTTTATCAATACAACCAATCCTACTAAACGACCGATCCTTGACTTTACACGACGAATAGTAATGATATCTGGTCATCAATACATGGTCCGGATGGCAAAGGAACAAGATATTCAAACCTTGGTAGAAATTGAAGAAAGAATCTATGGAAAAGCACCATGGAGTTATGCTGCTTTCCGCATTGAACTCCAACGGCCGTGTGATCGACTATATTTAGTTGTTGAGGATGACCAGCAGATTGTTGGCTTTATGGGAACAGCCATTGATTGGTACCATTATGATTTGCATATTACGAATATTGGCATTACACCAAGTTACCAAAATAAAGGAATTGGAACGTATCTTATTTCAACTGCCAAAAACTATGCCCGGCACTTAAAATTACATTCGCTGAGTTTAGAAGTACGAGTGCATAACGTATCAGCTCGTCGCTTATATGAAAGTTTAGGCTTTTGTAATCAGCATATTAAACCACGTTATTACTTAGATAATCACGAAGATGCCGTGGATATGCAAGCAAACTTACTTAGGTAGAGGTGAAATATTTTATTATGACAGAACGCACATTAACCTTAGCGTTTGAATCAAGCTGTGATGAAACAAGTGTTGCCGTAATTGAAAATGGAACTAAAATCCTTTCCAATATTGTTGCAACGCAAATCGATAGCCATCAACGTTTTGGTGGAGTAGTACCAGAAGTAGCTAGTCGACATCATATTGAACAAATTACCAAGTGTACAAATGAAGCTTTAGAGCAAGCGGATGTAGGCTATGATGACCTAGATGCTGTTGCAGTAACATACGGTCCAGGATTAGTCGGGTCATTATTAATTGGTGTGACAGCAGCAAAGACCATCGCATGGGCTCATAACCTTCCGTTAATTCCGGTTAACCACATGGCAGGTCATATCTATGCTGCACGCTATGTTGGGGAATTCAAATATCCACAAATGGCATTGTTAGTTTCCGGTGGACATACGGAATTAGTTTATATGCCATCTGAACATGAATACCAAATTATCGGTGAAACACGTGATGATGCTGCCGGTGAAGCTTATGATAAAATTGGTCGCGTGTTGGGAGTCAATTACCCGGCAGGAAAAACGATTGATGAATGGGCGGCTAAGGGTAAGGACACTTTTAATTTCCCACGAGCAATGGAAAAAGAAGATAATTATGACTTTAGCTTTAGTGGGCTGAAGAGCGCCTTCATCAATACAGTTCATAATGCAGACCAACGTGGGGAAAAATTAGATAAATATGATCTTGCAGCCAGTTTCCAACAAAGTGTCATTGACGTGCTTGCCGAAAAAACAATGCGGGCGTTAGATGATTACCCAGTAAAGCAACTGATTTTAGCTGGTGGGGTCGCTGCAAATCATGGTCTCCGTGCTCGTTTAGATCATGACATGAAGAAATTTCATCCTGATGTACCGATGCTGCAAGCACCGTTGAAATTATGTGGTGATAATGCTGCAATGATTGGGGCTGCTGGTTATGTTAACTACAAGCATGGCGACCGTGCAGGATTAGATTTGAATGCAGTACCAGGATTGATGTTTGATCGAATTCAGAATAAATAATTATAAACACAACTCTCATATCTCATAAGCAATGATGGCCTCCAGTGTTCGGTAAAACCGGACGCTGGAGGCCATCATTGTACTGCGCTGTATGGATGTAACCGCGGTCTTTTTTTGCGTTTATGATTCACCATTTGCTTTGTCAATGGCATCCATCATGGCGTAACGGAAACCATTTTTCTCCAATGCTTCCACGCCTTTGATTGTTGTACCTGCTGGTGATGTTACTTGATCACGTAATAATGCTGGAGCAAGCTTGCTATCATAGGCTAGTTTCCCCGTACCTTTTACCATACTAGCAATAACTTCATATGCAGTTTGACGATCGAGGCCATGCTTGACGGTGGCATCGCTCATTGCGTCCATCATCACATCAATAAATGCAGGGCCACAGCCGCCGATAACACCAATTATATCTAGTTGTCGTTCTGGAACTTCGATGACATCACCAAGACTATCTAAAACAGTCATTACTTTTGAAATTGCTTCAGCAGAAGTTCCGGTTGGCAAGGCAAGACCAATTGTGCCGGCATTAACTTCAACTGGCGTGTTGGGAATAATATTAACAATTTCTTTATTCGGAAGCACTTTGGCTAAGTCTTCGTGAGTAATTCCAGCAGCGGCAGAGATAAAAATAGTGTGATCGTTAAGGACGGCTAATTCTTTAGCGACTACGGTTGTAATAGGGGCCGGGGTGGTCAAAATTACGATATCGGGTGTAAGGTTAACTACTTCACTGTTTGTATTAACGAGTTTAAACCCGAGCTTCTTAGCAAGGCTTGTAACGCGTGAATTAACAGGGTTCATCGCACTGAGGGTAAAATTTTGCGTACGACTTAATCCCTTCATAATTGCGCTTCCCATATTTCCGACACCAATAATTGTAATTTTCATCTAAAAAACCTCCTAAATTATTTCCGAACTTGCCCATTACCGGTAATTTCATATTTGATTGTTGTTAATTGTTGTAATCCCATTGGTCCCCGGGCGTGGAGTTTTTGGGTACTGATACCAATTTCAGCGCCAAAGCCAAATTCTCCCCCATCAGTAAACCGCGTAGAGGCATTAACATAAACACAGGCAGAATTAATGGCTTGTTGGAAGTAGCGTCCCCGGGTAATGTTGTTTGTAATAATTGATTCTGAATGGTGAGTACTGTGGTGATTAATATGGTTAATTGCATCATCAAGGGAATCAACAATTTTTACGGCCATAATTAAATCATTATATTCTGTCTCCCAGTCTTCCTCAGTAACGGGACGGATAGTTGATACTAATTGGCACGCCATTTCATCACCGCGTAATTGGACGCCATGTTCCATTAAAGCTTTGGCAATAACAGGAAGAAATTCAGCGGCAATATCGCGGTGGATAAGTAATTTTTCAGCGGCATTGCATACAGAAGGCCGTTGTACTTTTGCATTTACAGTAATATTGGTCGCCATTGTTAGGTCAGCATCCTTATCAATATAAATGTGGCAATTACCCGCACCAGTTTCGATAACTGGAACCGTAGCTGTTGTTACAACCCGCTGAATAAGGGCCCGGCCGCCTCGTGGAATCAAGACATCAATGTAGTCAGTGAGATTCATCATTTCATCAGCAATCGCATGACTAGTGTCGGTAATAAGCTGAACCGCATCGACCGGTAAATGTTGACTTTGTAATGATTCACGAAGAATTTTTACTAAGGCAGTATTAGTCTGGATAGCTTCTTTTCCGCCCCGTAGAATAACTGCATTGCCACTCTTGAATGTGAGGCCGGTCGCGTCTACAGTTACGTTTGGTCGTGCTTCAAAGATAATGCCAATTACCCCTAATGGTACGCGCCGTTGAAGGATTTGCAACCCATCTTTGGTAATCCATCCCTTATCGATTTGGGAAGTGGGATCGTTCAAGTCGGCGATTGTTCGGAGACCATTAGCCATGTCCGCGATACGTTGGGAATTGACCATTAAACGATCCGTAAATTTAGTTGGCATCTGGGTAGCGGCGGCCAAGTCTTGTTGGTTGGCAGCGATAATTTGGTTTTTATTTTTGATTAAATCATCTGCCAATTGAAGCAATGCCTTATTTTTGGTGGCAGTGTTCATTAAAGCTAGTTTGTTTGCAGCGATTTGGGCTCTTTTTCCAATTGTAATTAAATCTTGGTTCATTATCATCACTCCTATTTTCCAAAATGAGTACCAATAGTATGACCATCAAAAATATCAAAAAGAATTTTAGGGTCACGACCATTGCATAAAATCATTTGTTTACCTGCTTGCATCATTGTGGCAGCTGCCCGTAATTTAGTTACCATTCCTCCTGTTCCAAACCTAGTGCTGCTACCGCTTGCGACGTTCTCTATTTCCGGCGTTAGGAATGGAACTTCTTTAATGATTTGTGCGTCAGGAAATTTATGCGGATCTTTGTCATAAAGGGCATCGATATCCGAAAGAATGATTAACTCGTCAGCATCAATGGCAATAGCTACCTGGGAAGAGAGTTCATCATTGTCACTGAAAGTAGTGTAATGATCAAGCTCATCAACTGACACGGGGTCATTTTCGTTAACGATTGGAATCACATTTTGCTGAAGTAAAGCATTAATTGTATTAAGCGTATGCTGGCGACTGACAGGATAAGTGAGCACATCACGGGTAAGGAGAAGTTGGGCGACGTGCGTTTGATAGTCTAAAAATCGTTGCGAATAGATTCGCATTAAAGCAGCCTGACCGATAGATGCTAAGGCTTGCTGTTGTGCTATTTCGGCGGGACGATCTGTTAATCCCAAACTTGCAAGACCAACGCCAATTGCTCCCGAGGAAACAAGAATAAGTTGGTATCCTTGATTGTTTAATGTCGCAAGGACAAATGAAAGTTGGTCGATTGTTCGTAAATTAATTTTTCCATTAGGAAGAACAAGGCTACTCGTACCAATCTTAACAACTACTTTTTGTATTTTATGAGTCATAGAAAATCCTTTCAAAAAACAAAAAGCGCCCTTAACCGAGACACCAATTATGGCGGTACCATTCTCGTTTAAAGACGCGCTTTACACTTTTAAATTATTTTATTATTAGAATATATTAAAGTTGTAGCAGGGCTTCGGTACTGGCAATAGCTTGCAGTCGGTGGCTATTGTTCCTGGACTGACCTACTTTTATCTACAATTAAAATTTTAATTGGAGTACTAAGCTTTTGTCAAGACTAATTATTTTCAAAATTTAATTAGAAAATAATTGACAAACAATTAAAAATAAATTAGAATACGGGCAACAATTAAATATTAGTCGTTTAAGAAGAGTAAAAGCAATGTAGTATTAAGAGAGTTTTCGGGTGGTGGAAGAAAATTACAAATTGCTTTGAAGATGGTCTTAAAAATACAACAAGTGTGAGGAAAAAACTAAGCACTTGTCGGCTGATATCCGTTATCAAGTATCGAAGTTTATTATGAACTTCCTGAGGCTATTCATGTGAGTGGATAGTAAATTAAGGTGGCACCACGAAAATACTCGTCCTTATTTAAGTTAAGGACGAGTATTTTTTATGGAGGTGAAAGTGATGAAACGCAAAATTGCATTAGCTCAACTTGATATTCAATTAGGAAATCCTGCCGAAAATTATCAAAAAGCTAAACAAGCGATTGAAGAAGCTGCTAGTCACCATGCAGATATCGTTGTCTTGCCGGAGATGTGGAATGCTGGCTATGCCTTAGATCAATTATCAGACTTGGCAGATGAAAACGGTCAAAAGACACAAAAATTTCTTAGTGAGTTAGCGTTAGAAAATCAAATTAACATTGTCGGTGGTTCAGTAGCGGTGAGATGTGGACAATCTTTTTTCAATACAACCTATGTTTATGATCAAAAGGGAATTCTAATTAGCAGTTACGAGAAGGTGCATTTATTTGGACTAATGAATGAAGACCGATATCTAAAAGCCGGGCAAAAAGAAAATCACTTTGAATTAGCTGGGGTTCCGAGTGCAAATTTTATTTGTTATGATTTGCGATTCCCTGAATGGATTAGAACAGTCGCTCGTTATGGAACTGATATCTTATATTTTTCGGCAGAATGGCCAAGCAAACGGATTAAACAATGGAAAATAATGCTTCAGTCACGGGCAATTGAAAATCAAGCCTTTGTAGTCGCGGTCAATCGTGTTGGGACGGATTTAGAGAATAGCTTTAATGGTCATTCGTTAGTAATAGATCCGCTTGGGCAGATTATCCATGATGCAGGAGAAGTTGAACAAGTAAGTTATGCAGAAATTGACTTAGCGCAGTTAGCACAGGTTCGGGGGCCGATTCCGGTGTTTAAGGATCGCCGACCAAGTCTTTATCATTAAGGGGATGGAAAAGATGAATTTTGCACAATCAAAATTATTAGACACTTTACCGAAACAATTTTTTGCCAATTTAGTTGCCAAGGTTAATAAAAAAATAAGTGAAGGGGTCGATGTTATTAATCTTGGTCAAGGGAATCCCGATAAGCCAACGCCAGATTATATTGTTAAGAGCACGCAAAAATGGGTAGCGGATCCGCAAACTCATAAGTATTCACTATTTCGGGGATTGCCAGCATTTAAAGAAGCAGCGGCAAAATTTTATTCTGAAAAATATGGAGCTGACTTTGACCCAGAAAAAGAAGTTGCAATTTTGGGTGGTTCCAAGATTGGGCTTGTAGAATTGCCATGGGCATTGATGAATCCCGGCGACACTTTTCTGCTTCCTGATCCTGGCTATCCAGATTACTTATCAGGAGCAGCATTAGGAGAAGTTAATTTTGAAACAGTACCATTATTAGCAGAAAATAATTTCTTGCCAGACTTAGAGGCAATTCCTGAAGAGGTGGCGCAACGTGCTAAATTCTTCTATCTTAACTATCCTAATAATCCAACGGGTGCTGTAGCTACTCCTGAGTTTTATCGAAAATTAGTTGCGTGGGCCAAAAAGTACCATGTGGGCATTATTAGTGACTTTGCCTATGGCGCAATTGGCTTTGACGGTCAAGCTCCAGTTAGCTTTATGGAAACACCAGGCGCTAAAGATGTGGGGATTGAATTTTATACCTTTTCTAAGACGTTCAACATGGCAGGGTGGCGAATCGCATTTGCGGTTGGTAATGCAGATATTATTGAAGCCTTAAACTTAATTCAAGATCACCTATTCGTTAGTCTTTTTCCTGCCTTACAGGAAGCTGCTATTGATGCTTTAACGCTGCCACAACGTGATGATGCAATTGCCGAAATTGTAGGTCGTTATGAAGAAAGACGGAATGCTTTTATTAATGCGGCCGAAAAAATTGGCTGGCGTGCATTTACTCCCCAGGGTACTTTCTATGCTTGGATGCCGGTTCCAAAGGATTATACCAGTGAAAGCTTTGCAGATTTGTTATTGGACAAAGCTGGCGTGGCAGTAGCACCAGGCAATGGCTTTGGCAAGCACGGTGAAGGTTATGTGCGGATTGGCCTTTTGATTGAGCCAGCACGACTGACGGAGGCCGTTGAGCGGATTGCTAAATTGAATTTATTTAGTTAAGGAGGAAAAATTATGGCTTTGAAATATACGGTTTTAGGTGCAGGGGCAATGGGACTACGATTTGGGGTATTGCTTCAAGAATTAGCAGGTGCGAAGGTTGATTTTGTTGATAACTGGGCTCCCCAAGTTGAAACTATTAAACAACAGGGTGGGGTTTACGTTTCTCGAGACCATGAGAATCGACATCTTGTACCAATTAATATTTACTCACCAGAAGAATATGATGGTGATCCAGATGTGTTTATCGTTTTTGCCAAACAGATGACGCTTAGTGATTTGTTACAACGCAGTGCTCATTTCTTCCGTCCTGACCATCAATATGTCTTTTCCGGGATGAATGGCATGGGACATATTGAAAAAATTAACCAATATTTTCCTAAAGAACATGTCGTGGCCGGAACCTGTTTAATTGGCACGGTCCTTAATAAGGCGGGGGATGTGGACTTTATTGGTAAACCTGGTGCTGGTTCGATCAACTTAGCTCCCCAAGTCGGCGAACCAGATGAGCGGGTAAAACAAATTGTTGAGGATTTTACCACGGCGAATATTAATCCCCACCTTAATGATAATTTTTATGGTACCCTCCTAACAAAAGTAGTTTTTAATTCTGTTATTAACACGATCTGCACGCTTTTTGAGATTCAAATGGGGCAATTTATCGATTACGATGGTGCAGAAAAGCTTGGCAAACAGTTAATTAATGAAGCATTCGATGTTGCCGAACGGGCTGGTATTCAGCTCTTAAGCACTCGTGAGGAGGAGTGGCAAACGATTAAATATGTTAGTGAAGTTACCAACCCGCTTCATTATCCATCAATGTACCAAGATATGAGTAAAAATCGACCAACAGAAGTAGATTACATTAATGGATATATTTATGATTTAGGTAAGAAGTATAACTATGAGGCATCTACTCACGACTTCTTGCGTAATTTAGTTCACCTTGCAGAAAATACTCGTAAATTCCGACAAAACTAAAAGAAGAAGCGGACCTGTCCGCTTCTTCTTTTAGTTTTCTTGATCAAATTCTTCCAGTTTTTCTGCTGCTTCTGTCCATGCAAGTTCAAATTCTTCAGATTTAGCTGATAATTCATCAAGTTCTTTTTGAAGATCGGTTAATTTTCCAATATCCGTAGCGATCTCTGGTTGACTCATTTGTTCTTGGATTGCGGTTTGTTTTTCTTCTAATTCCGCCATCTGTTGTTCTAGCTCATCGACTTGTCGCTGAATTTTTCGGCGAGCGCGCTGCTGTTCTTTGCTTTGCTGATAAGATTGTTTACCAGCTGGTGCTTTAGTAATGATGGTGGAATTATGTGAAGCAGCTTCAGATGAACTTTCTTTTTCCTTAGCAATTAGGTAGTCATCATAATTGCCTTCGTAATGTTTAATTCCGTCGTGTTCCATTGCTAAGATATCGGTTGCAACCTGATTAATAAAGTAACGGTCGTGAGAAATAAAGAGAACGGTTCCGCTAAATTCGTTAATTGCGTTTTCAAGCACTTCTCGACTATCGATATCTAAGTGGTTAGTTGGTTCATCAAGGATAAGAAAATTAATCGGTTTAAATGAGAGCTTAGTTAACTCCAATCGTGCTTTTTCACCACCAGATAGGTCATGAACAACTTTATAAACATCATCACCAACGAATAAGAAACTACCTAATAATGAGCGAATATCTTTTTCAGGTACTTCTGGATGGTCATCCCATACTTCTTCTAAAACTGTTTTATTTGGATGTAATTGTTGCTGTTCCTGGTCATAGTAACCGATATCGAGGTTAGCACCGAGTTTGATTGTTCCACTAATTAACGGAATTTTATGGAGAATAGATTTAAGTAAAGTTGATTTTCCGATTCCATTTGGTCCGATAATCCCAACACGCTGCGGCTTGCGGACATTAAATGAAAGCGGCCCAGCAAGGATCTGTTCATCGTAGCCAACTTTTGCCTGCTCCACATCAAGAACTTCATTTCCGCTATCTTTTTCAGAATGGAATTGAAAATGGATTGATTTATCATCAGTTTCTGGACGCTCAAGCCGCTCCATTTTTTCTAATTGCTTTCGCCGCGCCTGAGCACGTTTAGTTGTTGAGGCACGAACAATATTTCGATTAACAAAGTCTTCTAACTTAGCAATCTTTTTTTGTTGTTGGTCATAGTGTTTCCACTCTGCTTCTAATCGTTCTTGCTTGTGTTTAACAAATTGCGTGTAGTTACCAGTATAGTGGGTGAGTGTTTTATTATCGAGATCATAAACATCGCTGACAACACGATCTAAGAAGTAACGGTCGTGAGAGACGATAAGCAATGCACCTTGATAACTTTTAAGATAATCTTCTAACCATGAAAGAACGTTCATGTCGAGGTGGTTAGTCGGTTCATCTAGAATCAAAAGCCCCGGTGCTTGCAGAAGGATCTTTGCTAAGGCGAGTTTAGTTTTTTGCCCTCCTGAAAGGGAATTAATTGGCGTATCATAACTATCTTCGCCAAAACCAAATCCATGTAGAATTCCCCGCATACGTGATTCGTATTCGAAACCACCCTGTTTCTTAAAGGCAGTTTGTAAATTATCGTATGTTGAAAGAATTTGTTGATAATTGCTATCGGAACTATCAAGGTCAGCGAGCTGTTGTTCAAGATCGTGGATTTGCGTTTCCATTTTGTGGAGAGGAGCAAAGACAGTATCTAGTTCAGTCCAAATGCTATTTTGACTATCGAGTCCTTGATCCTGGGCCAAGTAACCAATTGTCAAATCTTTAACCTTCGTAATTGTTCCTTCATCTGGTTCGGTGATTCCAGCGATCATTTTTAACAAGGTCGTTTTACCAGCACCATTACGCCCAACAAGCGCAGTACGGCCATGCTCTTGGATTTGCATGTTCATATTGTGAAATAAAACGTCCGCGCCAAATCGACGCACAACGTCATTTGTCTGTAAAAGTAACATATTGAAACCTCATTTAATTCGTTGATTTAATATGGTTTTATTTTAGCAGATTTTTAATTTTAAATAAAAAGTTGAAAATATTTTTGTATTTTAGTTCACAAAAAAGGGTTTAATTGCTAGAATATACTCAGACTTAAATTTCACAAAGTAAAAATTAGTAACATTATCCTTGTCAAAAACTTAGTAATTAGTTGGCAAACTAGGTTGAGAAGGGCTTGTTTTAGGAGGAATAAAAGTAGAATGGCTAATAAAAAGATTCCACGCGCGACTGCGAAACGGTTGCCAATATATTTCCGTTATTTAAATGTATTGAAAGACGCAAATAAGCAACGGGTATCATCAACTGAACTTTCGGAGGCTGTGCAAGTTGATTCGGCAACGATTCGTCGTGACTTTTCATATTTTGGTGAATTAGGTAAGCGGGGATACGGTTATGACGTTGAAAGTCTATTAAAGTTTTTTAAAGGAATCTTACACCAAGACTCATTAGTTAGTGTTGCCTTAGTCGGAGTTGGTAGTTTGGGAAGTGCCTTGTTAAACTTTAATTTCCACCAAGATACTAATTTACGGATCAGTGCGGCATTTGATACTAAGCCAGAATATGCCAATACAGTCAAAAGCGGTATTCCAATTTACCCATCCGAGGATATGGTAAAGCAGTTAAAAGAGCAACAGATTGATGTTGTTATTCTAACCGTTCCAGGAATCAAGGCCCAACATGTTGCGGACCAATTAGTTGAAGCTGGTGTGAAGGGAATTCTTAACTTTACTCCTGTTCGTTTATCTGTACCAAAAAATGTTCAAGTTCAAAACATTGACTTAACAAACGAACTTCAAACATTAATTTACTTCATTAAAAATTATACTGAAGATTCAATTGAATAAATTAGGAGAGCATTGGTTTGGTGAAAGCGTTCAACCAATGCTTTTTGTTTACTAAATTATTAATAAAAGTCATGGATTGTAGGTATGATCTCTTAAGTTTTAAAAAATGGTCAAAAAAAGTCAAAGTGTTTTTGTTGCATTTTAAAGAGAACATGTTATATTTAAACATGTGGTTAGCACTTGAAGAGTTTGAGTGCTAAAAATAAAATTTATTAACAAGATGGAGGGATTAACGTGTTAAAACCATTAGGAGATCGCGTTGTTCTAAAAGCTGAAACTGAAGAAGAAAAGACAGTTGGTGGAATTGTCCTTGCTTCCAATGTGAAGGAAAAGCCAACTACTGGAAAGGTTATTGCCGTTGGAGAAGGTCGTACTTTAGAAAACGGACAAAAGCTTGCTCCAGCTGTTAAGGAAGGCGACCGCGTATTATTTGATAAGTACGCAGGCAACGAAGTAGAATACAACGGTGAAAAGTTCTTAGTTGTTCATGCTAAAGACTTAGTAGCAATCGTTGAATAGTTAAATAAGCGAATTAAGAGCAGGAGACAGAAAGAATGAAATTCCTTCACCGTCTCTTTTAAATAATGAATTTAATTTTGAGGTGACATAAATGGCAAAAGAAATTAAGTTTTCTGAAGATGCACGGAGCGCTATGCTCAGTGGTGTTGATAAATTAGCTGATACTGTTAAGACAACAATGGGTCCAAAGGGACGGAATGTTGTTTTGGAACAAAGCTATGGCACACCAACTATTACTAATGATGGTGTAACTATTGCTAAGAGTATTGAACTTGAAAACCAATTTGAAAATATGGGTGCAAAGTTAGTAGCCGAGGTTGCTTCAAAGACTAACGATATTGCCGGTGATGGTACTACAACTGCTACTGTTTTAACCCAAGCAATTGTTAATGCTGGTATGAAGAACGTTACCTCTGGTGCAAACCCAGTTGGTATTCGTCGTGGTATTGACAAGGCTACCGAAGTTGCTGTTGAAGCTTTGAAGAAGATGTCACACGATGTAAAGACCAAGGATGATATCGAACAAATTGCTTCTATTTCAGCTGCTAATCCAGAAGTTGGTAAGCTAATTGCTGATGCAATGGAAAAGGTTGGCCATGATGGTGTAATTACTATCGAAGATTCTCGTGGTGTTGACACTAGCGTTGATGTTGTTGAAGGAATGAGCTTTGACCGTGGTTACATGTCACAATACATGGTAACTGATAACGACAAGATGGAAGCGGACCTTGACAATCCATATATTTTGATTACTGACAAGAAGATTAGTAATATCCAAGACATTTTGCCATTGCTTCAATCAGTCGTTCAAGAAGGCCGTGCTCTCTTGATCATTGCTGATGATATTACTGGTGAAGCATTACCAACTCTTGTATTGAACAAGATTCGTGGTACCTTTAATGTTGTTGCTGTTAAGGCTCCTGGCTTTGGTGATCGTCGTAAGGCTCAACTTCAAGATATTGCTGTTTTGACTGGCGGTACTGTTATTTCTGACGACCTTGGGATGAGTCTTAAGGACGCTACTGTTGATCAATTAGGTCAAGCAAACAAGGTTACAGTTACAAAGGATACTACTACTATCGTTGATGGTGCTGGTTCAAAGGAAGCTATCCAAGAACGTGTTGACCAAATTAAGCAAGAAATTGCTAAGTCAACTTCCGACTTTGACAAGGAAAAGCTTCAAGAACGTCTTGCAAAGCTTTCGGGTGGGGTTGCCGTTGTTAAGGTTGGTGCCGCAACTGAAACTGAATTGAAGGAAAAGAAGTACCGGATTGAAGATGCCTTGAACGCTACTCGTGCTGCTGTTCAAGAAGGATTTGTTCCTGGTGGTGGAACTGCTTTAATTAACGTAATTCCTGCTCTTGACAAGATTGAAGCCGATGGTGATGAATTAACTGGTATCAATATTGTTAAGGCTGCCCTTGAAGCACCAGTTCGTCAAATTGCTGAAAACGCTGGTGTTGAAGGCTCTGTTATTGTTAATGAATTAAAGAACGAAAAAGAAGGTATTGGTTACAACGCTGCAGATGGCAAGTTTGAAGATATGATCAAGGCTGGTATTGTTGACCCAACAATGGTTACCCGTTCTGCTCTTCAAAACGCTGCTTCCGTATCAGCATTGCTTCTTACTACTGAAGCGGTTGTTGCTGATAAGCCAGATCCAAATGCTAATAACCAAGCTCCTGCTGCTCCACAAGGCGGCATGGGCGGTATGATGTAATACCATTTGACTAAAATTTAATTTTGTGGGCAGAAAAGATTCTAATGTTTGTTTTTTCAAATGTTGGGATCTTTTTTTATTGGAGGAAAATCAATGACGAAAAATGCAACCAGTGTCTATAACTATTTAGACAACGAAAAAATAAACTATCAAATTGTTACTCATCCCCCAGTCTATACAGCGGAACAAGCAGACAAGTATGTTCAAGAATATCAATTTGCCCGTACGAAAAACCTTTTTCTAAAAAATAAAGCTGGCTATTATTTAGTTACAATCTTAGAAAATAAGCATCTCAATATGAAAAAATTGAAAGAAAATCTATCGACTAGTCGGTTTTCATTTGCCCACCCAGAAGAATTAGCTATGAAGTTGGGAATAACAAGTGGGGCTGTTTCACCCTTTAACTTGTTTAATGATAAACAACATCAGGTTACCTTTATTATTGATGCTGATATCTTTAAGAACGAGGAGTTAATAGGGTGTCACCCAAACATTAATACGGCCACAGTGATTTTGAGAACAAAAGATTTGCTTCAAATAATAAAGCTGAATGGTAATTCAGTTAAGGCGGTTCAACTATAAAGTTAATCTAAAAATCTTAAATTGTGGTAAAGTAAATTAGTATTAATTTTTAACCAAACTATAACTGAAAGGAACTAAGAAATGGAAAAAATGAAATTCCAGAAGATAACGCTATTTTCTGGTGTAATGCTTGCCTTAAATTCCTTAATTGGTTCAGGGTGGTTGTTTGGTGCCGGAACTGCTGCAAAGGTTGCCGGACCAGCTGCTATTTTGTCATGGATCTTAGGAGCAATAATCATTATTAGCATTGCCCTTACTTATGTTGAATTAGGGGCAATGTTTCCAGAAAGCGGGGGAATGAGTCGTTATGCTCAGTATAGCCACGGTCCGTTTTTAGGCTTTATTGCTGCATGGGCAAATTGGATTTCATTAATCACTTTAGTCCCAATGGAAGCAGTGGCCTCGGTTCAATATATGAGCTCGTGGCCGTGGGCATGGGCAAATTGGACTCACCACTTTATGAAAAACGGTAATATTACGACTCCTGGATTGTTAGTTGTATTTGGCTTTATGCTGGTTTTTACTTTGATCAATTTCTGGTCGGTAAAATTGATGACTCGCTTTACTAACTTAATATCAATTTTTAAGATTTTATTACCGACACTAACAATTGTGATGCTTATTGCGGCGGGTTTTCATCCTAGTAATTTTGGTCATAGCGTAACTACTTTTATACCATATGGTAGCCGGTCAATCTTTGAAGCAGCTGCTATTTCTGGAATTATTATGTCTTATGATGCCTTTCAAACGGTAATCAACATGGGAGGAGAAATGATTAATCCTCATAAAAATATCGTGCGAGGCGTATTGATTTCAATGATTATTACCGCTGTGATCTATGTCATGTTACAAGTTGCCTTTATTGGAGCGATTGATCCGAATTTATTAGCGCAAAAAGGATGGCATGGGATTAACTATACGTCTCCATTTGCTGATATTGCGATCCTGCTGGGGATGAATTGGCTTGCAATTTTGCTATATATGGATGCTTTTGTTTCACCATTTGGGACAGGGGTTGCGTTCGTGGCGACTGCCTCACGAGCATTGGCAGCAATGACTCATACTGGACATTTGCCTCAATGGTTGGGACGGCTAGAACGGCGCTACATGATTCCGCGGCTTGCAATGGTTGTGGATCTAATTTTAGCGGTGGTAATGGTTAGTCTCTTCAGAAATTGGAGCTTGTTAGCCACTGTAATTACCGGTTCAACCTTAATTGCTTATCTTACCGGGCCAGTTACTGTAATGTCGCTTCGCAAAATGGATGCTAATTTAAAGCGGCCGTTTCATCCACATTTTATGTCGTGGTTGGCGCCATTTGCATTTGTCTTGACGAGCCTTTCAATTTATTGGACAATGTGGCCGACGACTGTTCAGGTAATTGGGGTTATCTTATTAGGCTTACCAATTTATCTTTATTATGAAGTTAAGTATCGTCACGCATCAGGGCTACGTGACTTACGCAATAGTTATTGGATGTTGGCTTATCTTGTTTTTATCTCAATAGTTTCTTACATTGGGAGTGAAGGATTTGGCGGCAAGGACTGGTTGAAGTACCCATGGGATTTTGTTGTTATTATCATCTGCTCGCTAGGATTTTACCGGTGGGCTGTGGCTAGCCGGATGAAAAAAATCGATTCTGCGGCAGAAAAGGTTAATGCCAAGGTAAAGATGCCAGGAAAAGATCAATAGATATATTTGTAGGTTGCAAAATTAAAGAATAAATTGTAATATTGTCACCTACTTAAAAAGTGTAAAAATTAAAGGAGAAATAGTATGTGGCGCTATTTGAAACGTGTTTTAATCGGGAAACCGTTAAAAACCCTTGATGAAGGGCAAACACACTTAACTAAATTTAAAGCATTAGCCATGCTTTCTTCTGACGCAATATCGTCAGTAGCATATGGACCAGAGCAAATTACAACTGTTCTGGTAACTTTATCCGCAGCAGCAATCTGGTATTCAATCCCGATTGCGGCAGTTGTGTTGGTCCTTTTGTTAGCTATCACGTTATCATACCAACAAATCATTCATGCCTATCCTAGTGGTGGTGGTGCTTATGTCGTTGCCACACGGAATTGGGGGAGTAATGGGGGATTATTTGCTGGAGGATCATTACTAGTTGACTATATGTTAACGGTGGCTGTTTCAACGACATCTGGAGTTGAAGCGATTACTTCGGCAGTTCCTGCTTTATATAAATTTTCAATTCCAATCGGGATCGTTATTGTCCTTTTAATCATGTTTATGAATTTACGGGGAATGAGTGAAAGTGCAAACTTCCTCACAATTCCGGTATATTTCTTTGTTATTATGATGATTGTGATGGTAGTGTGGGGTGGCTATAATATTGCCACTGGTCATATTCATTACCGGGCAATTGTTGATTATGGAACACCGGTATCGGGAATGTCATTTGTTTTGCTTATTCGGGCATTCTCAGCTGGTTCGTCATCCTTAACTGGGGTGGAAGCCGTAAGTAATGCTGTTCCTAACTTTAATAAGCCTAAAGAAAAGAATGCATCAACTACCCTGGCAATTATGAGTGCTATTTTAGCGTTCTTCTTTATTGCCATTATCTTCTTTAGTTTTTATCTGGGGGTAGTTCCTAATTCACGGACAACAATCCTCTCCCAAATGGCCGCACAAATCTTTGGTGGGCATGGGCTAGGCTTTTACCTCTTGCAACTTTCAACTGCAATGATTTTAGCGGTCGCTGCTAATACTGGTTTCTCAGCCTTTCCAATTCTTGCCTTTAATATGGCCAAAGATAAATATATGCCGCACGCGTTCATGGATCGTGGGGATCGGTTAGGTTACTCTAACGGGATTATTTCCTTGGCGATTGGAGCAATTATTTTGATCTTGATCTTCCATGGTCAGACTAATATGTTAATTCCGCTTTATGCAGTAGGGGTATTTGTTCCATTTACTTTATCGCAATCTGGGATGATTATTCACTGGTTTAGAGAACGGGAAGGTTTTTGGTTAGGGAAAGCCTTTATTAACCTAGTAGGAGCCTTGATTTCATTTGTTCTTGTCATTTGTTTGTTCTGGCAACACTTTGCAAATGTTTGGCCATACTTAATTATCATGCCGCTGCTTTTATGGATGTTCCATTCGATTCACCGGCACTATGTAAAAGTAGCCGCTCAGTTGCGGGTTACTGAAAAGACGAAAGTTCAATTACATGATTACGATGGTGCAACGGTGATTGTTTTAGTTGGTAATGTAACCCGGGTAACTCGTGGTGCAATTAATTACGCTCGGTCGATTGGTGATTATGTTATTGCCATGCATGTTTCGTTTGATGAAAATCCAGGCAAAGAGCATAAAACGGCAAATGAATTTAAAGCTGAATATCCAGATGTCCGTTTTGTTGATATTCACTCTTCGTACCGTTCAATCGCAAAACCAACGTTACGTTTTGTTGATGTGATTGCAAAACGAGCAGAAGCAAGAAATTATTCGACGACTGTTCTTGTTCCGCAATTTATTCCTAAACATCCATGGCAATTGGCCTTACATAATCAGACCAGTGTTCGTTTACGGGCGTTATTGAATTCCCGAGAGAATATTATTGTTGCTAGTTATAACTATCATCTTCAAGAATAGTTTATTTAGAGAGAAAGTATTGATTTAATGAATAAAAAGCAACTATTATGGGGGCTTTTGTTTGCAGTTGGCCTTTTCATGGCGGCAAGCTATACCATTGATAATCGTGGCTTTCATTCTGGAATATACGGTATCATTGGCTGTGCTTTGATCTTAATCGCGTATGCGGGAATGAATTGGGAAAAACTGCAATCAAAAGATCAACATACGAGAAAAATTTTAGTGCTTTTGAGCAGTATTTTAGGGATTATCATTGTCCTTGATATTGCTGAAATGATTTTAGGATAATTAAATAAAGCTTATTGAGGGAGCGAGGCAGAAGTCACTTGTGACTTCGTTTTTCGACGCGAAGCTAGCCTCTGGGAGCCCCCGCAAGCAACAATAGGCCTCTAGCGTTCGGTTTTGCCGGACGTTAGAGGCCATTGTTGTACTGCGTATTTGCTTTTTATGAAAGTAACTTAACTTATGTCACAGTCCTTTTTATCCATAAATTTGCGAGAATACCCCCACTTCTATAAGTAGGGGATGAATC
>CAMLUN010000016.1 GCA_946487795.1 uncultured Lactobacillus sp. | reverse complement strand
ATCTCCCACTTCAAGCATTAAACCGTAGGTTTAGCTAAGTGGGAGTAGTTCAATTGTTAAAAATTGATTAGTCTATTGGATTGATGTTTAAAACTAAAAATGGTCAGTGAAAAATTTAAAATTTTCCCGACCATTCTATTATTAATGTTAAATATATTTTGGTGAAGTTTCAGGTGCCCATAAAAGACAGATAGTACCACCTATAAGTAAAACAAGAGTACAAATTAGCATTGCTAAAATTGGACCGCCGAGATGAGTTAAGATTGGTAATAAGAATGTTCCGCTAGCAGCTCCAAAACGACTGATAGTGATACAAGTACCAACCCCACTAGCTCGAACCTTAACATCAAATAGTTCTGTTGGATATGGATAATCAAGGACAAGTCCTGAGGATAAGACTATCGCAAAGATCGCAAAAACGCTAATTTGGAAGAAAGGTGAAAAGTTATTGCCAATTATTAATAAAATGAGGGCTGCTGCTGAAAGGAAAAATGTTCTTACCAAAAACATCCGCCTACTAAGAATCTTGAAGATTAAACTACCGAAAATTACACCGATAAGGACGCAACTATTATAGATAATCCCAGAGAGGTTGTTATTACCAAGATTCATACTTTTTAGGAGAATTGGTAAGAAGATACTGATACCGAAAAATGAAAATGCCTGACAAGCATAGAATAAACCACCAACAATGGTTTTTCGGCGATAAGGGGGATTAAAGAGGGTTTTAAGAGAGACAGCTTTTGGTTTTTTACTACGAATTTGTTTTAATGATAATCCCCATTTTTTTCCAAGGTGTTTTTGAATTAGTTTTTGAGCAGTTTTATTCTTACCTTGACTTGCTAACCAGCTCGGAGATGCAGGAATTCGGAAGATTGACCGATAGATTGCAGCCATCAGTCCCGGAACGACACTTGATGCAAGGATAACTTGCCAATTATGAACACCAAACCCTGTTACTAAAATTCCAGCAATATATGAAGTAATAAAGCCAATTGTCCAATAAATGATTAGTTGGCTTTGTAGGCGTCCGCTTTCTTTTGCTGGTAACCATTCTACCAATAGAGCATTCCCAACAGTATAGTCAATGGCAATCATTAAACCAATTAAAATCCGTAAGATAAACAGGATAATAAGATTCATTGTTACTAATTGTAAAAGAGAAAATATAGAAAAAAGATACATATCGAGCATCAACATTCTTCGCCGGCCAAATTGGTCAGCGATTTTACCCATTAAAGCACTCCCAGCGAGTCCAATTAAACTCCCAGCACCAATTAGGCCAACCCAAAAGTCGGTAATATTGATATAATCGGTTGCTTGGGAAAGGGCAGTTCCACTAATTCCAAGAGCAAAACCACAAGCAATTTGTCCAAGAGCCAAGGCAAAATATATTCGAAAGTGAATTGATGATAAAGGTGCTTTTTTGTAATTCTTCTTTGTATATTCCATAAAAAATTAGGCGTATGTGATCAAAATTTGGCCTAACTAATTGATTCCTCCTTGTGAATAAAAAAGTAAGTAATACTACCTTAACAAAAAAATGGTATTTAATGCAAATTACTATCTTAAATAAAAAGGGAGTGGAAAAATAATTTTCTCACTCTCTACGTAACTCTTAAATTTTTTGCTATTAATTCTTATCTGCTAACTTACTGTGCCAGTAGCCGTAAGTGAAGTAGATGATAATTCCGATTCCAAACCAAATTGCTGCTCCAATATATGTTTCTTTTTGCAACTGGGTCATCATGCCAAGGCAGGCGAGACCAGAAAGAATTGGAAGCACAGGGTAGAGAGGCACCTTAAAGCCTCCACGATTACCGATATCCTTTCGCTTACGAAGCGGAATAATCCCAAATGAAACGAGCATGAAAGCAAACAAGGTTCCGATGTTAACTAAACTTGTAAGTTGATCAAGGGAAACAAGTCCGCCCATGATAGCGATAATAATCGCCACGATCCATAATGCAACTTGTGGCGAGTGGCTCTTTTTATCAAGCTTTCCTAAGAATGAAGGAAGCAGACCGTCACGACCAATTGCATAGATCAAACGAGAACTAGAATAGATCATTGAAACCATCATTGTGAACATTCCGATCAAAGCCCCAATTGACAATAATTCTGCCAACCAGTCTTGATGAACCATCTGTAAGGCGAACGCCACTGGATTGGCAACGTCAAGTTTGGTGTACTTAACCATCCCAGTTAGGACTACGGCAACACCAGTATATAAGATTGTTGCAACAGCAAGTGTCCCAATAATTCCTAGAGGCATATTTCGTTTAGGATTCTTAACTTCGGCAGCCGAACTGGAAACACAGTCGAAACCAAGGTAAGCAAAGAAACCGATCGTTGCCCCGTGAATCACACCCTTCATGTGGTATGGAAGGAAAGGATGGTAATTTTTGGGCTTAATGAAGAAGAAACCAACAATAATAAAGATCAAGATAATTGCAATTTTAAGGAAAACAGCAATGTTATTGATACGCAATGAGGATTGCATTCCTCGTGAAAGCATTACTGTAATTAAAAGAACAATTACAACCGCCACGATATTTATGTAGGTACCATGGGCTGGATCAAATGGACCTGAGAGTGCTTTAGGAAGATGAATACCGAATCCTTCAAGCAATGTATTGAAGTACGCTGCCCAACCTGTAGAAACAGAAGCAACAGCTAACATGTATTCAAGAACTAATGCCCATCCCAGCAACCAGCCAAGGAATTCACCAAACACTACATTTCCGTACGAGTATGCACTCCCAGCAACTGGTAATGCAGAAGCAAACTCAGCATAACACATTGCAGCTAGCGCACAGACAATCGCTGAAAACAGAAATGACAATGACACTCCTGGTCCAGCTGAATTTGCG
Source organism: uncultured Lactobacillus sp. (assembly GCA_946487795.1). Classification (GTDB taxonomy): domain Bacteria; phylum Bacillota; class Bacilli; order Lactobacillales; family Lactobacillaceae; genus Limosilactobacillus; species Limosilactobacillus kinnaridis. Next base: position 23,247 of record CAMLUN010000016.1, on the reverse strand, counting down.
GCAATTGTTCCAGGGAGAATGAAAATCCCAGTACCAATAACAGTACCGATCCCAATTGCCATGAGATCACGAGCATTCATTGATTTAACGAAAAGCTTGTCTTCACCAAGATACCGATCGAGACTTTCTTTTCGCATAATGTTTAAGCTCATCTTTAACCCACCTTTGCTATAATAAATTGTACGTGCCGAAATGGTTCGTCACGTTTATAATTAATAATGATACCTTAGTTAATATTAAAAGTAAATTAGAAAAATCTAATTACAAAAGAGGGATAAAAATGGCAATTGAAGTTACTAGTGGCGCAGTTGTATATCGTCAAGGCGAAAATGGAATTGAGTATTTACTCTTAGAAAGTCAAAATAAGGGACACTTCTGGGGATTCCCGAAAGGTCATGTTGAAGGCAATGAATCACTAGAAGAAACAGCAATTCGTGAAATAAAGGAAGAAACGCAATTAGAATTACCAATTGATACAAGTTTTAAGGTGTATACCGAATACGACTTACCAAATGGCAATCATAAGCAAATGACCCTTTATACTGCCGAGTTAGATAACAAGGAAGACATTCATCTGCAAGTAGAAGAGATTAAGAATTGTGGATGGTTCAACTATCAAGATGCTCGTGAACGGTTAACCTACGAGAATTTAAAAGAATTATTGGATCAAGTTAACGATCATTTAAAATAAGCAATTATGAAAAATAATAAGTATGTGTTTATTGTGACAGGAGCAGCGGGGTCCGGCAAAACAACTGTCGCTAACTATCTTCAAAATCATTATGATATGCACCGGGTAATCACCCATACGACGCGGCGGCCACGTCCGGGAGAACAAGATGGGGTAGACTATCATTTTGAAACACCATCTTCCCTGAAGAAACTCCATTTGCTTGAGCAAGTAACTTATGACCAGTTTCAATATGGTTCTTCATTAGAAGGTTTAGAAGAAGGATGGAAACAAGGGGAAAATGATGTGATTGTTCTTGACACAGCTGGTGCGATTACTTACCATCAACAACTTGATGCTCAAGCAGTGATTATTTTCTTGACCGTTACCCATATGGCTTCTTTAGCTAAGAGAATGACACTGCGGGGCGATAAATTGAGTGCGATTCGTTCTCGTTTACATAGCAAAGAGTATCACCGTGATCTTGCTTTACCAGCGGCTTTAAAAGGGATCGCTCATGTTGTAGTTAATGATCAATGGAAAAATACTAAACAACAAATAGATATAATTGTTAGGCAGATATTATCCAAAAAGAATTAAAATATGATACAATATCATCTTTAATCGGGAGGAAAAAAGATTGGAGAAATTAATTGATCAAGCACAGGCCATTATTAAAGACCATCATTTGCGGTGGACTAAGCAACGTAAAATGATGATTGAATCAGTTGCGCGACACCCTGATCGTTACTTTAATATTGTAGAAATTGACCAATATCTTCGAGAACAATTCCCTGGATTAAGTCACGATACTATTTATCGGAATTTTAAAGAATTTGAGAAATTGGGCATTGTCGAATTGCGTCAACAGCATGATCAGATGCAGGTTAAATATTCGTGTGATTTTACCCATCACCACCACTTTATTTGTGATATTTGCGGACGAGTTCAAGAAATTCAAATGCCACCAATTGATAAGAAATTCTTTGAGAAGCAGTTGCCAGGAGTTAAAATCACTGGGCATCGGTTTGAATTGCACGGGATATGTGCCCAATGCCAGAAAAAATCTTTACAATAAATTCATATTTATTGGGCCAGTTTTCGTGTATTATATACTCTGGAAAAGGAGAATGAGACATGGGAGCAAAGATACCGCCATTAGTAACCCCATTTGCACTTGTATCATTGGTACTTGCGTTGGGTGCCACCAATGTAGTGGTTAATAAAGCAACGCATACTTCTGAGGGTGCAAAAGTAACATCAGTATCAACAAGTCGCCAATTTCAGCAATCGGGTGATGAGGAAAGCAATCAATCAAGTCGGAATTCACAAAGCGATCGTGATGATAATGATGAGAGTGCAAGTAATTCATCAACTACCCGGACAAGTAATAGCAACAACACAACGGACGATACTGGGGATACTAATCAACCTACACGGTCAGCAGGAAACACTGGCACAGAAACATCGACAAATCGATCAGCAAATACAAACGAAAGTACGAGTGCTAATCGAAACAGTACCTCACAATCGACTGGTACAACAACTAACAATAATACAACGACACAAGACACGACTGGTGGTAATACTACCGGAACGACTACGACTGAATAATAAGGAGGCGGGTTATTAATGTTTAGTTTTCTTGATATGATTAACTCGTCATTGAGTTACTTTAACCTTGACGTAAAGTTAAAGAGTCGTATTTATATCATTATTGCTTTACTGGGCGATATTTATTTAGTTTATGTTACGTTCCGACTCTTTATGAATCATGTTTGGCTACGGGCATTGTTATATTGCTTAGCAGTGATTGGATTAACATATTTTATCTATCTTAATTTCGTCTTTTACTTTCTTGAAAAGACTTCACGATTTGATTTTATTTCACCGCGTGTCGCAAAGATTACTGGTCAAAAATTTGAGGACGGCAAAGCTAAGACGCCTCTTGATGCACAACAACGACTAGCGGCAGAATTGGCAAACCGGTCAAATGGCTTGTTTGCTAATGCCGACACGATCCCAGCAGCAGTAGCAATTGACGAACATGAACAACATAACTTACAACGTGTTGTTGACCAACTATTAATGGAAGGTGTGTTTGTTAACGGCTATGATGGTCTAAGTGAAAAAGAAATTGTTGAACAGTATCAAGCAACTGAAAAACCAGTTACGGCTTTGAATTCACAATCTGTTCCGCCATACTTTGAATTAGTTCATGATGAGTTGCAACACCGTCTTGAAATCTACATCGGGATGAACCAAATGGAACGGCGCCCAGTTGGTCATATTACCAAAATCGGCCTAACCGATGTCCATACTGCTCATGATAAGTATCAATTGTATCTTGCAACAGTAGTTGTTACTGGGGGTCCGAATAAGATTGCAGGGCGAAGCGGCTCAACAATTTTAACGGAAGAAGATTATGGACTACAAGTTCAAGTAGCTTATAAACAACGAAATAATGCTTAAAAAAAGCTGAGATTGGAATTTCTCCCAACCTCAGCTTTTTTGCTGCAATCAACATTATTTTTCTCTGAATTCACCGTCAACGATATTGTCATCATTATTTGTCCTATTATCATTATATTCAGGCATTACGAGGGCAGCTAAGAGGTAGAAGACTCCTAGCGGGAAAAAGCCAGTAAAGACGAAAATGAGAATTCCGATTATCCGAACGAGGGTTTCATCAAGACCGAAGTAGTCAGCGATACCCCCAAAGACACCAAGAAATACTTTATCTTTGGATTTAGTTAAATGTTTTTTAGTTTTTGCCATTATGAAGCCTCCAATCGCATAGCTTTAATACTTTTATTATACCGTATTTTAGAAAAGAGATTTAGCAAGTTAATAATTATTTAATACGTTTTACTATAAAAGAGCGATAAAGTTATTACTGCCGTGCTTGACCATTTAAATTTAGGAGCATATTATTGTTTTCGTTTGATTAAGATACAAACAAAAGTCTTTTTGCGGACAAATAGTCATTTTTGTCTCATTTTGAAATAATTATCTTTAATTACCCCTGTTGTGCTGAATTGCAACAAGTTAGAATAATCATGTTAAATTTGTATTATTTGGGGAGGGAAGAGTTATGCGTGTTACGAGAACTATTCGTGACTTTGAAAATGCATTGATAACGTTATTAGAGAAAAATTCTTTTGAAAGTTTGACGGTTGATCAAATTTGTAAAGAAGCATTGATGCACCGGAGCAGTTTTTATCGCTATTTTAGTGATAAGTACGATCTCTTAGAGCAAACGTTAAATGCACAAATTAATAAATTGACGGAGAATACAGATTCTGAAGATGACATTATTAAGCAATTATTATCATACATTGATAAAAATAAAGATGTTATCCGTCATTTAGCACCTAATAGTGCACGGAGCTCTTTGTATACCGAAATTTTAAATATTTTAAGTCAGGTTCTTTTAGAGCGGCGCAATCTTGAGACTAATGATCCAATTGTAACGGCGCTGCAAAAGTCTGATAATCCCGAGATGCTTGCTTATGTATTGAGTGGCGCTATTATCGGGACCTTTTACTGGTGGCAAGGCAATAATTATGATGTACCAACTGAGGACGTTATTAATTTTGCGAGAGCAGCTACCAAGTCATTAACAAACTAAAATTATGAAAGGATAAATTTTGAGGTGAAGTATTAAATGTGGAGCATGATTAAAGGCGAATTTCGTCATATTATTCATAACCGTTTACTGCTTCTATCAGTAACGGTTATTTGCTTCATACCTTTCCTATATAGTATTTTCTTCTTAAAATCAGTATGGGACCCGTATGGAAGTACACGAAACTTACCGGTTGCGGTGGTAAATAAGGACATTCCGGTTGAGTACCAAGGCCGAAAAATGGATGTCGGGAAACAGACCGTTGATGAATTGAAGAAAAATCATCAATTAAAGTGGGAATTCGTATCCGCTAAAGAAGCAAAGTATGGTATGAGCCATCGTAAGTACTATGCTGTTGTTACGATTCCTAAGGATTTCTCTGAAAATGCAACGACTGTTTTACAAAAACATCCCAAGACGATGAAGTTACATTATCAAACTAATGGTTCTTTAAACTACATTGGACAGGTAATTGTCCAAACTGGGATGACACGGCTAAATGAAAAAATTCGTGCCCAAGTTACTAACGCTTACGCAACGGTAATGTTTAAGCAATTGCATGTTGTAGGTAAGGGGATGAACAAGGCCGCTGATGGTGCCCAACAAATTGGTACTGGAATGGTGACATTAAGTGATGGTGTAAATCGTTATGTTGCCGGAGTTTCCCAAGTAAATAACGGGGTTCAAACCTTGCGTATTAGTGTTGCACCATTAGCTTCTGGTGCTCAACAACTTGCTACCGGGAGCCAAACCTTAGCAAATGGTATCATGCAATATACTGGTGGGGTTAGTCTTCTCGGCAATGGTGTTGGTCAATTAATGGCTAATTCCGGTGCACTAAATTCTGGTGCCAACCAGTTGAGCAGTGGCTTAAGCACTTTAATGGCTAACTCTGGTGCGTTAAATTCTGGTGCTAGTCAGTTGAATGCTGGGTTAAATACTTTAATGGCTAACTCGGGTACATTGAGCTCCGGTGCTAACCAATTAAGCAGTGGTTTGAATACGTTAAGTGGTAATTCAGAGAACTTAAGGAACGGTTCTGGTCAACTAGCATCCGGTGCTAATCAGTTGAATTCAACCGTCAACAGTCAATTAGGAAACATTAACTTTAACGGGATTATGGGGGCCATGGATCAAGCACAAAATCTTCAGCAAGGACTAGGTCAACTCCAGACCGGTTTGGCAACTGCCAAGAATGCTCTTGCTGGTGTTCAAAGTAGTGCTGCTAGTCTTCAACAAGCTTCGGGAGCATTATCTGGTGCTGCCGGTGCTGGTGACAAGCTTAAAGGTATTGCAACTAACGATGGTCAAATTGCTGGATTAGCACAACAAATTCTTAGTGATGATAAAGCTAGTGATCAATCTAAGAAGGCCGCTCAACAAATTGTACAAAATGCTAGTGCTAACGTTGCTGCTATTCAAGGATTAAGTGGAACTCTTGGTCAATTAAACAATCTTCAAGGAAGCTTGAGTGGTATGCAGCAACAATTAGGTCAGCTCTCACAAATGTCTGCTGTGTTAGATAATGCAGATGGGACTATTCGTCAAGCTAACTCATTATTAGCAACCTTAAATGGCTATAAAGGTACCCTAGCGGCAATACCAGGAGCTGTTGATCAACTTAAACAAGCAACAAGTCGGATTTCTTCTGGAGCAAGCACGCTTAATAGTGGTGTAAACCAATACACTAATGGTGTTGATAGTGCTGCTGCCGGTGCTGGTACGCTTAATTCAGGAATTGGTCAATATACAGCTGGGGTTGCTCAAGCTGGAGCCGGTGCTAATCAACTAGCTAGCGGAATCGGTCAATACACAGCTGGTGTCGCCCAAGCTGGAGCCGGAGCTGGTCAATTGGCTAGCGGAATCGGTCAATATACAGCCGGAGTTGGCCAATTGGGTAACGGAATTGCCCAACTTAACGCTAATAGTGGAGCCTTGAATTCTGGCGCAGCTCAATTAGCTGGTGCGCTTGGTCAACTAAACGGTCAAGTTCCTGCTCTTATTGCTGGTGTAAACCAATTAGCTGCCGGAACTCAACAACTTCAAGATAATTCTCCTGCTCTTATTTCGGGAATTGCGCGATTGAATGCTGGTGCTTCTCAACTGGCTACATCGCTTGCAGGTGGTGCAAAGCAAATCAATGGTATTAAGACTTCACCACGGACTGCCAAGATGTTTGCAGAACCAACTGCTCTTAAGCACACAGATTACAGTTATGTACCAAACTATGGTCACGCCTTAGCACCATACGTTCTATCATTAGCAATATATGTTGGGGCACTTGTATTTAACTTTGTTTACCCAATTCGCCGGGTTGCTGAATTTGGTAAAGCCCCAATCGCTTGGTGGGCAAGTAAGGTAACAGTTGGATCACTGGTAGTAACTGCAATGGCAATCGCCGAAGATGCAATTATGATGGCTTGTGGACTTACAGTTATTCACCCAGTTGCATTCTTTGCAACAACCATATGCTTTGGGTTAGCTTCAATGGCAATTGTTATGTTCCTTTCAATGCTCTTTGATAATCCTGGTCGATTCTTTGCCATGGTTCTCTTGATGCTTCAATTAGGTGGATCTGGTGGTACCTTCCCAATGGAAATTACAATGAAGTTCTATAACGTAATTCACTGGTACTTACCAATGACTTACTCAATCTTAGGACTCCGTGATTCAATTTCTGGTGGTTTGGGAGCACATTATACGATGTTCTGTAACACTGTTCTTATCGTAATCGCAATTGTCTTCTATGCATTGTTACTAGTCGGTATGATTTGGTTACAACATCATCACTATGCTGGTCGCTCAGAATTGGATAATAACCAAGAACTGCTTGGACCAGAAGGCGATTATGACGGTATGCACCTTCAACAACGTCGCCCAAACCAAGGAGATAACGGTGAACAATAATTAAAGATAACAGAGAGCGAGACAGAAGTCACTCGTGACTTCGTTTTTCGACGCGAAGCTAGCCTCTGGGAGCCCCCGCAAGCAACAATAGGCCTCTAACGTTCGGTTTTACCGGGCGTTGGAGGCCATTGTTGTACTGCGCCATTTGTCTTTTATGAAAGTAACTTGGCTTAAGTCACAGACCATTTTTTGTTACTAAAATACTGATGATTAAGTAAAGGAGTGCTAAGCTATTAATGTAAGCAGTTTTTAGGAAAGGAATGGGAAAACTGATGAAATTAATTATGTATAGCGTTCGTGACGCTGAAAAACCTTATGTTGAGGCATGGACGAAGAAGACAGGCAATGACGTCAAGATGGTTATTGAACCATTAAATGCTGATACAGTTAAGCTTGCAGAAGGATATGATGGGGTATCTCTTCAACAGACAACAAAATTGGGGGATAAAAAACTATATGAGCAATTAGCCGCCATGGGAATTAAGCAATTAGCTGCTCGAATGGTTGGCGTTGATATTTTTGATTTAGATACTTGTAAAGCAAATGGCATCATTGTAACGAATGTTCCTATCTATTCACCACGAGCAATTGCAGAAATGGGTGTCACACAGGCGATGTACTTGTTACGACGGATTGGTGAATTCGAACAACGTATGAGTCATGGTGACTTTCGGTGGAGCGATGATTTAATTAGCAATGAAATTTACAATTTAACCGTGGGAATTATCGGCCTTGGTAACATTGGTGGGGCCACTGCTCAGATTTATAAGGCACTGGGGGCAAAAGTTCTTGCATATGACCCGTCTTACAATGTCGAATATGAACCATACGTTGAATATACCGATTTCGATACTGTTGTTAAGAATGCGGATATTTTATCCTTACATACGCCGTTATTACCAAGTACCGAAAATATGATTGCAGCACCACAATTTAAGATGATGAAGGATAGTGCTTACTTGATTAATATGGCTCGTGGAAAATTGGTAAATACCGCGGACTTAATTTCTGCCTTGGAAAATAAAGAAATTGCAGGTGCTGGCCTAGATACATTAGCTGACGAAACTTCTTTCTTTGGGAAGCAAGTTACACCAGATCAAATTCCAGATGATTACAAGAAATTAGCGGCAATGCCAAATGTTCTTGTTACACCCCACGTTGCGTTCCTAACCGAAACATCTATCCGCAATATGGTCGAGATTAGTTTGAATGATGCTGTTACGATTTTAGAAGGCAAACATTCACGAAATGAAATAAGAATGTAATTAAGTTCAAGAATAAAAAGAAACTCTACCAATTTATGAAGGTAGAGTTTCTTTTTAATTAAGACATAAATAAAATTATTAAAGAAAACGTAAGTAACCTATTAAGATATCGCTTTCTTGTTAGGAGACTGTTAAACTTAAAACTGTTGAAAGCACTAGTCATTATAGAAGGGAGCGAAATTAATAAAATGTTGTCAGCCACTAGTAGCCAAGAATAGATGAAAGGACTGATGATATTGGCTAGCGATAAACATGGAATTAAAGATAAAGTAGTGGGTAAATTAAAAGAGGTTGAAGGTAAAATAACCAACGACAAGACCCGCGAAACTGAGGGAAAGTTGCAGAAAGCTAAAGGAAAAGCTAAGGATAAGGCAACTGATCTTAAAGAGACATTGGAAGATAAAAAGGAGGGATAATTATGCATTGGATTTGGGTTTTAATTGTTGGTGGATTGATCGGTCTTGCTGCTGGTGCATTAACCCGTCGCGGTGGATCGATGGGAGTTATCAGTAATATTGTTGCTGGACTAGTAGGATCAGCAATCGGTGAAGCAGTATTAGGCGCATGGGGACCGCAAGTAGCTGGGATGGCAATTGTTCCATCAATTATTGGAGCAGTAATCTTAGTAATGATCGTCTCCTTGATTTTCGGAGTAAAAGCAGAGAGATAGATAACTAATAAAAGCAGCGATCAGTTTTGATCGCTGCTTTTATTAATGTCTTTAGACCTGGTTGAGTGCGCGAGCAGAGCGAGTGCACGAAACAAAAAAACACCTGCTATGCGGGTGGGCGATAAAAATTATATAAAAAAGGCCTCTTTTGCCTTAAGATGTAGGTGTTCAAGCCAAAGTCAATAAGGGAAAAGAGGTTATATAAATATGGCTAATAAATTAAATAGCTTAGCCCATACGAAGTGGTTATGTAAGTATCACATCGTATTCATACCAAAGTATAGACGTAAAGCGATCTTCAATCAATACCGAACCCGAGAGATTATATTCGTTTATTGTGCAAATATAAGAGAGTAGAAATAATTGAAGGTCATATGATGCCAGATCATGTGCACTTGTTAGTAAGTATTCCGCCGAAGCTAAGTGTCTCGTAGTTTATGGGATACTTAAAAGGGAAAAGTGCATTAATGATGTTTGATCGACATGCAAACTTAAAATACAAATATGGGAACCGACATTTTTTGGCTGAAGGCTACTATGTGATTACAGTTGGATTAAATGAATCCACGATAAAGAAGTATATCCGAGATCAAGAGAAACGTGATATATCAATGGATAAGCTAACAAGTGTGGAATATTCGGACCCTTTTAAGGGTAAGTGAGGTAGTACAAACACCGCTTAAAGCGGTGGCAAAGTAGTCAGAGCATTTTGGCTTGAGCAAAGCGAAAGCCAGCGCCTTGAGACGCCGGCTTTTATTATCGGCTTATAGCCGATGTGCAAACCACCCGTTTGACGGGTGGTTATGATTAGTTTTTCTCATATTTTCCAAACCGTTGATAATCTTGAACTGACATTTCTACCGTTAATAATGTCCCATCACTTTCATAGGTAGTATCTAAAATATTAGTGTGTTCATTAAGGTAAGAAACAACGTGACCATCAGTAAATGGAATAAGAAGAGTAGTGGTGACATAGTCCTTAAATAGGTGTTTCTTAATAACATCAACAAGAAGGTCTAATGAAGCATCTTGTTTAGCTGAAATTACAACTTGATCGTCACCTTCAAGAATAGGGAATTCAATCTCAGTTTTATCTGCTTTATTAAATACGTTGATCATTGGAATATCAGTAATCCCAATTTGTTTTAAGATTTCATTAGTTGTTTCCATCATTTCCTTGTAATGTGGATCAGAATAATCAATAACTTGGATTAGTAAGTCAGCATTAGCGGCTTCTGCAAGTGTTGATTTAAATGATTCAACAAGGTGAGTAGGTAATTTACTAACGAACCCAACCGTATCACTTAGTAGGAACCGTTTTTGATCTGGAAGTGTTAGTTGCCGCACACTTGTATCAAGAGTAGCGAACAACATATTCTTTTCAAAAACGGTTTTTTCTTCAGCAGCTCCATATCTTCTTACAAGGCCATTCATAATCGTGGATTTACCAGCATTGGTATAGCCGACGAGTGCTGCTGTGGGAATAGCACTTTTTACTCGTTGCTTGCGCTTGGTTTGTTCGGATTTATCAATGTCTGCCAATTCTTGACGAAGGTGGGAAATTTGATGTTGGATAGTTCGCCGATCCATTTCAAGTTTGGTTTCCCCGGCACCCCGGTTAGTAAAGCCGCTTCCTCCACCGGTTTGCTGGTCTAACCGCTCACTTGCACTAGTTTGCAATCGTGGTAAACGGTATTGCAGTTTAGCGATCTGTACTTGGAGTTTAGCTTCTTTGGTTTGAGCGCGGGTTGCGAAAATCTCTAAAATAAGAGCGGTTCGGTCTAGAATACGACATCCGGTTCCTTCTTCAAGATTACGTAATTGACTTGGTGATAATTCATCATTGGTAATGATAGTAGGAACGTGATTAGCATCAGCCACGTCACGAATTTCTTCGACTTTGCCTTTTCCAAAGTAGGTAGCGGGATTAGGGCGATCGATGACTTGATCAATCTGATCGATAACTTCCATGTGATTTGCTTGTGCTAGTTCAGCCAGTTCGACCATTGAGTAGTCAAAGTCTTCTTGACCGGTATTTAAGCCAGTGATAATTACTGGTTCTGCAGTTTGTATGTTAGTCTCCATTGAAGAATAATGTTCCTCCTTTATGGATATTATTCTGGTAATTCAAGTTTGTTGTAAAAATCAACACTAGTATTATTCTTATCTAAAGTTAGCTTAGTGATGCTTCCGTTACGTGGTGAATCGCCTGGATCGTAAGCGTCAGAATAGCGTTGGACGATTGAACGAATAGTGGCTCCGTGTGAAACTACTAGTACTTCTGATCCGTCTGGCAATGCTCGTAAACGGTCAAAACCTTTATCTACCCGCTTCCAGAAAGCAACATGGTCTTCAGCAGTACCATAATTATCCGCGGCTGCAATCTTATCTTTTAATTTGTCTGGACCCCAACCGGCAACCATTTCTGCAAAGCTATGATAACCATCTGGGCCGCCAAGAAAGTCAGCAAAATGTTGGCCATCTTCTCCTTCAAAGTAGCCAAAGAATTCTTCCCGAAACGCTGGCTCTGGAATTGGCGTTGGATTATTACCAGGATGTTCAGCAAGCAAGAAACGGGTAGTTGAAACTGTTCGTGCGAGGTCGCTGCAAAATACATAATCAAATTGAATAGGAGCAAGCGCCCGTCCTACTCGTTTAGCGTCTTCTTCACCCTTTGGCGTTAGCGGACCATCAGCCCAACCTTGCATCCGATTGTAGAGATTAAGATAGGTTTGTCCGTGGCGTACAAAATAAACGTTGATTGCCATAGTTACAGCACTCCTTTAAGCGAAATAAAAATACTTATTACATTTTAACATGATTTTGCTGAAGAAAAAGCAATTATAGCATTCGGTTTCGCTTAATAATTCGTTGACGAATCGCTTTGATAAGTGCTAACAAGCCAACTCCTAACAGTGAACACACAACAAATGCTAAGATGATAAGTGAGAAGTGCTGACGGACAAACGGAATTGTTCCAAAGTAATATCCACATCCAGCACCAATCGCTACCCATAATGTAACGCCAATAATATTACCAATTGTGAAACGATGGAACGGAAACTGCATTGTTCCAGCAATTAAGGGGACAAAGGTACGAATGAGCGGTACAAATCGCCCTAATGCTACAGCTTTGATCCCATGACGGGCTAAAAATTCTTGTGCTTTCTCAAAGCGGGGACCGGCCATTCTTTTTTTGAGCCATTGCCAATGAGAAAGGGAATGACCAATATAATAATTAACTGTGTCACCAATTAGCGCCGCGAAAAAGAAGACGGGGATGACGATTTCCATTTTTAAGATCGGGTTAAAAGCAATGAAAGAACAAGTTAAAAAGATGAGTGATTCACCAGGAAACCATGGGAAAATCACTAATCCAGTTTCCATAAAAATTAGGATAAAAAGGAGAACATAGCTCCAAGCGCCCATCCACTCAAACATGGGAATAATTATTTCCGCAATATGAGTTAGAAGATAAAAAAGATGGCTCATTGTTGTTTTCCTCCTCCTGGATCATGGTTTCAATATATTGTAGCGTTATTATTAGTTATTTTGATGATCTTAGGATTAAAATTAAACGACATTTAATAATTGAAAAAATAGAAGGCGGAAAGTTAACAGACTAATTGGCGAAAATGATATAATAATTGGATGATTTTAAGATAAATTATTAAGTAAGTCGACCTGAAGATGAAAGGTAGGGAGTATGGAATGTCTACGAAAACTGAAAAAGAACTAGAACAAAAGTACCTTGATGATGTGATTGATAAAGTAAAACAGGCCGAACAAAAAGCAGAAGAAAAGATTAAAACGGCTCAACATGATATTAAGGGCATCAATAAGCAAATTGATGATATCCACTTAAATACCACTACTTATTCAGGCATGATGGATACGGCCATGTCTTTTCGTGCCCAACAGCAGATGCTAGATGAACGTCAAAATAGCTGGCAACACGCTGCAGACCGGCTAGCAACTTTACAGCGACTTGAAAAGAAACCTTACTTTGCTCGCATTGATTTTCGTGAAAAAGGTGCCAATGAATCCGAAAAGGTATATATCGGGCTTGCATCTTTTACCGATAAGCCAGATCACTTTCTTGTTTATGACTGGCGAGCACCGATTTCGTCTGTTTACTATGAAGGAAAGCTCGGGAAAGTTAAGTACCAGACTCCGGTAGGTGAACAAGAGGTTGATCTTACTCTTAAGCGCCAATTCCAAATTAAAGATGGCGTGATTGTAACCATCTTTGATACCGACGAACAAGTAGGCGACCAGATGCTTCTTGATGCTCTTGGTAACCATTCAAGTACCAAGATGAAGAGCATTGTAACGACGATTCAACGGAAACAAAATGAAATTATTCGTGACACTAAAAATGAATTGTTGTTTGTTCAGGGGGCTGCTGGCTCGGGAAAGACAGCTGCAGTTCTCCAACGGGTTGCCTGGCTTCTTTACCGTTACCGGGGGAATTTGACCTCTTCACAAGTTGTTCTTTTTTCACCTAACCAATTATTTAATGACTACATTGATCAAGTTTTACCGGAATTGGGTGAGCATAATATGGTCCAGATGACTTACTTCCAGTTTGCTAATCGTCGGGTACCAAAGCTTCATGTTCAAAACTTAGAACAACGGTTTGAAAGTCACCAAGATGAAACGGCTAAGAATGCACAACAACTATTAACTAGCTTACAATATTTCAAAGCAACAGAGCGTTATGCTAACCATCTTGGTCATGCTAATATGCGTTTCCGCAACCTTATGTTTAATGGTAAAGTCTTTTTGAGCAAAGAGAAGATTAAGGAGATTTACTACTCATTTAACAATAACTATAACCTGGGAAATAGGTTGGATGGAACGAAAGAAGCTCTTATTAAATACCTTAATCACCGTGTTGGATCTGAAATGCGCAACAAATGGGTAGAGGATGAAATTCAAAGCTTGAGTAAAGAAGAAATCGACAACCTATTTAATAACCACCCACGTGAATTTGAGGATGAAGATAAAGAATACAAGTTCCTTGCGCGTCAAATCGTTATGCGGGCATTTATGCCAATAAAAAAAGCCATCGATCATAATCAGTGGCTTAACATCAATGGACAATTTTTACACCTTCTCCGGGTAACTCCAAAACTTGTTAATATTGCTGAATACGGTATTTCTGCAGAGCAATGGAAAGGTTATGTTGATGGGATAAAAGAAGAGCTAAAGAAGGGAAATATCAGTGCAAACGGAATTACCATTTACCTGTACCTGTATGATTTGATTACTGGAAAGCGTGGTCAACGTGATATTCGTTACGTTTTTGTTGATGAAGTTCAAGATTATGATGCTTACCAGTTAGCTTACCTTAAATATCGTTTTCCCCGTGCTAAATTCACATTGTTAGGAGACCTTAACCAGGCGATTTTCACTCATGAGAATAGTCGGTCACTATTAAAGCAGTTAGGGACGATGTTTGATCCAGAAAAGACGAAGGTTGTCCAATTAACTAAGTCTTACCGTTCCACGAAACAAATTACCGACTTTACTAAGCATATTTTAATTGACGGTGAAGCAATTGAGGCCTTTGAACGTGAAGGCAATAAGCCACAAGTTTATCAAACTAAGGATGAACAAGAAGGGGTAGCGGCAGTTATTGATATTCTTAATAAGTATCAGAATGACCATGATGCCGTCGCAATTATTGGTAAAGATCTCAAAGACAGTGAAGAGTTGTATCAAAAGTTAAATGCCAATAATATCAAGACCACTGTTATTCGGACAGAGAATCAACGGTTAGTAAAGGGGCCAATTGTTGTGCCGGCATATCTAGCAAAAGGGTTGGAATTTGATGCGGTTATTGTCTGGAATGCGAATGATCAGCAATACCATGGTAACGATGAGCGACAATTGCTATATACAATTTGTTCTCGAGCAATGCATGAGTTAAGCTTAGTATCAATTGGCAGGATAACTAGTTTGCTGAACCAAGTGCCGACAGATGAATATGAAAAAGTTAATGTTGATAAATAAATGGCAAGAGTAATATTGCACTTTATACCAACTACCACGCCGGTCCTGATGTCATTGGTTTGGGATAAGGATACCCAACGAATCTTGGGAGCACAGATGATGAGTAAACACGATATTTCAGAAACTTTAAGTCTGATTTCGTTATGCATTCAGAACCAAAATACAATTGAGTTTCTTGGAATGTATGATACAATGTTCCAGCCAAACTTTGACCGACCATTTAACTATGTCAACTTGCTAGCTCAAGCAGCGGTTGCCAAGGAAGATAAGAAAGTAAGCAAATAAAAATAACGAGGATGAAAAAAACTTTTCATCCTCGTTATTTTTAATTCTGTTTTCTTAAAAATGGCACATCTTGGAGATTAACTTGCATAATTGCATTGGCTAAAAGTAAGATTAAACCACCCCAAATTAGTTGTGGTGTAAGGGGATCATAGCCCATGATAACTGACATGGTGCTGGCAAAAAATGATTCTAACATCAATAATAATCCAGCAGATATAGCATCAGTATATTGCTGAGCTGTAATTTGCATTCCTTGCGCTAAGAAGGTTACGACGATCGCTAAAATAGCCAGGGGAATCAAGGCTTGAACCCAATGAATTTGTGTAAGGTTAGTACGTTCAAATAATCCAGTCGTAATCCAACCGAACGTGCCTTGACATAGGCCAATCATGAAGATTACCACCCAGGGACTAGAAACTTTCGGTGCGTACTTTCCAAAGAAGATTAATTGTAAGGCCCAAAAAATAGCAGAAACAACAGTTAGAAAGTCCCCAAAATTTAATTGAAGACCAGTATTAGCAACATTAGTGATGACAGCCATTCCGATAATAGCGAGGGCGACCGCAAAATATGTCTTCCGTTGTGGACGCTCATGCCAAAACAACCACAAGATCAAGGGAGCAATTGCAACATATAAGGTTGTCAAGAAGGCATTTTTAGCCGGAGTAGTATAACGGAGAGCATCAGTCTGCAAAAAATAACCCAGGAAATTAATTGTTCCCATAAGGACTCCTAGTTTGAAATCCAGCCAAGTCATTTTGTTGATCTGTTTATGGAAGATAAGATAACCGGCAATCACACACATTGTTCCCCGGCAAGCATTGATAACTCCAGAATGCATCCCTGCTTGAATCGTTAGTTTGGCAAATACATAGCTGCTTCCCCATAGAATAGCAACCAGTAATAACATTAAATTCGCTTTTTTCTTTGAAATGGTGCTCAGTCCCTTCTGTTAATTAATGACACTCAATCATAACATTTAAGATCTATTTTCAAAAGGTTAACTACGACAGAAAAGTGACGGAATTTTTAACTTTTTGGAAAAATAAAATTGTACGGTTGCGGTTAGCTAGTTAGTGTATTATTGTTAATAATGATATTTTTTTATGGAGGAACGACTATGAAAACAGCGTTGCAGAAGCTCCGCCGTGTCTTGAATACCAAGCTCGGTTTTTTTCTGCTTGTTGTACTTTTATTTTGTTTAAAGAGCTATTGGGCTTATCAAAATGAATTTAATTTAGGTGTAAAAGGAAGCATGCAACAATTCCTTTTAGCATTTAATACGATTCCAAGTGCCCTTGTATTTTTGGGAATTGCATTATATTTCCGTGGACGCTTGTCCTATTGGATGATGTTGATAATTAATGCGGCATTGTCGACATGGCTTTTTGCAAATATTTTGTACTATCGAGAATTTTCAGATTTCATTACCTTTAACGTAATAAAGGGATCTGGAGCGGCTTCAAATAATCTTGGTAAGAGTTTAATGGGGATATTACGTCCCGAAGACTTTTTGGTTTACCTGGATGTTGTAATTTTAGCACTCATCTTACTTTTCCACTTTGTCCGTGTTGATATGCGACGCTTTAAGGTTAGATATGCGATGACGATTACTGCCCTTGGCTTTGTTCTATTTGGAGTTAACTTAGGAATGGCGGAAAGTGATCGTTCACAACTACTTACGCGAACATTTGATAATAATTATATTGTTAAGTATCTAGGACTCGAAGCATATACAGTTTATGATGGGGTTAAGACGACTAATAACAGTGTAGTAAAAGCGCGTGCTAATCGTGACGAATTAAAGCCGGTTTTGCATTTCATCCATAGTAATTATGCTACGCCAAACGTTGAATATTACGGTAAGGCTAAAGGAAAGAATATTTTTATCATTCACCTTGAAAGTCTCCAGCAATTCATGATCGACTATAAAGAAGATGGTCAAGAAGTAATGCCAAACCTAAATAAGCTGTACCATGCTAATGATACTTTGGCGTTTGATAATTTCTTCCACCAAGTTGGTCAAGGAAAGACGGCGGATGCAGAAACAATGCTCGAAAACTCGCTATTTGGTCTTCCAGAAGGATCAGCAATGGTTACTGATGGGACGACTAATACCTTCCAATCTGCGCCAGCGCTTCTTCATCAAAAACTAGGTTATACGACGGCCTCATTCCACGGGGACGTTCCTAGTTTCTGGAACCGTGATAATGCTTATAAGTCTTTTGGTTACCAATACTTCTTTAGTAAGGAGTATTACCCAAAGACCAAGGATTATGATGCTGGATATGGAATGAAGGATAAGATCTTCATGAAAGAATCAGCCCACTATATCGAGCAGCTTCCACAACCATTCTATGCAAAGATCATCACAGTTACTAACCACTATCCATATATTCTTGATAAAAAGAATAAGGATATCGAAGCGTGGAAGACTGGTGATGACACGGTCGACCCTTATATTCAAACTGCACGATACTTAGATGAATCACTTGGCGAATTTCTTGATTACCTTGATAAGACGGGGTTACGGCAAAACAGTGTGTTAGTTCTTTATGGTGACCACTATGGAATCTCTAATAACCACCAACCAGCCATTGCGCAAATCTTAGGTAAGAAGAAAGTAACTAATTATGATCTAGCAATGTTCCAAAAAGTACCATTTATGATTAATATGCCTGGCCTAAAAGGTGGCATTAACCATACGTATGGTGGTGAAATTGATGTTTTACCTACTCTTGAGGATTTGTTAGGAATTAGCTCTAAGAATTATATTCAATTCGGCCAAGACTTACTCTCACCAGAAAATAAGCAAATTGTACCGTTTAGAAATAGTGATTGGGTAACGCCAAAATACACTAAGTATAATGGTGACTACTATTACACTAAGAATGGTAAGCAGATTACTCACCAAACCGCAGCGCAACGTAAAGAAATTGGTAAGATTCAAAAATACGTTACAACTGATCTTGGATTATCAGATAAAGTCGTGAATGGTGACTTGCTTCGGTTCTACAAACTTCCAGGATTTAAGAAAGTTGATAAAAAACAATATACTTATAACCTTAAGAAGAGCTTGAAGAATTTACAGAAGCAGCAAAAGAAACAGAAGACAAGTTTAAAGTCGGAAAATAATAACCAGAGTACTTTCGATGATTACACAACCGATGCACCAGAGTTAAAGAATTATCCGAAATTAAACTTCCCTAAACCATAATCAAATGAAAATGGAGGCCAGTAATAGTACTAGTCTCCATTTTTATTTCAAATAGTTGCGTTGCGCTAATTATCTGGTAAAATGTTTAGTTGTTCACAAACTAGATTGAGCTTTAATTATGTTTATAATATGTTACTATTAAACGCGAGTAACCGTTTTCATTAACGGGTGAAATAAAGGATTTTGCATAATGGATGAATGGATGAACTACGAACAATTTGATCGGCAAACATGGCACGGCTTTTTCCCAACTGATTCAGTACGGTTAACCCAGGGGAACTTGGATGAAATTAAATCGTTGAATGATCGAATTTCAATTGAGGATGTGCAGGATGTATATTTGCCGCTAATAAAATTAATTCAACTGCGCTACCAGAACTTTTTGGAATGGCAGATGCAAAAGGCAAACTTTTTACAGCGTTCCACGATGCGCATTCCATATATTATTGGGATTGCAGGTTCGGTTGCAGTTGGGAAGAGCACCATCGCTCGGTTGATTAGTATCTTACTAAATAAGATGCTGCCTGATAAGCGGGTAGAATTAATGACAACGGATGGGTTCTTATATCCTAATGCAGAATTAAAACGGCGGGGGATTATGGATCGGAAAGGCTTTCCCGAATCATATGACATGGAAAGGCTCCTCCAGTTTCTTAATGATGTTAAGGCAGGGGAACCAGTTGTCAAGGCGCCTACATACTCCCATCAAGTTTATGATGTTCAGCTGGATAAGCCCTTGGTAATTGATCGCCCAGACATATTGATTGTAGAAGGGATTAACACGTTGCAATTGCCAAGTAACCAGCAACTATATGTCAGTGATTACTTTGACTGGTCATTGTATGTTGACGCAGATCCGGACCTGATTGAGCATTGGTATCTTCAACGGTTTGGGATGTTGCTAGAGACAGCCTTTACTGACCCATCAAACTATTACTATCCTTATTCGAAGGGTGACCGTCAGGAAGCATTTAAAATGGCAAAGGATGTTTGGCAACGCGTCGACCTTCCTAATTTACGAGAGTTTATCCTTCCAACCAAAAGTCGTGCTGACGTAATTTTACATAAGACAACGGGACATGTCGTGGATAAGCTTTATCTGCGACGAGGTTAATTGGTTAGCCAACTATACAAGTCAATAATTTCAATATCAGGATCTAAACCAGCGTAATTGAGCGCTGGTTTTACTGTAATTAAAAGCTTTTTATATTTTGAGGAAAGTTGCCGTAATCCGCTGATCGCCCGGCGATAGGCACCATCATCAGCAAGCGAATAAGCGATTTGGATACAGGTAAAGATATCATTTTTAATTGCGACAAAGGTAATCTCATTATCTTTGATGCGGCCGCTATATACTTGGTAGCCTTGGCTCAATAAGTCAATAAAGACAATATTTTCAAGGATTCGTTGAGAAAGGACATTCTTTTTCAGTGTGAGAGCTTGCCGAATACTAGGATCTACCGGATAATAACGAATATTGGTACTTTTGACGTGGCGACGGGGAAAATCATATTCTTTGCATGGGTAAAAGATAAAGGACCTCTGTAAGAACTGTAAATAAAAATCGACCGTCTTATTGGAAGTAGTGATGTGGTGACGTTTAAGACTATCGACAATTTGGGAGATATTTTGTGTGGTTCCAGCATGATGAGCTAAGTGATGGGCAAGTTGCTTAGTCAGGCCTGGATTGCAAAGGGTCGCCTGCTGGGTGAAATCGGTAATAATAATTGTGTTGATGATCCCATTCACGTAATTGCGGAGGTTGATTGGACCGTGGATTTCGTGAGTATAGGGGAACCCGCCCTCATTTAAATATTGATATAACGCTTGGGAATCAGCTTCTTGTTGGTTCCTTTTTATGTATTCACGGAAGCTGCAAGGGAAAACGGGGATGATAGTATAAGAAACCATTTGTTGAAGATTTTCTTTCTCCAAAATGGTTTTGTTGGAACTTGTAATATAGATATCAGTATTAGAGAGTGAATTTAGGGCATTTACAACGCGGGCAAACTGGGGAACCACTTCGACTTCATCAAGGAAGATATAATTCATCTGGTGTTTACTAAGTCGATCAAGAATAAATTGTAAGAGATATTCTGGATTGCATAATTTATTTTCTAGGAGATATTCAAAGTTGATCACTTGAATTTGACTTGAGGAAATTTCTTGACGCCGGAGAGTTGCCCGAAACTGGTCAAGAATAGTCGTTTTACCACACCGCCGAACGCCAACAAGAATCTTAATTGTTGACTGGTTCATGCTGTTTATTAGTTGGTTAAGATATTTTGTCCGAATAAACATATTGCACCTCAAGTAAAAAATAACTAACTAAATTTTATCAAATGCAGAAAGCGCATTCAAATCAACCGAATTTGGAATGGATTACAAATCCTGCATTAGAAAATCTAGTTAAAACATCTAGTAAAAGTAAAAAATAAATCTTTTTAATCCTAATGTATCAATGTTCGAAACGGTTGCACGTGATATTTATGACTCATTTTTATTGACAATTACTCACAGACCACTTAAGAAGGATACAGATTAAATGAGATGAGGAGGCTGTCGAAATGATAAAAACTGATAAAGACACTAAAACACTTGAGGCACAAGCAGTTGATGAAGAATTACGTCTATTAAATATTGATTTAGAACACTAATTAAATATCCTCAATAAAATTCCATCTAACGAAAAAGGCGTGAGAAAATTTAGCTCCCGTCTTTTTTGTTATGGAATATTAAATAATCATTGACCATGCCATGTTCAGCCTGTAAACTAGCCTTTAAGAATAAAAATTTGAACAAAGGAAGTGTCATTGTGGCAAACATCAATTTAGATGCGTTTGATAAGATCATTGTCTTGGATTTTGGTAGCCAATACAATCAATTGATTACTCGTCGGCTTCGTGATTTCGGTATTTATTCCGAATTGCTTTCTCACAAGTTAACCGCAGACGAGATCAAAGAGATTAATCCTAAAGGGATCATCTTCTCTGGTGGCCCTAATAGTGTTTATGATCCAAACGCATTCAAGGTCGATCCAGAAATCTTTAAGCTTGGTATCCCGATTCTAGGTATTTGTTATGGAATGCAATTAATGTCATACGACCTTGGCGGAAAGGTTGAAAAAGCTGATAACTCCGAATATGGACGAGCAGATATTGAAGCACTTGATGACGAGGCTGTATTATTCAAAGGTTTGCCAAAGAAGCAATATGTATGGATGAGTCATGGTGATTTAGTAACTCAAGCCCCAGTTGGATTTGAAGTTACTGCTACTAGCAAGAACTGTCCAATCGCATCGATTGCTGATAATGACCGTAAATTCTATGGTGTTCAATTCCACACTGAAGTTCGTAATTCCGAATACGGATTAGACATTTTACGCCGCTTTGCTTTTGATGTTTGTGGCGCTAAAGCAAACTGGACGATGGATGACTTCATCGACATGCAGATTGATGAAATCCGCAAAGAAGTCGGTGATAAGAAGGTTATCTTAGGTCTTTCTGGTGGGGTTGATTCCAGTGTTACCGCCGTTTTGATTCATAAGGCAATTGGCGATCAACTTACTTGTATCTTTGTTGACCACGGATTGTTACGGAAGAACGAAGCTGACCAAGTGATGGATGCGTTGAGTCGCGACCTTGGTGTTAACATTATTAAGGTTGACGCAGCAGATCGCTTCTTAGGTAAGCTTGAAGGTGTTACCGATCCAGAACAAAAGCGGAAGATTATCGGTAAGGAATTTATCGAAGTCTTTAACGAAGAGGCCAAGAAGATTAAAGATGCTGATTTCTTAGCTCAAGGTACGCTTTATACGGACGTAATTGAATCTGGAACAGACACCGCCCAGACAATTAAGTCTCACCATAATGTTGGTGGTTTGCCAAAGAAGCTCGGTTTCAAGTTAATTGAACCATTACGCAAGCTCTTTAAGGATGAAACCCGTGAACTCGGTGAAAAACTTGGAATTCCACATGAATTGGTATGGCGTCAACCATTCCCAGGTCCAGGTCTTGGAATTCGTGTTATTGGTGAAATTACTCCTGAAAAGCTTGAAATTGTTCGTGAAAGTGATGCAATCCTTCGTGAAGAAATCAAAAAAGCAGGTCTTGATGAAGAAATTTGGCAATACTTTACTGTCTTACCAGGTATTCGTTCAGTTGGTGTCATGGGTGATGGCCGGACATATGACTATGCAGTTGCTATCCGGGCCGTTACCTCAATTGATGGGATGACAGCCGATTTCGCTAAGATTCCATGGGATATTCTTCAAAAGATCTCAGTCCGAATCGTAAATGAAGTCGACCACGTTAACCGCATTCTTTATGATGTTACGAGTAAGCCACCTTCGACGATCGAGTACGAATAATCATACACATCAATAAGAAGAGGGAAGCCTAAGATAACGGCATTTGTAGAGGGGCAAATTTGGTAGAAAAGGCAGTTTATTGCAAGTTGTCTACCAAAAGTCTACCAAAAACATCAGTAGATAATACGACGAAAGGTACTACGTAATTTAAGATTGCGTAGTACCTTTTTTGTGTGCGCCCGGCATGGGTATTAGCTAGGCGGTGAGAGTCCGCTATG
>CAMLUN010000015.1 GCA_946487795.1 uncultured Lactobacillus sp. | reverse complement strand
AAAAATAATAACCAGTTAGCTAATCACTTATCGCCCTTAACTAACCGGTTATTGTTTATTATTTAGTGTTTTTTCCGTAGTTTACGTAACTTCTTAATCCGCTTTTGCTTATCCTTTTTCATCTTCCGTGCCATGTGACTCATCGCCATTTGTCCCATTCGACCACCTGGCATTCCCGGCATTTGACCACCAAACATATTCTGCATTCCATTAAAATTACCATTAGTAACTTGTTTCATCATCTTCCGCATCTGATTAAATTGCTTAATCATTCGGTTAACTTCCACAATTGGCCGGCCAGCCCCAGCAGCTAACCGCCGACGCCGACTTGGGTTCATCAAGTCAGGATTTTCCCGTTCCTCTGGAGTCATGGAGTAAATAATGGCTCGAATGTGATCTAATTGCTTTGGATCAAGGTTCAAATTCTTTAATGCAGGGTTATTGGCCATCCCCGGCATCATTTTAATGATGTTTTCTAATGGACCCATCTTCGTTACTTGGTCCATCTGTGATAAGAAGTCGTTGAAATCAAAAGTATTTTCACGCATCTTATCCATTGTGGCCTGAGCTTGCTCTTCATCGAAATCTTTCTGGGCCTTTTCGATTAGGGTCATCATGTCCCCCATCCCCAGAATTCGTGAAGCCATCCGGTCTGGGTGGAAGACATCAAGATCTTCCATCTTTTCCCCTTCACCGACAAACTTAATTGGCTTTCCGGTAACAGCACGGATTGACATGGCAGCACCACCACGGGTATCACCATCGAGCTTGGTTAATACCACACCAGTAATATCAAGCTTATCATCAAATCCCTGAGCCGTATTGACGGCATTTTGCCCCGTCATGGAGTCAATTACCAGCAAAATTTCATCAGGGTTCACAAGTTGTTTAATGTTTGCCAACTCATCCATCAATTGTTCATCAATTTGCAGACGACCAGCAGTATCAATAATTACATAGTCATTATGATTTTGCTTGGCAACTTCCATCCCTTGGCGAACAATTTCAACCGGATCAACATCAGTTCCCTTTTCAAAAACCGGAACATCAATCTGGTCAGCAACCTGCTTTAACTGAGTAATTGCGGCTGGCCGGTAGACATCGGCAGCGATGAACAGTGGTCGTGCCTTGTCTTCATTCTTCAAGCGTAAGGCTAATTTACCAGCAGTGGTCGTTTTACCGGCCCCTTGAAGACCAACCATCATGATAACAGTCGGAATATGGGCAGACTTATTAAGCGGAACTGCTTCTTCACCCATTAATTTAGTTAATTCATCGTTAACAATTTTAACAATTTGTTGAGCTGGATTTAATCCCTTAAGGACTTCCGCACCAGCAGCCTTTTCCCGAACTTTTTTAACGAAATTCTTTACAACGGCAAAGTTAACATCGGCTTCCAATAATGCTAGCCGAATTTCCCGCATTGTTTCACGAAGGTCGGCTTCGGTAACTTTGGGCTTCCGTCGTAGCTTTTCCATCGCCTTTTGAAGACGATCTGTTAATCCTTCAAATGCCATCTTTTATTCTTCCTCCAAATTTTCCAAACGTCCCACAAGGTTGTTTAACTGCCGATCGTTTGGATAATATTGTTTAACATATTGCTGAATTTCATCAGCTTGCTTATTCCGTGCTTGAAACTCAGCATCTAAATGCAGCTTGGCTTCATATGCTTCTAAGATCTTTTCGGTCCGCTTAATATTATCATACACTGCTTGGCGACTTACGTTGAAATTTTCAGCAATCTCACCAAGTGAAAAATCATCAGCATAGTAAAGCTCAAGATACTGGTTTTGTTTCTCTGTTAAGAGCGGTTGATAAAACTCAAATAGCGAATTAATCCGCTCGTTTTTTTCAATTTCCATCAGCAACTCCTCAACTAATTAACTTCAACCAAATCCTTAAACAGGCCATAAACGAATTCACTAGCATCGAACTTCTGCAGGTCATTAACTTTTTCACCCAAACCAACATACTTCACTGGAAGGTGGAGTTCATTTCGGATGGCTAAGACAATTCCCCCGCGGGCAGTCCCATCAAGCTTAGTTAGGACAATCCCGGTCACATCCGTGCTTTCCTTAAATAATTTAGCCTGGTTCAAAGCATTCTGACCAGTTGTCGCATCCAATACAAGGAGAACTTCATGCGGGGCATCAGGAATTTCACGAGTTAGGATCCGCTTCATCTTGGCTAATTCTTTCATCAAATTAACCTTATTCTGTAACCGTCCCGCAGTATCAACGAATAAGATGTCATAATCCTCTTTTTTTGCCTTTTGGACAGCATCGAATACAACTGCAGCCGGATCACCGTTCTCCGGGCCAGTAACAATATCAACGCTATCACGTTTAGCCCAGATATCAAGTTGCTCGGTAGCCCCTGCACGGAAAGTATCAGCTGCCGCCAAAAGGACTTTCTTCCCCTGGCTCTTAAACAATGCAGCCATCTTCCCAATGGTAGTTGTCTTCCCAGCACCATTAACACCAACAAACATGATCACGGTTGGTCCTTCCTTAGCGAAGTTCAGGTCAGACTTTTCATCTTTTCCTGCCTCGTCATACAGCTCAACCATTTTTTCAATAATAACGTTAGAAACGTCCTGCTTGCTCTTAGCATTCTGGAGTTTGACTTCTTCACGAAGCTCATCGCTAAGTTTCATTGCCATATCGTAACCAACATCGGACTCAATCAGTAAATCTTCAAGATCATCAAAGAAGTCCTCATCAACATGACGGAAATTAGCTAAGAAGCGATTAAGCCGAGCACCAAATCCTGTCCGTGACTTTTCTAGTCCCTGGTCATACTTTGCTGCTGTGCTTTCCTCATCAACCGTTTCGTCAGTATTTACATCTGTTGATTCTTCTGTTTCTTCCTTAACTTCACTTTCCGGTGCAGGAGTTGGCTCTTCAGCTACTTGAGAATTGCTTTCTGCCGTTGAAGTTTCTTCTGGTTCATCATTTTGGCTTGTGACCATTTCCTCCTCAACGGAACTCTCTGCTTCAACATTTTGCTCAGCGGGAGCCGAAGATACTGGAGTTGAACTTTCGGGAACAGCTTCACTTTGAGGTTGCGATTCTACAGTGGCAGAGGAATCCTGCTCAGCATCAGTAGCTGCTTCCTGCACTGCAGATTCACTACTAGCACTTTCTGAAGCTGCTGGTACCTCACTACCGTTCTCTAGCTCCTTAGTTTGCTTTTCTTGACTATCCTCGTGCTTCTTATGCCGACGAAAAATATTAAATAATCCCATAAATTACGCCTTCTTCCTAGTCGTTTGAACTTTCTAAGGTATCAATAACATCAACGGAAACCATCCTGGATACTCCTGACTCCTGCATCGTTACCCCATAAAGGACATTAGCATTCATCATTGTTCCCTTACGGTGAGTAATCACAATGAATTGTGGACCGTCATTTCCAAAATGACTCAGGTAGTTAGCAAAGCGCTGCACATTAACTTCATCAAGTGCTGCCTCAGGTTCATCAAGAATTGCAAATGGTACCGGCCGGACTTTTAGGATTGCAAATAATAGAGTAATTGCGGTCAATGCCTTCTCCCCACCTGAAAGAAGACTCATTCGCTGATTTTTCTTCCCAGGTGGCTGGGCCATAATATCAATTCCCGTTGTTAAAATATCGTGGGGATCCGTTAAGACTAACCGGGCATGACCACCAGCAAATATCTGCTGGAACGTCTGGTCAAATGCAGTTGAAACCTTATTAAACGTTTCGCTAAATCTTGCTTTAACCTGCTCGTCCATTTCAGCCATTGTTTCATTTAATTGATCACGCGAAGCCAATAAATCTGCTTGTTGTGTTGATAAGAAATCGTACCGTTCCTTAACTCGCTTATATTCAGCAATCGCTCCAGTATTGACTTCACCAAGATCAGCTAATCCCCGTTTTAACAACTTCAATTTAATCTTCAGTTGATCATCCGGAAGGTCGCTAACTTTATCTTTTGCCTCACCAATAGTCATTGAATACTGCGAACTCAAATGATTCAGGTAACTATCCAACTGTGATTCATGGCGAATCCGTTGAGCATCAAGCTGGTTTCGTTCATTTGTTGCTGCTGCTAATAAATCACGTAATCGGTTATGACTGTCTTCAGCATTAGCAACCTGCTTACTAAGCGAGTTCAGTTTCTCTTTAGTAGTAACTAACTGTTGTTTAACAGTCGTTAACTGCTGAGTAGCATCCTGCAAAGCTGTTTCATTTGACTCATCGTCTGCATGATCACTATTAATTTGTGAATTAAGCCGATGAATTTGTTGTTCAAGGTGGTCAGCATTAATTTGAAGTGAATTTTTCTCCTGTTGCAGAGCATGCCGGCTACTCTTAAGCTGTTGCAACCGTTCCTGGGCAACTGCAATCCACTGCTCCATCTGATGAAGATGCTGGCTTTGTGCTGACTCGTCACTTTGCAACTGCTTAATTTGTTCCTGGAGTTCACCAGTTCGGTGCTTATTAGCGTCAAACTGCTGTTGAGCATCTTTCAGCTGTTGAGTATTTTGCTGTACTTTTTGCTCATAATCAGCGTGCTGATCATCCTGTTGACCAGATTGAAACTTAAGAGCAGATACCTGACGTTCAATTGTTTGGCGCTGACTTTGCAACACTTGCTGCTGCCCCGTAGCTGAATGAAGTTGTTCGCTTGCTTGGTGCAACTGAGTCTGGAGATCAGTTAACTGCTCATCAATTTTCTTTTGGGTCCCCTGCAATTGGGCAACCCGTTTTTCTAATTGCTTTGCAGTAACCTGCTCTTTATTAAGCGCATTTTGCAACTGATTAGCTAATTGTTTTTGACTAAGCAGACCAATTCGTTGGTGACGATTGGCACCCCCGGTCATTGATCCGCTTGCATTAATTAACTGGCCGTCGAGCGTTACAATCCTGACATAGTGATGACCATACCGAGAAATTTCTGTTGCATGATCAAGATTATCAGCGATAACCGTATTCCCTAGAAGATGTTGCGCAACCACATCGTACTTAGAATCATAATTGATTAATTCGGTTGCCCGACCAACATACCCAGGTAGCGACTGTAACTGGTTAAAAATCGGTGAAGTCTGATGATGCTTTAACGTATCAAGGGGCAAGATGGTTACGCGTCCCGCACGATGACGAACCAAATAATTAATGATCTGCTTAGCAGTTGACTGGTGATCAACTACTAGTTGTTGCAATTGGCTGCCAAGGACTGTCTCAATCGCCGTTGTATATTTTTCTGGAACATCTAACAACTCGTTCACGGCGCCGTCAAGACCCGAAAACTGTTGCCGTTGCTTCAAAACATTTTGAACTCCCTGATAGTATCCAGAGTATTCTTCCTGCATTGAATGATAATTTTTCAGACGTGATTGAAGCGAATGAACATCCCCAAGTGATTGGTACCAAGAACGCTGGGCTTCTTGATGCTGTCGCTGTATGCGTTCCTGCTTCTCCTGCTGGCCTTTTAACTGACCTTGGAGATCGGTAACGTGAACTTGCTGGGCTGTTGCTTCTTGTTTAGCCGTTGCTTCTTGAACTTTAATTTTAGCTAACCGCTCCCGAGCAGCCTGCAGTTCAGCATTGCTTTGCTGCTGCGCGTTGATGGTTTGCTCGTGATTACTCTTCAGAAAAGCTTGCTGGTTTTGCAGAGTTGTAATTTGCTGCATTAAATCAACTTGATTTCCCCGCAATTTTTCTAATTCTTCATTAACATGCTGAATCCGTTGACTACTAGTCATTTGCTTGGCAGCAGTTAATTCTTCCTGGTGGTTAGCAATTTCCTTTTTTTGTGACTGAACCTGCTCATTAGCCTGCGTTAATTTTTTGTCAATCTCTGTTTGCTGCTGTTTCAACTTCTGCAGTTGGTCAGTTAATCGTTCCCGTTCCTGCAGCTGCTGTTCACGCTTAATTGAGGACACCGATTGCTGATTTTGCAATTTACCAATCATTTCGGTAGTCGTAAGGATTTTTGCCTGTAGTTGGTCTTTGTGTGTCTGCAGGTTACCTTGTTGTTGCTTTAACTGATTTAATTCTGCAGTGGATTTGGCAAGCTGAGCCGAATAATCACTGACCAGCTTTTGATCATTTGCTAGCTTAACTTTCAGCTCCGTTAATTCCTTACTAGTTTGCTCATAAAGCCGTACTGTCTGGGTACGATCAAGAAGATCATATTGCCCCTTCTGCTCTAAATAGTCCTCAGCAAGGGCACTTTCGTCAGCCAAAGGTTCAAGCTGGCTCGTTAACTCAGCAATGATATCGTTAACCCGGTTAAGGTTGTCCATAGTTGAGCTGAGCCGTTTTTCGGCAGTATCCTTATTCTTCTTGTATTTTGCAACCCCAGTCACCGCCTCAATAATTGAACGCCGATCAGCTGGTTTACCGTTAAAGATTGCCTCAATTTGTCCCTGAGAAATAATGGAGAAGGATTCCCGACCTAACCCAGAATCAATGAAGAGGTCGGTAATATCTTTTAAGCGAACCTCTTGACCATTAACCAAATACTCACTATCACCATTTCGGTATAATTTCCGGGTAATTGTTAATTCAGTAAAGTCACTAGCAAGGTAATGATCACTATTATCAAAAGTAATTGATACAAGCGCCCGATTAAGCGGCTTCCGGTCACTAGAACCGTTAAAAATAACATCAGCCATTTTATCACCACGAAGCTGATGAGCAGATTGTTCACCCATTACCCAGCGAATTGCTTCGATAATATTACTCTTTCCGCTTCCGTTTGGCCCAACAATTCCTGTCATTCCTGGTTCAAACTTGATTGTTGTCTTCTGAGCAAAGGACTTAAAGCCATCCAATGTTAGAGATAATAACTGCATAGTGCCTACTTACCTTCTTGACGTAGCTTATTAAGTGCTTGACTTGCAGCCTGCATTTCAGCGTGTTTCTTGGAGGAACCAGTCCCCTCACCGATTACCTTTCCATCAGCTGAAACGTTCACTTTGAATTCTGGATCGTTCTCCGTTCCCGATTCCTGAAGAAGGTGATATTCAATATCAACATCACCATCACGCTGTAAGAACTCCTGAAGGCTTGTCTTTGCATCAACTGCATGGTCAAACCAGCCCAGATCAAGCTTAGGAAAGATTACTCGCCGAACAAACTTTTCAACGGCAGGGCGTCCCTGATCCAAGTAAAGAGCTCCAATAAATGATTCAAAAATATCACAAAGCAATCCTGGACGCTGACGAGCACCCGCCATTTCTTCGCCGTGACCCAAACGGATATATTGATCAAAATGACATTCCTTAGCAAATTTAGAGAAACTGTCTTCGCAAACCATCGCAGCCCGCAAACGGGTCAATTTCCCCTGCGGCAGCTCTGGAAAACGCTTATAGATGTATTCAGAAACAATCAATTCCAACACAGCATCGCCAAGAAATTCAATCCGCTCATAAAATTTAAGTCCTTGATGAGGGTGCTCGTTTACGTATGAAGCCTGAGTAAATGCTTCTGCAAGCAAATCGGGATTAGTAAAATGAATATCAAATTCCTTGGCCAGGTAGTCTTGTAAATCCTTAATAGTAAAAACTTCCTTTCTTTTCGTTAAAGATGTGAAAAAAGCCGCGATAAAGTACAAGCCTTCATCGCGGACCTCAAAGAATTATTAATCAGCGGTATGTTCGGCAATGTAGTCAACTACTTCACCAATCGTACTTAACTTTTCAGCATCTTCATCATCAATTTCTTCACCAAACGTATCCTCAAGTTCAAGGACAAATTCAACAAAGTCAATCGAATCAGCGTCTAAATCTGTTTTTAAATTTAATTCATCGGTAATTTTTGCCCGATCAACATCAAAGTGATCAGCCACGATTTCTGAAACCTTATTAAAGATTTCTTGCTTTTTATCTTCAGCCATTGACTGTTACCTCTCTTTATTAGTTCGCTACTATTTTAGGCGTTTTTTGTCTTCTTGTCTACTCATTGTTTTGGTTAAAAAATTTAACGGTTTCATTAATGACACCAGTTCTTAGCATTGTCCGAATCTGACTAATGGTATTTTTAACGGCTATCGCATCTGATGAACCATGCGTCTTAACTACAGGTGCTTTTAAGCCAAGAAGGACAGCACCCCCATAAGTTGAAGCACTCATTTTTTGACCAATCCGGTGAAAGACCGGCTTCAGCATTAGGTAGCCTAACTTAGCACGGATACCACCATTTAGGATACCATCCTTAATCAACGTTAGCATCATTTTAGCGGTTCCTTCAGTGGCCTTCAATGCGGCATTAGCTGTCCAGCCATCGCTGACGATAACATCAGCCTTACCGAATAAGAGGTCACTAGATTCAACATTGCCGATAAAGTTAAGTTCATCTTCTGCATTAAGCAACTGCCAAACATCTTTATGGAGCTTATCGCCCTTATCCTCTTCAGCACCATTATTAAGCAGTGCAATCCGTGGATTAGCAACCCCGAGAACTTTTTCTGCGTAAAATTTACCAAGGTAAGCAAACTGAACAAGATTTTTTTCTTTGCTTTCAGCGTTAGCACCAGTATCAAGGTAAACAAATTTTTGGCGTTTGGATCCCGGCTTAGCAATTGGGAGAATACTGGTTAATCCGGGACGATCGATTCCATGAATTCGTCCAACAATAAAGATTCCCGCAGCCAAAACTGCTCCTGTATTACCAGCAGAAAAGAATGCATCTGCATCCCCTTCTTTAACTGCTTTAGCCGCCCGAACAATTGATGAATCCTTCTTCTTGCGGATTGCCCGAACTGGCTCTTCACCCATCGAAATTTCTTCAGTAGTTTCAATGATATTCAAACGATCCTGGTTAGTAATCACCGCTTTAATTTTAGCTGGATCACCATAGAGATCAAAGGTCAAATCGGGATACAAGTCCCGAGCTTCTTCGACCCCTTCAATAATTGCTTTAGGGGCATTATCACCGCCCATTGCATCTACAGCAATTTTCATTATATAAACCCTCCTAGTCAAAGTGCGTTTCAAGTTGGTTTCGTTTTAAGTAAAGAACTAGTGGCTGATTATCATCCACCTGATCCCAATGGGGTGTTGCTAATAGGTTTGCTGCATCTTCCTTAGCAATTTGTAAAATTTTCAAATCGCCAATCGGGTCGCCAACCTTAAAGTCAGGAAGCCCTGATTGCTTTGCCCCAAGGACATCACCTGCTCCCCGAAGTTCAAGATCCCGTTGTGCAACCTTAAAACCATCAGTTGTGGCAACCATTGTTTTCATTCGTGCCGTCCCTTCATCTGTTTTGGGATCAGCAATTAGCAAACAATAACTTTGCCGTTCACCACGCCCTACTCTACCGCGCAGTTGGTGCAACTGAGCAAGGCCAAAGCGATCAGCGTTATAAATAATCATCACGGTCGCATTAGGATTATCAACACCGACCTCAACAACCGTCGTCGAAACAAGAACCTGGATTTTACCGTCTTGAAAATCTTTCATTACGGCATCTTTTTTTTCCCCATTTAGGCGGCCATGTAAAAGGCCAACCTGATAATCTGGTTGGAAGTAATTAGCTAATCGTTCATAAAGGTCAGTCGCATTTTGAACATCCAATGCTTCTGACTCTTCAATCAGCGGACTGACAACGTAAGCCTGTGCTCCACTAGCTAATTGCTGACGAAGAAACTTTAATGCGTCATTGCTTTGCTTATCTTTTAGCCAGCGTGTTTCAATCGGTTTTCTTCCCGCTGGTAATTTGTCAATTACTGACACATCCATTTCACCATATGAAGTAATCGCTAATGTCCGTGGAATTGGCGTTGCTGTCATGGCAAGGACATCCGGGTGTTCACCCTTTTCCCGTAATTGTTGACGTTGGTTAACACCAAACCGGTGCTGTTCATCCGTGATTACTAAGCCAAGATTAGCATACTCTACGTCCGATTGAATCAATGCATGCGTTCCAATTATTAAGTTGATGTCGCCCTTTTTTATCGCGCCAACTAATTCACGATGTTGTTTAGCGGTCAGTGAACCAGTAAGTAAGCCAACATGAACATGAGTCCCCGCAAAGACTTTGGCTAATTTTTCTGCATGCTGGGTTGCCAAAATTTCAGTTGGCGCCATTAGAGCTGCCTGATAGCCTGCACTGATTGTCGCATAAATGGCAATTGCAGCAACAATCGTCTTTCCAGAACCGACATCTCCCTGAAGAAGGCGATTCATCTGAATTGGTTGTCGTAAATCACGACAGATTTCATTGACGACCTTCTTTTGCGCATTTGTAAGTTCAAACGGGAGCTGAGAAATAAATTCTTTTAATTCGTCATTATGGTACAAGATTCGTGTACCATCTTCTTGACGGTGTGCTCGTCTGATCGCTTGCAGACGCAATTGAAATAAGAAGAACTCCTCATATGTCGCAGTTCGTCGTGCTGCTTTAGCAATCATTTGACTTCCTGGGAAGTGAAGATCCTTAATCATTTCACGGCGATCTAACAAACGATATTTTTGGCGAAGAAAGGTGGGGAGTAATGTTGGGATAACCCGCTGATAATCTTCATACGCTTGACGGATTAACGATCTCAAGGTACTTTGCCGAAGATGTTTATTTGTGGGATAGATGGCGCCAAATTCATTCTCTGGAGTCCCCGTTGCCGTTACTAATTTAGTCCCGGTTACCTGTTGACGACTAGCATCCCACTTTCCCATTACGGTTACCTGTCGATCTAACTCTACTTGCTTTTTCAGATATGGTTGGTTAAAAAACGTGGCCATGACAACTTGTTGACCCACTTGCAACCGAAAACTTAGCCGATTTCGACGGTAACCAAACCGGCTAAATAAGGGTTCAGAAACAATCTTTCCCTTAATAGTTACCCGTTGCTTGTCCTTAACCGTACTTAAATCGTTTGGTGTAAAGTCATCATACCTTGTCGGGTAGTATGTCAATAAATCTTCAATCGTATCGATATTTAAAGTTGCTAAATCAGCCACCCGTTTAGGGCCAACTCCTTTTAATACCGAAACTGGATCCTGAAGACTTTTCATCATCCTCCCTCCTCACTGTAAAAAGAGTTGGATGGACATCAGTTGACTGGTGTTCTGCATCCAACTCCTTAACTTATATTATTCAACGGAAATCAAATATGGATATACTGGTTGGCCACCTTCATAAATTTCGGTTTCCAACTCATCGTCCATTTCTTCAACAGCTGCCTTAATTTCTTCAGCCGTCTTTTTATCGCCGTCTTGACCATACAGAATTGTCACAATTTCACTGTCTTCATCAAGCATTTGTTTAACCATCTTGATAGCAGCTTTCTTAAGGTCTGGATCGGTATCAACAATCTTCCCATCAACAATTCCCATAAAGTCATCTTTTTTTATTGTTTGCCCATCAATTTCGGTATCCCGAATAGCATTAGTAACCTCACCACTCTTAACTGTGGAAAGGTTGGCTTCCATGTTTGATTGGTTATCTTCTAATGATGCTTCTGGATTATATTCAAGAAGTGCGGTCATTGCTTGTGGAATTGTCTTACTGTGAACCACAACAGTTGGAATATCTGCAATGTCAGCAGCCTGTTCTGCTGCCATAAAGATATTGCCGTTATTTGGCAAAACAATTGCTTGCTTGGCACCACTATTATTGATTGCATCCGCAATATCTTGAATGCTTGGATTCATTGTTTGACCGCCCTTAATAACGTGGGTTACTCCAAGGCTCTTTAACAATTTAGCAATTCCATCACCAGACGTAACCGCAATCACAGAAGTTTCTGGCTTAGGCTTAGATGCTTCACGAGCTTTGTCAATTGGTGTTTCTGAGCGTTCCGCTTCTTCTTCATCGTGTTCCATAATCTCTTCTTGTTGCCAAACCATGTTATGAATTTCGATGGTTTGAAGATCACCAAACTGTTGACCCCATGATAAAACTTCACCAGGGTGTTCAGTATGAACATGGACCCGAACAACAGAATCATCGTTTAAGACAAGGAGACTGTCACCTATTTTGGCAAGGTAATTATAAAAAGTATCATAATCGAACTTTTGCTTAACCTGTTTTCCTTTACCAATCCGCACAAGCATTTGCGTACAATAAGTGTATTGAATGTCTTCTGGATTCAGTTTCCCCTGGACGCTCTTGTGGTCCATTGCCTTAACCATTTCGTCAACTTCGGCGTTATCGGGCTTATAGCTGTCATCCTTATCAACCTTACCACTTAAGGCTTCATCAAAAGCCTGAAGGACAAATACAAGCCCCTGACCACCGGAATCAACAACCCCGACCTGCTTAAGAACGGGCAGTAATTCAGGGGTCTTCTTAAGAGCAACCGTTGATGCTTCATAAATTGCATGCATAACCTCAATAATATCGTCGGTTTGCTTAGCTTTCTCTAATCCAGCCTGTGCTGATTCACGGACAACGGTTAAAATTGTCCCTTCAGTTGGCTTCATGACAGCTTTATACGCAACCTTAGCACCATTGCCGTAAGCCTCAGCAAAATCATGAGCATCAAGAACTGTTTTTCCTTCTGCCCCTTTAGCAAAGCCACGGAAAATTTGTGAAAGGATCACTCCGGAATTCCCACGGGCACCCATTAACAATCCCTTAGCTAAGGCAGCAGCTAAATCGCCAACCTTCGTGCTGTTTGCGTTGCGCTCGTACTTAGCACCACTAGCCATTGAAGATGTCATGTTTGTCCCCGTATCACCGTCAGGAACAGGGAAAACATTCAGTGAATTGATAAATTCGGCATTCTTGCTCAGCTTACTAGCAGCA
The DNA here is from genome assembly GCA_946487795.1 of uncultured Lactobacillus sp. GTDB lineage: Bacteria > Bacillota > Bacilli > Lactobacillales > Lactobacillaceae > Limosilactobacillus > Limosilactobacillus kinnaridis. The sequence goes on along the minus strand of CAMLUN010000015.1, from coordinate 14,175 downwards.
GCTTGAACCATTTTGCCAAATTCAAGATTCGTAATTTCAGTTACAGCCAATTATCTTTCCTCCTAGTAACGCAAATTAATCATCAAGTGAGCGAACACCTTGAACACAAACATTAACTGAGTTTGCTGTAATGCCAAGCATTGATTCAAGGTTGTACTTTACCTTTGATTGAACACTCTTTGATACTTCTGAGATCTTAGTACCATAACCGACGATGATATTCACATCAATGGCAACACCGTTATCTTGTTGACGAACAACAACCCCGCGACTAAAGTTTTCGCGACGCAGGATTTGGTTAACACCATCGCGAAGTGGATTGCGCGATGCCATTCCCACTACACCATAGTTATCAGTAGCAGCGCCACCAACAACTGCTGAAATTACGTCATTATCGATATCGATCATTCCAGATTGTGTTTTAATTTTAACCGCCATCATATGGCCTCCTTATATTGGTCAATCAATGCCCTATTATATAAGACAAGCATTGATTAGCAATCATACTGTGTAAAAACTCATACTAATAATACCATAGCAGACGAAATGAAAAAAGTCGTCTGCCAAAAATGATTAATGGCATATACTATTTTTAAAATAAAAAATAAGTCGCTCATCACTGAACGACCATATTTTCTGATTTAATTAAACCCGAGTCACTTTACCGGACTTCAGTGTACGTGCTGAAACGTAAACCTTCTTAGGCTTGCCGTTAACCAAAATGGTTACCTTTTGCAAGTTAGGCTTCCAGCTACGACGACTTGAGTTAAGGGCGTGAGAACGCTTGTTACCAAAGCGTGTCCGTTTACCGTTGATAAAATCTTTAGCCATTGGTGGTACCCTCCTCTTCTCATCTATGTTTTTTCGTTTTTACGCATCTGCGCTATAACTCACTTAAACAATTTACCATAGGCTGAGTAACAATGCAATAGTTTTCTTTCAAGTAATTTTCCTTGACAGGCTTACTTAATTATTAAATCACGGGACTTAATAACAGCAACAACTCCTGATTGAAAGCTGAAATGGTTTACTTCCCCATTGAATTCATTGCTTGACCAACAAAAGGGAGTAGACGAATTCCAGTTAGTTAACGGGTATTTTTCATCAACCAATGTTAATCCAGTTACTGGCGTTAAATTAACAAAAGCAAGGTACTTAAAGCCCGCCTCAGCCTTAATCTCATATTCTCCCGGCAAATAATAATCAACAATATTCTGCTTATCTATAAGTTGGATTTTTTCTAAGTAACCCTTGAATTCTTTTTCTAATGGCAAAAAGAGATTGCTCAAATATTGATCTAGCCGCCCGCCAGTTGCACCAAAAATCGTAATCTGATCCGGCTTGTAAAGTTCGATTGCATTTTTCACGCCAAGCTGCGTATCAGTATAATCCTTTACAGGAGGAAAAAGGTGAATATCATCAATCGCTCCTTTTACCCGGTTAAATTGTTGAGCATTTGTTGAATCAAAATCTCCAACTGCGACCGCTGGCGTTATCCCTTCATTGAGCAAGCGAGTTGCACCAATGTCAACTCCTACCCATTTTTCGTTTTGACGTGCGTGGACTACTGATAATGGAATTAATGAATCAGGTCCACCCACCATAATATTTACCCGCATTAACTTCTCCTTATAAAGAAAAGGGACTGTGACATAAGTACTTTTACCAAGTTCAAATACGAACAGCGCGGTACGCAAATGGGTTCCAGTGTCCGGTATAACCGAACTCTGGAACCCTATTTGCGCTCGCGGGGGCGTGAAAACGAAGTCATAAATGACTTCTGTCACGCTCCCTTTTCTACTAATTATTTAGTTGCATCCCTTAACGCTTGGATCCGCTTAGCAGGATCATCGACGTTGTATACATATGAGCCGGCAACAGCAACGGTTGCACCAGCTTTATAACAGTCCACAACGGTTTGATTGTTAACACCGCCATCAACTTCGATGTCAAAGTCATAGCCTTTATTCTTCTTAATTTGGTTAAGCTGAGCAATCTTTTCGACGGTTTCAGGAAGAAACTTTTGACCACCAAAGCCCGGATTAACGGTCATTACTAATACTTGATCAACCATGTGAAGAACTGGTTCAATCATGGCAACTGGTGTACCAGGATTAATAACTACTTCTGCCTTTACTCCGCCATTTTTTATAATTTGGAGTGCCCGGTGAATATGTTGAGTAGCCTCAACTTGAACACCAATGATATCAGCACCAGCATCAATAAATGCAGGTAAAATGTGTTCAGGATTTTGAACCATTAAGTGACAATCAAGAACCATCTTCGTAATTGGACGAATTGCCTTTACGAATCCTGGGCCATAAGAAATACTTGGTACGAATGAACCATCCATCACATCAATGTGAAGATATTCGGCACCCGCCTTATCTACTTTTTCAATGTCCCGTTGCAAGTTAACATAATCAGCACTGAGAATCGAAGGTGCTACTTTAATCATTTTATCAATCCCTCATTTCTTATTCTTACCATAGTCTGGTTTTTGGTTAGCAATTAGGTTATGAAATTGAACATAATCATCATACCGACTTTTCATGATTATACCATTTTTTACCGCATCTTTAACTGCACATTGGGGTTCTTTTAGGTGAAGACATCCCCGAAATTTACAATTAGGTGCTAACTCTTTCATTTCCGGAAAGAAATTTGGTAATTCTTCAACGGTCATGTCAAAAGTTTCATACGATGAAAAACCAGGGGTATCTGCAATCCAGGCACCTGCAACGTTTAACAAACTAACCTTGCGTGTTGTGTGCCGTCCCCGCTTTAATGCAGTTGAAATTTCACCAGTTGCTAAGTCTAATCCTGGCGCAAAGTGATTTAAAAGCGTTGATTTCCCAGCACCCGTTTGTCCCATCATTGTAACAATTTGGTCCTTTAAAAGTTCTTTTAATTGATGCAGCTGATCTTCGGCGAATGCTTCCCGACTAAAGAAAATCTGATAGCCAATTTTACGGTAACCATCAACAATTTCCGCAAGTTTTGCATATTCGTCATCATCAAGGAGATCCGTTTTTGAAAAGTAAATCACCGGAATAATTTTTTGTGCTTCAAGGGCGATCAACTGGCGATCTAACAAATTTGTCGAGAATGTTGGCTTCTTAGCTGCCGTTACAACAACAGCAATATCAACATTAGCCACTGGCGGACGAACTAATTCGTTTTTTCGTGGCAAAACGTGAAGAAGGTAACCATTCTCAAATTCAACCCGATCACCGACAATTGGTTTAATTTTTCGAGCACGAAAATTACCCCGTGCCCTTGTCCGATAGATTTCACCATCAGCCAAAATATCATAAAAACCACTTAAAGATTGTTGTATTATTCCCTGTTTCACCTTTACCCTCCTTAAGCGGTAATGTTAGTCGCACTCATAATCGTTCGCCCATTCCGAACAACCCGGTAAGCACCCATCTCACCTTGTCGAAGGGTAAACGGAACGTTAATTGTTGTTTCCTGGTTAATCGTAATGTCTTGGTATTGCATTGTTAAATTATGCTGAGCATCTTTAATGTAAACCTGAACACGATTTTCACGTTGACCACCATTACCATCAAATGGAATATTAATCTGGATATTAGTAGTCTTGGTTTCATTCCCTGAGTTTGCAACGGTCACCGTTAACGTATCGTCACGACTCAAGGTCGAACCAGCCTTTGGCGTCTGTGCAATTACGTGGTTTGTTGCGACCGTCTTGGATGTTTTTTCTTGGGTTGTTAACTGCAAGTGGTGTTCATTAGCAAATTTCTGAACAACACTAACATCCTGGTTCTTAAAGTCAGGAATCTTAATCTGCGTCTTGCCTGCACTGACCTTAAAACGAATAGTGTGGGATGCTGTAGCAACGGTCTTCCCCTTTGCGTAATTTTGTTTCATGATTTGTCCAGGATCAACAGTCTCTGAATGGACCTTGACCTGTTCAACACGAAATCCCTTAGCACGCAGATCGCTTGCAACGTCACTATAATCAGAGCCAACATAATCAGCCATTGTCATTTGTTTAACACCCTGGCTAACCTTAAGATTAACGTAACTGTTAACCCGTGTCTTATCGCTTCCGTTTGGTGAGCTGCTGACTACATGATTCTTAGGGATGCTTGAATTATATACCCGTGTAATGTTGCCAACTCGCAGGTTATGCTTATGTAACGTTTGTTCCGCTTTTACCGCACTTTGTCCATCAACATCAGGTGTCATTACACTCCGACCGAAAAACCACCAACCACCAGAGACAGCCAAAATTAAAGCCACTATTGCAATTTCTGACCAAATATATTTTTTATAGCGGTGCCAAACAGTTTCTTGCTTTTTTTGCGGCTGCTTCTTCTCATCTTGTTGTGGCTGCTTTTCGTGGTGACTTGGTAATTCAATTACCTTAGTTTCACCGTCATCGTCATCATTAAATTCCAGTCGCGGTTCATTTTTTCTTGCCGGATCCAGAGACGTTCTCAAGTCTGCGGCCATCGCTGCTGCTGATTTGTAACGATCACTCGGATCCTTAGCAGTCGCTTTGATAACAACATTTTCTAGTGCTTGAGGAATATCCCTATTAAAATCACGAACTGACGGAATATTTTCCTTGAAATGCTTTAGGGCGATTGAGACAGCTGTTTCACCCTCAAACGGAACCTTTCCGGTTAATAATTCATAAAGAATAATCCCTAAAGAATAGATATCAGACTGCTTGGTTGCGATACTTCCTCGTGCTTGTTCAGGAGATAGATAATGAACAGAACCCATCAACGTATTTGTTTGGGTTAGTGAGTCCTGATACGCGGCAACTGCTATCCCGAAATCAGTGATCTTAATATTTTTATTTTCATCAATTAGAATATTTTGTGGTTTTAAATCACGGTGAATAATCCCGTGGTCATGAGCAGCTTGAACGGCAGACAAAACCTGCTCCATAATGTCTACCACTTGCGGCAATGGTATCGGGAAATTTTTCTTAATATAGGCCTTTAAGTCCGTCCCTTCCACATACTGCATTACCATAAACTGCATTCCGTGATCCTCACCAATATCATAAACACCAACAATGTGAGGATCATTTAATTGTGTTGCTGCCATCGCTTCACGTTCAAAGCGACGTTGAGTATTTGGGTCATCACGTAAATCTAAGCGAAGAAGCTTAACCGAAACTTTGCGGTCAAGCACTTCATCATATGCTAAATAAACATTCGCCATTCCGCCTTCACCAAGCGTGCGAATAATCCTGTATCGTTTACCGATTTTATATCCAGGATTCATTTACTACCCCTCCTGGTCTTCTGCTAACCCAATCAGGACAGTGATATTATCAGGTCCACCAGCCTCGTTTGCCATTTTTATTAATTGCGAGCACTTCTCTGTTAATGAGAGATCTGATTCGAGTACTCCCATCATCTGTTCTCGAGTAATCATTTTTGATAAACCGTCAGAACACAGCAAAATTTGGTCACCAGCACCCAGATCAAAGCGATTAACCTCAACTCTGGCATCAGCTGATACACCAATAGCACGAGTAATAATATTATTTTGTGGATAATTACGAGCTTCTTCTTCTGTAATGTCACCATGTTTGACCAGCTCATTAACTAATGAATGGTCGATTGTTACCTGTGTTAACAGGTTATCATGGAGAACATATCCCCGACTATCACCGATATTAGCAACTACCATTGCCTGATCAAAAATAATTGCGGCAACTAAAGTAGTGCCCATCCCCTGATATTTTGGGTTTTCCGTTGATTTTTGTAAGATTTCGTCATTGATTAATTGGACCTCACGTGCGAACCACCGGATTGCTTCCAATGATGAGTTTGGTGAGGCCGCTTGGAATTGACGACCAAGATGATCAACAGTAATTTGGGCAGCAACATCGCCACTTCGACTACCGCCGATTCCATCGGTAACGACCACCAAAAGGGTTCCATCAGGGGCAGTAAACTTGGCTACCCGATCCTGATTTTCCTTTCTTTGATGACCAATATCTGTTTGATAAGCAACTTTCATAAATAATGCTTTTCCCTTCTACAGATTTCGCTTAAGGCAACTAATAAAGAAGCCATCGGAACCGTAATCACTCGGCAGAATTGTTAAAGTTGCCGAATCTCGATCGTCCTTAAGAGCACGTTTTGTAACTGTTCGCTCCAGCGTAAAGTCTGGATGTGCCTGAAGGAATTCTTGAACGGTGTGTTCATTTTCTTCAGTTAAAATTGTGCACGTGCTAAAAATTATTATACCGCCTTTTTTCAGTTTTGGGGCAACCGCATTTAAAATTGCTAATTGAATTTGATGTAACTGCTGACTATCATGAGCAGTTTTCGTATAACGAATTTCCGGTTTGCGTCGTAATAATCCCATTCCGCTACATGGCGCATCAACTAAAATTCGATCGAATTCTTCATCAGCAAATTTGTCGTTAACCTTCCGGGCATCAAGCGCTATCGGTTTCACAACGCCTTCTACCCCCATTCGTTGAGCATTTTTCTCAATTAGACGAACTTTGTGTTGGTGAATATCTAGAGCAACAACTTTACCACCCTGATCAGATGAAAGCTGCTCAGCTATTTGAACGGTTTTGCCGCCTGGCGCTGCACATGCATCAAGCACCTTAAATTGTGGATGAAGATCCATACTTTCAACTGCTAGCATGGCACTTTCATCCTGAATCGTAATAACTCCATCCTTCAACAATGGGGAATTAACGATATTGCCTGATGTTACGACCAAAGCATTGACCGCAACTTGGCTTTCAGCCGTTTCAATACCTTCATCTAGTAACTGCTGCTTTACTGTTTCTAAACTACTCTTTTTAGTATTAACTCGAATGGAAACATGAGCAGGTTCATTAATCGCTTGTAGAATTTTCTTTGTCGTCTGCACGCCATTTTCTTCAATAAACTTTTCAACTAACCATTGAGGAACGCTCGCTTCAATTGATAATCGTTTTGCAATTGGCTTAATTGTCGAAAAATCAGGAACACCCTTTCGTAATGCAGAATGAAGGACTCCCGTAACAAACTTCCTAATTCCCGGATTCCCACGACGCTTAGCAATTTTAATTGTTTCATCGGTCACTGCCCAATTAGGAACTCGATCTAAATAGTTATATTGGTAAAACGCTGTTAGTAAGAGCGTTTCAACCCACGGATCCAGCTGTTTGCCTGGTGTCAACGATTTTAGCCAATATTCTAGGGTAAGCTGGTGTTGAAGCGTTCCGTAGACAATTGTCGTTACCAAACGTTGATCTGCGGGTTTTAGTTCATGCCGACGAAGCGTTTCGTCTACTTGAAGATTTGAATATGCCTTTGTTTTACGAACTCGCTCTAAAGAAGCAAAAGCTAATTCCCGCGCATTTTGTGGGGTGAATTTAGTCATCGGTTACCACTTGCATCCCTTCCTTAATGTTTTGGTGACCATTTAAGTAAGCCGTAATGTTCATTTTTTGCTTACCGGCAGGCTTTAACTCATTAATTTGATATGTAGTTCCCTTACCAGCAGCGATAACCAGGTGGTGTTTATCAATCCGAACGACTTTACCTGGTTCCAATTCAGTTTTTTCAGTCAATGGTGTCACATCATAAATCTTAGTTCGAAGCCCATCAATCTTCATGTTACCAATTGGGGCAGGACGCAACCCGCGAACCTTATCATCAATTTGCTGTGCTGACATTGTATAGTCAATTTTCTCTTGTTCACTTGAAATATTTGGTGAGAAAGTTACCTTTTCCGGATCTTGTTTTTGTGGTTTAACATTTCCACTAATCAAGTCAGGTAGCGTATCTAACAAGAGATCCCGACCAAGGATACTCAACTTCTTAAACATTGTACCGTTATCATCATCAGGTTCAATTGGAATGGCTCGCTGAGAAATCATATCACCAGCATCCATTTTCTTAACCATGTACATAATCGTAACCCCGGTTTCCCGATCACCATTGATAATGGAATATTGAACTGGTGCACCACCACGATACTTAGGCAATAGTGAACCATGGACATTAATTGCAGCGATCTGTGCAGCATCTAATAGCTTTGTTGGCAAGAACTGACCATAAGCAGCAGTAATCAGCAAATCAGGATGCAGTTCGATAATCTCTGTCATCTCTTGACTACCACTAAGCTTAGCTGGTTGTAAAACCTTAATTTGGTTTTCTACGGCAAGTTTTTTCACTGGGGATGGGGTTAAAACATGTTTACGGCCAACACGGTGGTCAGGCTGGGTTAAAACAGCTTTAACGTCATATTCAGGCGCGTCAATAAGACTTTGAAGAATTGGAACTGCAAATTCAGGAGTTCCCATAAATACGATTGATGTTGACATAAGTAAGTCATCCTTTCATTACATAAAATATTGCGGATCGGGATCAATTGAAATTTGAACATCATTTTTTCCCTTACTCTGCGTTTCTTGAAGAATCTTTTGTAAGATCGAATGCAAATGTTGATCCTGCTTGTATTTGATTACAATTTGGTAGTAATATCGTCGTTTCATTCGCGCAATTGCCCGTGGCGTCGGTCCAAGAATAATTGTTGAGGGCATCAGACTTTTAGTTAACTGTTCTTTAATTTGCGCCATTGCGCGTGCAGCGACTGCTTCATCTTCATGACTCGCCATTAATCGAACAGTAAAATAATATGGAGGATAGCTAGCTTGGTGGCGCAATGCCATCTCCCGCTTAAAGAACCCTTCATAATCATTTCTTTGGGCAAATTGGATGGCATAGTGGTCGGGATTATAGGTTTGAATTATTACCTCACCTTTTTTATCAGCTCGCCCAGCACGTCCGCTAACCTGGCTCAGTAAGTCAAACGTTCGCTCGCTTGACCGAAAGTCAGGAAGCCCCAATCCGGTATCCGCGTTCAACACTCCCACTAGGGTAACATTAGGAAAATCGAGTCCCTTAGCAATCATTTGGGTTCCCAAGAGAATGTCAGCCTGATGGTGGCCAAATTGCCGTAAAAGTTTTTCGTGCATTCCTTTTCGTCTGGTGGTATCAACGTCCATCCGAATGATGCGCGCTTGGGGAATCAAACTGTTCAGTTCTCGCTCAACCTTTTCCGTTCCCGTCCCATAGTAGCGGATCTCGCGACTGCCACAATGAGGGCAAAAACGGGGAATCGGCTCCTCATGACCACAATAATGACATTTCATCGTGTGACTATCCATATGCAGTGTCAAAGAAATATCACAGTTGGGGCATTTAAGGACTTCACCACAATCACGACACATCATAAACGATGAAAAGCCCCTTCGATTAAGCATTAAAATACTCTGTTCATTTTTTGCCAAACGATCGGTTAGCTTAGTCAACAGCTCCCGAGAGAAGTTACTTTCTCCCCGTTCCTTAATCTCTGGACGCATATCCAACACTTTAATGGGTGGCAAGGGACGTTTATTTACCCGGTGCTTTAATTGAAGAAGTTGATAAACCCCTTTCATTGCTCGTGCCCGACTTTCTAAACTTGGAGTAGCAGAGCCAAGAACAACCGGGGCATCATTATACTCTCCTCGCCACTTTGCGACTTCGCGGGCATGATAGCGCGGAGCCTCATCTTGTTTATAGCTTGATTCATGTTCTTCATCTAAAATAATCACACCAATATTAGTTAGCGGAGCAAATATCGCAGATCGCGCACCAACAACAACCTGAGCTTCACCACGATTAATCCGCCGCCACTCATCAAAACGTTCCCCATCGGAAAGACCACTATGGAGGACCGCAACCTTTGAACCAAAGCGACGACGAACCCGGTTCACAATTTGCGGGGTTAAGGAGATTTCTGGAACAAGCATTAATGCTGTTTTATGATTTTGGAGTGCTTTAGCGATCGATTGGAGATAAACCTCGGTTTTCCCGCTACCCGTCACTCCTTCAAGAAGAAAAACGCGACTCTGAGAATCATCAATTGCCTGCTCGATCTTATCAGCAGCCGCTCGTTGTTCATCGTTCAAAGTTAACGGGTTGGCAAGGTGGTGATCATCCGGCAACGATTCTTGTCCAAGTGGTGTTCGATAAACTTCAATCGGTACCTTCGTTAACCAGCCCTTTTGAACACCAATATTAAAAGTTGCTGCTTTTATTCCGCTAACCTTTTCAGCATCCACCTGCTTGACCGTTTTACCAACAATACTTTGTAAATAAGAGAGAAGACGATTTTGTGCATGAGCATTAGCATGAAGGGAAGTTCGTGCTTCTTCAAGTTCTTCAAAATTTAACTGAGGACGGATTCCTACCGTTGTTTTGGTCTTTGCCTTATCTGCCACCACGTACTCAAAGCGAACCTTTCCCTGCCTTTGTAATTTGAGTAGCAAACTAACTATCTGAGGATTTGATTGGACTGTCGCAAAATCCAATTCATCTTTTCCGTGAAAAACATCGAAGGCAACCTGTTCATCAACCTCATCAATAATTTTAACGACTCGTGTTGACTTAGCTTTGAGCATATTAGGCAACATTGTATAAATACTGGAAATCCAAAAAGCGTATGTTTGATCCGCAAGCCATTTACTAAGACTTAATAATTCGTCCCCAATTACCGGTTGTAAATCCATTAAAGCGTCAATTGCTTTTAATTGACCGCTATACTTTGTTGGCTGATCAAGGCCAACAACAAATCCTTGTACCTGCCGCTTACCATTGCCAAACGGGACGACTACCCGCATTCCTAATTGAACCTGATTTTCGAGTCGAGTTGGCACTTGGTATGTATAGGGCCGATTTGTTTGCATTGTAGGAACATCAACAATTACCTGTGCTAACTGTGCCACGCTCTCACTCACCTTACTTTATCTTGGTAGCAAGTAACTGAATTAGTTTTATTGCCACTTCTGTCTTGGTCATTCTTGACCATTGAACCGGCTCAGTCCCTAATTGAAGAATTGTTACTTGGTTTAGGTCACTGCCAAATGCATCATTGTTGCCAGCAACACTGTTAGCAATGATCATATCAGCATTCTTACTTTTTAACTTCTTATTAGCATTTTGTACTAAATCAGCGGTTTCCGCAGCAAAACCAACTACGAACTGATCTGCACGTTTCTTTTCCGCAACCGTTTTTAAAATATCCGTTGTTTTCACTAATTGAAGTTCTAACTGTTCTTGATCATCCTGCTTCTTTATCTTTTGATTGGCAACCCGTGCAGGACGAAAATCAGCAACTGCAGCTGCCATGATTAAAATATCAGCTGCCGGAAAGAGTTCCGTGACTTTCTTCTGCATTTCCTCCGTACTTCCAACCTGGTAAATGCTAATTTGCGGGTTTACTGGCTGAGCAATCGAAATCTGACCAAGAACCAGTTCAACAGTAGCACCTGCATCTGCGGCCGCTTTTGCAATTGCAATCCCCATCTTGCCTGAAGAGCGATTACCAATAAAACGAACGGGGTCGATTGCCTCGCGGGTTCCACCGGCAGTAATTAATACTTTTTTCCCACGAAGAATTCCGGTAATTGAATCCTTAATTCTCGACCGCAGCTGACTGATAATTTCAGCAGGTTCCGGTAAACGTCCTTTCCCCCGGTAACCTTCAGCAAGCATTCCAACTGCTGGTTCAATAATTGTTACTCCATCTTGCCTTAGTTGAGCCACGTTCCGTTGAACTGCTGGATTATTCCACATGTTGGTATTCATTGCTGGAACAACAATTTTAGGAGCTGCCGTGGCCAAAAGGGTTGTGGATACCGCATCGTCAGCAATTCCGTTCGCCATTTTACCGATAATATTAGCAGTTGCTGGTAACACGATTGCATAATCGGACCAATCTGCAAGTTCAATGTGAGGAACCGGGGAATTATTATAATTCCATAGGGTCGTCATTACAGGATGGTGCGTTAGTGCATGTAACGTTGAAGGGGTTACTAGTTTCGTTGCGGACTCAGTCATTGCCACGCGAACCTGGTGTCCATCCCTTTCTAAAGAACGAATTACCTCAATTCCCTTATAAAGAGCAATTCCTCCCGTCATATATATCGCTATTTTTGCCATCTAGCACCCTCCAATCGTTTAACTCCAAATTTGATTATATCATTCTCACTCGGTTTTTCCGTGACTTCCACAATAATTATTTAATAGAAAAAGCATTCGCAACCCCGGTGAATTAATCATTCAGAAATTACGAATGCCTCAATATAATAATGCCCACTTAGAAGTTAGTCTTGTAAGTCTTCAAAGTGATCTGGATCAATTGTTACCTTGTCGGCTTCAATTTCTTCTAGAGCCTTTCCAACTGGCTTACTTGAGTAGTAGTGATCAAGAAGTGGTGCGGATCCACGTTCCAATTCATGTGCCCGCTTACTTGCAAGCATAACTAAAGAGTAACGCGAATCAATTCGTTTTAACAATTCATCAACTGATGGAAAAAGAATCATTGTGCTGAATCTCCTAACATTTCAAGATAGCGTGGCATTACCCGATTAACCCGGAGCCGTTCCGTACGAATAATGTCCTTAATTTTAGCAACAGCATTTGGTACCTTGTCATTAACAACCGTGTAATCATAATTTTGCATCATTCGAATCTCATCAAAAGCCTTTCGAATTCGCTTGTTAATAACATCCATACTATCAGTACCACGGTGAATTAATCGTTGCTTCAGTTCATCCAAATCGGGTGGCGTTAAGAAAATAAAAACACCATCTGGACACTTTGAACGAACTTGCATTGCACCGTTAACTTCGATCTCAAGAAAAACATCTTTCCCTGAATCTAAGGTCTCATTAACATATTTTAATGGGGTCCCATAATAATTGTCAACATACTTTGCATATTCAAGCATTCCACCCGTTTGAATTTCGTGTTCGAATTCTTCCTTTGAAACAAAGTAGTAGTCAACCCCGTTCTTTTCACCAGGACGTGGTTGCCGTGTTGTCATCGAGATAGAATATTGAAAGTCATTGTCATTGGAATCAAAAATTGCTTTACGTACAGTACCCTTACCTACACCAGAAGGGCCAGAAAGTACAATTAACATTCCCCTTTTTGCCATGCTAATTCTCCTATTCAAATATAACGTATTATTACTATAATGCACTAAATAAGCGATAAAATCAACTATTGGAATTGGTATTTTTTCTAAATTTGGGCTTGCTTTTTTGAACGTCTGTTCGTATACTATAACTACAAACAAATGTTCGGAGATGTGTGAAATGCAAATGGAACAGTCTTTATTTAAATCAGCATCAACTATCATTAATGGTAAATTACAGCAGTTACTGAATAACGATTTTTCGTTTCACGAAGAGCCAATTCAATTATTAACTCCCCAACCAGCAAAGCAACGGCTTTCTTTCCTCAACAAAACTATCAACAACGGTTTGCAGGTGTTGATTCAACTAATGCCCATTAATAATGATGGTTACCCTGTTAATGTCCGTGGCACTGTTAAGAAATTAGATAACAAACGATACCTAATCCAAAATCAAAATGTCAGTTACGTAGTTAATTTTAACCAAATTCGCTATATCGCAAATTTTTGATTTCTGCTAAATTAATAGCAAGCAAAAGAACGAGCGGGGCTGTGACATAAGGTATATTACCTAGGAAAAATACAAACGACGCAGTACACAAATGGGTTTCAGTGCTCGGAAAATCCGAACGCTGAAACCCTATTTGTGCTTGCGGGGGTTCGAAAACGAACTAGCGAGCTAGTTCTGTCTCACTCCCTCGTTCTTTTTATTCTCAATTAAACTCATTCCATATTGTCTGTGTTGCTTACTCTTGTGCCATCTTTAATAATTCTTCCGCATGTTCTTTGGTTAATTTCGTTACCTTTTCACCCGACAACATTCGTGCCAATTCGTTAACCCGTTCTTTATCATTAAGAATTGTCACCATTGTGGTTGTCCGCTCGTCTTTAACATGTTTCTGAATTAAAAAGTGGTGTTGCGCCACAGCAGCAACTTGTGGCAAGTGAGTAATACAAAGGACCTGTGAATTATTTGCAATTACCTTAATTTTATCTGCAATTGCTTGAGCAACACGTCCACTAACCCCAGTATCTACCTCATCAAAGATAATACTCGTAACGCCTTCATTTTGCGCAAAGATTGTTTTAAGGGCAAGCATTACCCGTGAAAGTTCACCACCAGAAGCAATCCGTGCTAATGGTCCCATCGTTTCCCCGGGATTAGTCTGGATATAAAATTCAACATCGTCAATTCCATCAGGAGTA